>CAZQCR010000036.1:0-18714 GCA_964591745.1 uncultured Anaerolineaceae bacterium
CACCCGGGTAATCCAGCCCCGCCGAGATGCTGTGCGTCTCCATGATCTGGCCATCGGCCGTCTGAAGCAGGTAGGTGCGCGTTCCGTGGAGGACGCCCGGGCGCCCGGCGACCAGGGTGGCCGAGTGCCGCCCGCTGCCGACGCCGTCGCCGCCCGCCTCCACGCCGATCAGCCGCACCGGGTCGTTGATAAGCGGGTGGAAGAGGCCGATGGCGTTGCTTCCGCCGCCAACGCAGGCGATCGCGACATCCGGGAGCTTCCCGGCCTGGGCCAGCATCTGCGCCCGCGCTTCCTTGCCGATAACGGACTGGAAGTCCCGCACGATCGTTGGAAAGGGGTGCGGCCCAATCGCCGAGCCGATGATGTAGTGGGTCGTTTCGACGTTCGTCACCCAGTCGCGCATCGCCTCGTTAATCGCGTCCTTCAGCGTCTTGCTGCCGCTCTCCACGGAGACCAGCTCCGCGCCGAGGATCTTCATGCGGAAGGCGTTGAGCGATTGGCGCTTGATGTCCTCGCTGCCCATGTAGACCACGCAATCGAGGTCGAGCATCGCGCAGACCGTCGCCGTCGCGACGCCGTGCTGCCCCGCGCCGGTCTCCGCGATGACGCGCGGCTTGCCGATGCGCTTGGCCAGCAGCGCCTGGCCGAGCGCGTTGTTGATCTTGTGGGCGCCGGTGTGGGCCAGGTCCTCCCGCTTGAGCCAGATGCGCGCGCCGCCGCATTCCCGCGTCAGCCGTTCAGCGAAGTAGAGCGGGGTTGGCCGCCCGACATAATGCGCGAGCAGGTCATCGAGTTCGGCATGGAACGCGGGGTCCGCGACGGCCCGGGCGTACTCCCGTTCGAGCTGCTCATGGGCGGCCACCAGCGTCTCGGGGATGTAGCGTCCGCCGAACTCCCCGAACCGGGGGGCGAGGGGTGCTGTCGTGCTCAAACCTGTTCTCCCTTACTCACGGTACGGCGCCAGGACGCCGGCCCTTTGCGGACGCGATGAACGCGCGAATCTTCTCGATATCCTTCGTGCCGCCGGTCTCTACCCCGGTCGAAACGTCCACCGCCCATGGCTCCGCGGCCGCCACCGCGGCAGCGACGTTCTCCGGCGTGAGGCCTCCGGCCAGCATGATTGGCACGCGCCGGGCAACCGCCGCTGCCACGCTCCAGTCGAACGGTTCACCGGTCCCGCCACGAGCCTGGCCTTTTGCCGTATCCAGCATCACGCCGGCGGCGGGCATGCCCGTCAGCGCGTCGATCACGTCGTCGGCACCGGTCTCCGCGGCGACATGGACGGCGCGGAAGACGGGGCGGTGAATCTGACGGACGAATTCCGCCGGTTCTCCGCCCGAAAGCTGGACCAGGTCCAGCCCCGCCGCGTCGGCGATGTCGTTCACTTCGCTCACGCTCTGGTCAGCAAAGACGCCGACAATGAGCGGGCGCCAGCGCATCAGCGAGTCCTCGATCGCCTCGCTCCAGGCGCCGAACCAGCTCAGGCCGCGCACCTCGCCGCGCTCCGGCCCGGCGAACTCCGCGGGCGCGGGCGTGCGCCGCGCGGTCCGGACCGCCTCACAGATGTCGAAGCACTCCTGGGGAGTTACTTTGCGCCGCGATTCGGCGAACACCAGCCCGATGAAGTCGGCCCCGGCCTTTACGGTTTCCACGGCGGTTGCGACGTCACGCAGGCCGCAAATCTTCACGTACGTCATGCCGCAGCCAGCCCGCGCACGTATGCCGCCGCTTCGCCCGCGATCTCCAGCAGTGGCCGTGTGGAGTCCAGGCGGAGCCGCCCGGCGCTTGGCTGCGTGGTACCCGGCTGGGCCAACCAGTCGATGATCTCGTGCGGCTGGGATTCCAGCGCTTCGCGTTCCGAGAGCCGGCGCGCGAGTTCGGCCCGGTCGGCGCAGAGGCACTCCACCATGACGTACCGGGCGTGGGCCGCCCGGGCGATCCCTTGCCCGGTCTCTTCGATGCGGCGCCAGTAACAGGGACTATCGACAACGACGGAGAAGCCCTGGCGGAGCAGGCTGCGTGTCAGCCCCCAGATCGTCTCGTAGGCGGCCGCGCCGACTGCTCCCCTGGCCAGCCCCGAGCGCATGAGCCCGCTACTGACGATGTCTTTGTCCAGCACCACGGCCGGTACGAGCGGCCCGAGCGCGCGCGCCAGGGTGCTCTTCCCGCTGCCGGGCTCACCGTGCATCTGAACGAGTACGAGGCCGCTCATGCGCGTGTCTCCGTCAGCGGCATGCCCAGCAGCTCCGCCGCCTTCGCCCCCGGGTCCTCCGCCAGCATCAACGCCTCACCGACAAGGACAGCCTCGGCGCCGGCCGCGGCGAAGCGTTCAACATCGGCCCGGCCCTGGATGCCGCTGAGCGCCGCCAGGAGGGTCCCCTTCGGAACCATGGCCGCCAGCCGGTCCGTGGTGCCCAGGTCCACGTGGAAGCTCTTCAGGTCACGATTGTTGATGCCGATCACCGTGGCCCCCACGTCCACAGCGCGTTCCATCTCCTCGCTGTTGTTCACTTCCACGAGCGCTTCCATGCCATGTCCCCGCACGCAGGCCAGGAGCCCACGCAACGTCGCGTCATCGAGACAGGCGACGATGAGCAATGCGGCGTCGGCGCCGTACGCCCGCGCTTCCGCGACCTGGTACTCGTCGATGATGAAGTCCTTGCGGAGGACGCCCGGCCGGTCGTTACCCATGCCCTCCAGCGCCACGCGTACGGCCCGCAGGTCATCGAGCGTGCCCTTGAACCATGTCGGTTCGGTGAGCACGGAGATGCCGGCCGCACCGGCCCGCGCGTAGCGAAGGGCCTGCTCGGCCGCGTCGATCCCGGTAGCGATGTCGCCCTTGCTTGGCGAAGCGCGCTTGATTTCGGCGATGAGCGCCATCGGCCCGGCCGCGCGAAGCCGCGCGGCGAAATCGATCGCCGCTGGCCCGGCCTTCGCCAGCGCTTCCAGGCGGTACAGCGGGAGCGCCTCCTTCGCGTAGAGCAGGTCTTCGCGCCGCCGTTCGACGATCGTCTCAAGGATCGTTGGCCCGCCCGCCGTTGGCTCAGCCATTCGCCACCTCGTTCGAAAGGCGAATGTACCGCTCCAGCACATCCGCCGCCCCGCCCGAGGACAGCACGCCCTGGGCCATTGCCGCCCCGCTCGCAAGCGAACCGGCCGCGCCCGCCGTGTAGAGGGCAGCGCCCGCGTTCATCGCCACAAAGTCACTGACCGGCCCCTGGGCCCCGCCGAGGACCGCCCGCAGCACCGCCGCGTTCGCCGCCGCGTCGCCGCCGGCAACCGCCGAAAGCGGGTGAATGGGCAAACCGAAGTCCGCTGGGCCCACCCGCGTCTCGCGGATCGAATCGCCCACCACCTCCCACGCCGTCGAGCCACCCGCGGGGCTGATTTCGTCCAGGCCGTCATCCGAATGGACCACGAGCGCCCGGCCCGTGCCCCGCAGCGCGAAGGCTTGTGCCACCAGCGGACCCAGGTACGCCGCCCCAACACCAATCAGCTGCGCCCGTGGCCGGGCCGGGTTGGTCAGCGGCCCGATGATGTTGAACACCGTGCGGATGCCGATTTCGCGGCGAACCGGCCCGGCATGGCGCATCGCCGGGTGGAACGCCTGCGCGAACAGGAAGCAGAAGCCGCAGGCGTCGATCACCCGCGCCGCCTGTTCGCCTGTGAGGTCGATGCGCGCGCCCACCGCCTCAAGCAGGTCGGCGCTTCCACACTTCGATGAGGCCGCCCGGTTGCCGTGCTTCGCCACCCGTACGCCCGCCGCCGCCACCACGAACGCGGCAGCCGTTGAAACGTTGAACGTGTCGGCCCCGTCGCCACCCGTACCGCAAAGGTCGACGACGTTATCGGCCGGGCAGGGGAGCGCGTGTTCCTGGAGCACAGCCCAGCACGCCGCGATCACCTCCGGCGTTTCCCCGCGCACTCGCAAGGCGGTCAGGAAGGCCGCGATCTGCGCCGGTGTGGCCTCCCCGGCCATAATCGCGGACATCGCCGCCCTCACCTGGCCGTCCTCCAGCCCGCCTCGCTCCACAAGGGCACGAATTGCTTCGACGATCACGGCCATGTCCCGCCTTCCATAGCCAGGAAGTTCCGCAACAGCTCTTTCCCGTGCTCCGTCGCGATCGATTCCGGGTGGAACTGCACGCCCTCCACCGTTAACGTCTTGTGGCGTACGCCCATGATCACGCCGCTCTCCGCATGCGCTGTCACATCTAGCACGTCCGGTTGCGTTTCTGCCGTTCCCGCCAGCGAGTGGTAACGAATCGCAGTGAAGTCCTCCGGGATCCCGGCGAACACGCCCTTCCCGTCGTGGCTGATCGTCGAAGTCTTGCCGTGCTTTATCTCGCCCGCCCCGGTCACTACGCCGCCGTAGACGCTGTAGATGCACTGGTGGCCCAGGCAGACGCCGAGCACCGGCACCTTCCCGGCGAACTCGCGGATCACATCCTGGGAGATCCCCGCCTCAGCCGGCGTGCACGGCCCCGGCGAAATCACCACGTGGTCGGGCTTCAGCGCCCGGCACTCCGCCAGCGTCACCTTGTCGTTCCGGTGCACCACTACCTCCGCCCCCAGTTCCGCGAGGTACTGGTAGAGGTTGTAGGTGAAGCTGTCGTAGTTATCGATGAGCAGCACGGTCATGACACGAGCCCTCCGCCTGTGATGCGCCGCGTTCGATTCATCGGTCCAACTCCTCTTCCCCCTGGATGTCCGCGGCGACGGCCCGCAGCGCGATGGAGAGCTCCTCCGGTGAATAGGCGAATCCCCGCGCATCCAGTTTGAACTTCTTCGCGAGGTAGTCCGGGTCGAAGGCGCCCGGCGACCGCAGATTCAGCGGATAGGCCGTCCCCGGTTCCCCCATCAGCGAAACGAGGAAGTAGCCATCGCCCGCCGACCGCGTGAAGCTGGCGAACTCCTTCAACAACGGCACGAGGACGAATTCGACCCCATCCACGCGGTAGAAACGCACCGCCAGGTGCGTCACCTGCTTATCGATCGTCATAGGGCGCCACGCGCTATCCCGGCCAGCACTTCGGCCACTCGCTCGGGAGTCTCCGCCGTGTGGCCGGGACCAGCATCGAGGAGCAGTTCGCTGTCCAGCGTGCCCCAGAGCGCAGCGATGCTGACGCAGCCAGCGTTCCGGGCGGCGAACATGTCGGCCGGGCTATCGCCAATGAAGACCACCTCGTTCGCGTCGTCGATTAACAGCCGGCTCATCGCCTCGAAGACCGGCGCGGGGTCTGGCTTCTGACAATCCGTATCGTCGCTCCCCACCACGGCGCCGAAGTAGTGCAGGAGACCCGCCTGGTCCAGTTCATCCGTCGCGCCCCAGGAGATCTTCGAAGTCACGACGCCCAGCTGCAGGTCCGACTCACGGCAGGCGCGGAGCACCTCCTCAACGCCCGGGAACGCCGGGGCGCGGTCCGCCTGGCGGTAGTAATGCGTCCGGTAGGTCTCCGCGAACCGCCGGTAGTCCTCACCGAGTAACCGCTGGCCGAGCGCTTCCAGGCTGTGCCCGCGATGTGACTTCCAGAGTTCGAGCGGATCCACCCATCCGCCGACGCAGACCTCGTAGGCGTGCTTGAGCGAGACCATGCGCGCCGGGAGCGTGTTCAAGATCGTGTCGTCCAGGTCCCAGAGGACGGCCTTCATCGCGCCGCTCCCGGGCGGGGAACGCCACGCTCCGCGAACACCGCCTCCATGATCGGCCACGCTTCCAGGGCGGCCGGGAACCCCGCGTAAACGGCGACCATGCGCAGCGTCTGGACAATCTCGTCCGGCGTAGCGCCGTGGTTGAGGGCGCCGTTGACGTGGCTCCGCAATGGCCCCGGCCGGCCGCCAAGCGCCGCCAGCATCGCCACGACTTCGAGGCTCCGCGTCCGCCGGTCGAGCGCCGGGTGGCTCCATACCTCGCCCATGGCGAAATCGATGACATCGCCCGCCAGTTCGGGCGCCCGGGCGGCGAGCCCTGCGGCGGCGACCGCCGGATCTGCCGCTCCGTTCAGCGTCCGCAGCACATCCAGGCCGGCCTCGCGGCGGCTAACCGCTGGCGCCGCACTCGCGGGCGGGCGGACCGTCGTCCCATCGGCGCGCATCAGGTCGCTGGCGAAATCGGCGAAGGCCTCCATCGTCTCCTCATCGTCGTCGTCCGCCAGCCCGAAGACCTGCAGGATCGCTGTCCGCACCGCTGCGTCCATGGCCAGCGCCTCCAGGTCGTCGATGCCGAACCAGCCCGATTCGTGGCCCTCGGGCGCCTGCGGTTCGCCCTCCCAGGACATCGGCGCATAGAGGTTCAGGAGCCGCTGGCCGTCCGCGTGCGGGAGGAACGCCGTCTGGACGAAGTCCTCGGCGATGTTCGGCGAAGCCACGCCGAAGGATCGCAGCAGGCTGTCCATCGCCGCGTCCACGTCGTCTGTCTCCTCATCGAAGGCGCCACCGGGCAGGAGCCATTCTTCGGCCGCGCTCGCCCGGACCATCCAGATGCGCCCTTCGCGCCCAACCAGTGCCCTCAGCTCGATACGGTCGCTCATGTCGTCCTCATCGCCACGGTGTCCAGGGTGCTGAGCAACAGTGTGCGCAGTGGGCCGGGCAGCCCCGGCATGCCGGCCAGCGCTTCGCCGGTCACCCAGCTACCGGCGCTCGCGGGGATCTCTCCCGACCATCCCCAGACGCTGTAGAAGCCGCTGAAGTACGGCCGCTCCTCGCCCGGCGCCTGGTAGTCGAAGCCGCCCTGGGCCCAGACGTTCGTCGCCTCGATCCCGAGCTGGTCGTGAAGGTGTGCCCGCAGCTCGACCTTCCGGTCTTCCGCCATCGGCCGGAAGACGCCGCCGGGCAGGCCGTACTCCCCCGCGATCGGTCGCACGAAGAGAGCGCCCTCCCGCACGAGGATGCCGTAGACACGGTCCGGACGGCGGTCGGTCACGATGCATCACCCCCGAGTAAGCGACTGTCAACCATAGCCGAGGCTCCCGCGTTTCATCTCGGCCGCCGCAATCTCGGCCTGGTCGATTGCGCGTTGTGGCGCCCCGAGTTTGTTCAGCGTCTCGACGTACTCGGCCCCCGGGTCGGAGTCGTAGACGATCCCGCCCCCCGCCTGCAGGTACGCCGTCCCGTCTTTGAAAACCATCGTCCGGATGGCGATGCAGGTGTCGAGCGTGCCGGCGAAGCTGGCATAGCCGATGGCCCCGCCGTAGAGCCCGCGCTTTTCGCCCTCCAGTTCGGAGATGATCTCCATCGCCCGCACCTTGGGCGCACCGGAAAGCGTCCCCGCCGGGAAGATCGATCGGAAGGCGTCGAACATCGTCTTCCCCTTCGCCAGCCGCCCGGAGACGTGTGAGACGATGTGCATCACGTGGGAGAACCGTTCGATCTGCATCAGCGAATCGACCTTCACGGTGCCCGGTTCCGCCACCCGGCCGACGTCGTTACGGCCCAGGTCGACGAGCATAATGTGTTCAGCCCGCTCCTTCTCGTCGGCGAGAAGCTCGACAGCGATCCGGTCGTCTTCCGCTTCGTTCGCTCCTCGGGGCCGAGTGCCGGCGGTCGGATGGTTCACTACGATGCCGTCTTCCACCCGCACCAGCAGTTCGGGGGAAGCCCCGACCACCTGGAAGTCCCCCATGTCGAGATAGAACATGTAGGGCGAAGGGTTCACCATCCGCAGCTGCCGGTAGACGTTGAACGGGTGGACGGCCGTCTTCCGGGCGAGGCGATGGGAAGGAACCACCTGGATGACGTCGCCCGCCACCACGTACTCCTTCACCTTGTTCACCATCAGCTCGTAGCCTTCGCGGCCCTGGTTCGATTCCGCCTGGCCGGTCCCGCGCAGAACATCGCCAACGACCTCGATCGGCAGCTTCACCGTCGGGTTGGTCAGGCGCTCGACCATGCTGTCGATCTTGAAGGCTGCCTGGGCGTAGTTCGCGTCGATGTCACCGTCGATGCGGCAGTGGGCGACCACCTTCATCGTGTGCTGAATGTGGTCGAACACCACCATCGCGTCGCAGAAGAAGAACATCGCCTCGGGCACCTTGAGCACGTCGACCAGGTCCCGTTCGACACGCGGCTCGAAGTGGCGGACGGCGTCGTAGCTGACATAACCGATGGCTCCCCCGGTAAGCCCGGGCAAGCCTTCGATGTGGACGAGCTTGAACTGCTCAAGCTCCTGCTGGAGCGGAACCAGTGGGTCGCCGCTGTAGTCGTAGCCGTCGCCCGTCTTCAGCACGCGATACGGCTGCGTGCCAATGAACGAATAGCGCGCCAGCCGCTCGCCGCCCTCTACGGATTCCAGCAGGAACGAGTACGGTCCCTGGCGCACCTTCAGGAAGGCGGAGACCGGCGTCTCCAGGTCCGCCATGATGTCGCGGTAAATAGGCACGAGGTTGCCTTCGCCCCGCTTCGCGATCGCTTTCACTTCGTCGAGCGTCGGCTTCAGCATCGTCTGCCTCGCGGGCGAAGCCCTGCCGCGGTAGCGGGGAGCGTCACTTGGCGCCCCCGTCCCGGTGTTTCCCCAGGTAGTCAAGGTCCAGCGCGTCGCGAACCATCGCCATCGTCTCCTGGGCGATTTTGCGTTCCCGCAGGGTTCCGCTCTCCAGCGCCTCCCGGACGAGCGGCATGCGCGCCTCGTAGTAGCTTCTGCGTTCGCGAAACGGGTCCAGGAGGTTGTTCAGCGCCGTCGTCAGCCGGTCCTTCAACACCTTGTTGCCCACGCCGGTCCGGGAGTACTGCTCCTTCAGGTTCGCGACCTCCGCCGTGTCCGGGTCGAAGGCGTCGAGGTAGAGGAAGATCGGGTTCTCTTCCACGACTCCCGGTTCGTTCAGCCCACGCGGTGGCCCCGCGTACATCGCCTTGATCTTCTTCGCGACCGCCTCGGCTGAATCCTTCAGGTCGATGGTGTTGCCGCGGGACTTGCTCATCTTCGCATTGCCGTCGGTCCCCACGAGCCGGGCCACCCTCCCCACGAGCGCCTCCGGCTCCGGGAAGACCTCCTTGAACTCGCGGTTAAAGCGGCGAGCCGTCTCACGCGTGAGTTCGATGTGAGGCAGCTGGTCTTCCCCAACGGGCACAAGGTGGGCGCGCGGCATCAGGATGTTCGCCACCTGCATCACCGGGTAGTTGTAGAACGCCACCGGGACCGACTTCCCCTTCTTCGATTCATCCCCCTGTTCGATCGTCTCCATCTCCGACTTCAAGGTCGGGTTTCGTTCGAGCATGCCGAGGGGCAGGAACCAGCTCAGCCACACGGTGAGCTCGGCGTGTTCCGGCACGAGGCTCTCGATGACGAAGCTGCTGCCTTCCGGATCCAGCCCGACCGCCAGGAAGTCCAGGGCGACTTCCCAGACGGCGTCACGGACGCGCTTGATATCGTCGGCGTAGTCGCTCACCTGGTAGTCGGCGATCAGGAAGTAGCACTCGTACTCGGTCTGCAGCCGCACCCAGTTTTCGAGCGCGCCCGCGTAGTGGCCAAGGTGGAGTGAGCCGGTGGGGCGGATGCCCGTGAGGATTCGCTTCCGCTCGTTCATCGCGGGCCACCGCGTGGCGGGCCACCGGGCCGCCCACCGCCGAAGCCGCCACCACCAAAGCCGCCGCCCGGGCCGCCAGGGCCACGCATTGGCGGCCGGTTGAAGGTCTGCTGGCCCATCGGCGGTTGCTGCGGACGGTCGGCGTTCCGGAGCATGCCACTCACCTGGCGCGAAGCGGTCTCGGCCAGGTCCAGTTCGTTCCCGAAGATCGTGTCCGATTCGTTCATCACGGCCGCGAGGACGTGGATCCACGATCGGCATTGGGCGAGCGCCCCGCGCGCGTCGCGGTAGAGGTCGATCTGCGCGCCGCCTTCCCGGTCCGCACCCTCGGCGATGAGCGCACAGGCGAGCCCGGCCTGCTCAAAGGCGTGGCCCTGGGCATCCATCGACGCCTTCAGGTTCGAACCGATCTTCAGCCGCCCAACGGCGGCCGTCAGCTTCACGGCGGTGTTCCACGCCTCGACATCCTGGTATGCGAACTCGGCCATCAGGCCACCTCCGGGTAAGTTGCGCCCGCACGCGCCGAGGCGGGGCGAACAGGGGGCATGGCCGCGCGCTGGGAGTGCGGGGGCCGGGATGCGGAACCAGGCGCGACGGCCTGGCCTAGTTGCGGGACGGTGATACGGCGTAGCACTCATCGAGGAATCGCCAGAGCAGGTCGCACGACTGTGAAGCCGCCGCGACCACCGAATCCTCCTCGATTGTCAGTTCCGCGATCGCCTCCATCTCGGCGCCCGCGTGGGCCACGTCCGAAACGAGATGGACCGAAAAGAACTCGAACTGGGCCGGCGACATCCCGTAGTGCTCGCTCAGCCCCTTGATCTTTTCCCAGGCGATAGCCGGGACCTGGCCCTCGTAGGCGAACAGGGTCGCCAGCGCTGCACCCAGCGGGCCCGTTTGGCAGATCGTCGTGAAATGGTCCACCAGCGCTGCCGTCTCCGCGTTCGGCTTCCCCGCGACTACCGAAGCCTTGCTCGCGCCGATGGCGGCGGCGAACTCCAGCCAGAGGGCCACGTGGTTGCGCGGGCCGTGTTCCTCGTCCCAAAGGTTCTCCAGCAGCAGCTGGCGTATCGCTGGCGACTCGGCGCGCGTATGCAACGCGCTCAAGAAGCGGGGAAACGCCGCCTCGAAGTGGTAGTACTGGCGAGCGTACTCGCGCATCCGCTCCTTTGGCAGCGTCCCGGCGGACCATTCCCGGTAGAACGGGTGCTTCAGGAGGGACTTCTCTTCCAGCACGGCCCGGATCCGGGTTTCGAGCGCAGTCGTCATCGTTCGTTCCTCGTTCATCCTCGATTGTACGGTCTTCGGGGGTTCCCCCGCTTTAGATAACCGGCAGCTCCTTCATCGCCTCCCTCACCTTCTCCGCCGGGTAGTGATCGTCCACCAGCCGGCCCGCGAGGTAGTCGTCGTAGGCCGCCAGGTCGAGGAAGCCGTGCCCGCTCAGATTGAAGATGATCGTCCGCTTCTGGCCAGCCTCGCGGGCAGCGATCGCTTCGTCGATCGCCCCACGGATGGCGTGGCTGCTCTCAGGCGCCGCCACGATTCCCTCCGTCTGGGCGAACAGCACGGCCGCTTCGAAGCACGGGTTCTGGGGGTAGGCGCGGGCCTCGATCTGCCCGTCCGCGTAGAGGTGGCAGAGCATCGGCGCCATCGCATGGTAGCGCAGGCCGCCCGCGTGGATGCCCGGCGGCATGAAGGTGTGGCCGAGCGTGTACATCTTCATCAGCGGCGTCATCCCGGCTGTGTCACCGAAGTCGTAACGGTATTCGCCCTTCGTCAGGCTCGGACACGATGCCGGCTCGACGGCGATGAAGCGGGTCTCCGGGTGGCGCCCGTCGAGCTTCGCCTTCAGGAAGGGGAACATCAGCCCGGCCGCGTTCGAACCGCCACCGGCGCAGCCGATGACGACGTCCGGGTACTCACCCGCCATCTCCATCTGCTTGATCGCCTCCTGGCCGATGACCGTCTGGTGGAGGAGGACGTGGTTCAACACGCTGCCGAGCGAGTACTTCGTGTCCTCGCGCATCGCCGCGTCTTCCACCGCCTCGCTGATCGCGATCCCGAGCGAGCCGTTGCTCTCCGGGTCCGCACCCAACACCTGGCGGCCGGCGTTCGTGTCCGGGCTCGGGCTCGGCACCACGGAGGCGCCCCAGAGCTGCATCATCGAACGCCGGTACGGCTTCTGGTCGTATGAGATCTTCACCATGTAGACCTTCGCCTCGATCCCGAAGCGCTGGCAGGCGAAGGCGAGCGACGAACCCCACTGCCCGGCGCCCGTCTCCGTCGCGATCCGCTTCACGCCCTCCTGGGCGTTGTAGTAGGCCTGGGCGACGGCCGTGTTCGGCTTGTGCGAACCCGAAGGCGAGACGCCTTCGTACTTGAAGTAGATGTGCGCTGGCGTCTGAAGCGCGCGCTCCAAGGCCGTCGCGCGGATGAGCGGCGTGGGCCGCCAGAGACGGTAGATCTCCCGCACCTCGTCCGGGATCGGGATGTACCGCTCCTGGCTCACCTCCTGCTTGATCAGCTCCATCGGGAAGAGCGGCGCCAGCGCCTCAGGCCCGATCGGCTGGTGCGTCGCCGGGTGGAGCGGGGGTGGCGGTGGGCTCGAAAGGTCGGCCGCGATGTTGTACCACTGCTCCGGTATCTCCGACTCGTCGAGGAGGAACTTCTTCTGATCGCCCATCTTTGGCTCCCTTTCCGCGCCAGGTTCGGCGCAAACAAAAACCCCCTGCCTGTTCAAAGGACGAGGGGGTCTCGCGGTGCCACCTTTGTTCCCTGGCCAGGCCAGGGCACTCTGAAAACGACGGCTATCCGTGGATGGCGATCGCCCGGGCTCTGATAACGGTGCCCTCTCCGCCGGGAGCTACTGAGCGCGTCTGCGCCGTTCGCCACCGGGGCTCCCGGGTCCATTCACCAGTCGCGCCACCACCGGGCTCTCACCTGCCCCGGCTCTCTGGAGGCTCGCCTTACCGGCTACTCATCCCGATCAACGCCTTGATATTCGCAATGTCCCCAAAACGGTAGGCCGCGCGCGGAACGCCTGTCAAGCGGTATAGCCGCCGGGGCCGGCCTGGGTGAAAGCGGACCTACCACCGGGCCTTGCGATCTAGACCGTCTCAACCCGCCCGGTTTCGAGGCTCCGGTGGACGGCGACCAGCATCCGCGTCACCTGCTGCGCCTCCTCGAACGTCACCACCGTCCGCGCCTTCCCATCGATGCCCTGCACGAAGGAAGCGAAGCGCTCGGCCGCCCAGTTCAGCGTCCCCGGGAAGCTGTGGCGGGCGCTCGAAACGGCGATGCTCTGGCGCGTCGTATCGACATCGATAGCGCCGGCCGTCCCCAGCGCGCGGAAGTTGAACTCGACCTGCCCGGGCCAGGATTCCGGGAGTATCCACGCGCTCTCGAAGACGCCGTCGCCCCCGCCCTCCCAGCGCACCACCGCGTGGATCCAGTCGTACGTGTCCTTCCCCAGCGCCGAAAGCACCCCCTTGCCCCCCGTCGCGTAGACCGTTTCCGCCCGCTTCTTGCCCAGCCAGCAGGCGAGGTCCATGCAGTGCGACATCAGAAACCACGCTGGCGTCGTGTTCGCGCTCCAGCCAAGGTTGTCCCGTGGCGATGAGACGGGGTTGTTCAGGCGCACGTTGAACGAGCGCAGCTCGCCGACTTCGCCCGCCTCTACCGACCTCCGAGCCGCTACGAACGGCGGGTTCCAGCGGTTGGAGTAGTTCACTTCCGCGTGCACGCCCGCTTTCGCGATCGCCGCCAGCATCGCTTCCCCGTCCTCGACGGTTGTCGCGAGCGGCTTTTCGACCAAGAGCGCCACGCCGGCGGCCGCCAGCAGCTCCACAGGCGCCCGGTGGAGCGCATCCGGCGTGGCCACGTAGGCCGCGTCCGGCTTCACCTCGCGGATCGCCTCCGCGAGGTCCGTGAAGTACGGCACGCCGTTCCGTTCCCCGGAGGCACGGGCGAGGGCCGGGTCGAGGTCGACCACGCCGCCCAGGACCGCGCCAGCGATACGTCCCGTGGCCAGGAGGCGGGCGTGCCCGCCACCCATGGTCCCGGCGCCAACAACCAGAAATCGTCGTTCATTCATGGCGCGCAGCATACAATCCGGGGTCGTCGCGGGGGAGGCCGACGAAGGCTACAGCAGCACCGAGGCCACCTTTCGCACCGCCAGGACGACGTCGTCCTCGTCCCCCTGCGTCCACTGCGCCCCCAGGCCGATCGTCAGCGAACGCCCGAGGAGCGCCTCGCTCCTGGGGCACATCCCCATCGAGTATCGGCGGTCCGTCGGGTGTTCCGTGCACCGGAACGGGCAGCCCGTCCGCCACGCCGTCCGCTGCTCCAGCACTGCCGGGTTGGCGTAGACGGGCCGCCCGCCATAGACCCGCCCGGCCCCGATCCCTTCGGCGCGAAGGGCCGCTCCGAACCGGCTCGCGATCGCCGGCGTTTCGAAGTACATCGTCAGGTCTCCGCCGTCCCCGGAAGGGTCGACGGTCGGGCGCCAGTCCAACGGGATGTCTCCGAGCCTCGCCCGGATCGCCTGTGCCCGCCCGCGCATGCCGGCGACCAGGTCGTCGAGGCGCGCGAGTTGGACAGCCGCTATCGCCCCGGCGATCTCGCTCAGCCGGAGGTTCGCGCCAATGAACGGTTCGCCCGCGGTCGGGTTACGCACGTCGCCATGCGACGTCGTGAACTGGCCGCCCTGGTCCTGGTAGCGCACCGCCCGGTCGAAAACGCTGAACGAATCGGTCACCAGTGCGCCGCCCTCGCCGGTCGTGATGTTCTTCGAAAGCTGCAGGCTGAATGCGCCCGCATCGCCGATACTGCCAACGTAGCGGCCCCGGTACTTCACGCCGATCGCCTGGGCCGCGTCCTCCAGGACCTTCACCCCGCGCCGCCCGGCGATCTCCATGATCCGGTCCATGTCGCAGGGTGCGTTCATCAGGTGCACGGGGATAACGGCGCGCGTCTTCGGCGTGATCAGCGATTCGAACGAGGCCGGGTCCATGTTCAGCGACTCGTCAACTTCCGCGAACACCGGCACCGCCCGGGAGTGGACGACGGCGCCGATGGTCGCAATGAAGGTCACGGCCGGGACGATGACTTCGTCGCCCTCTTCCACCTCGAGGCCAACAAGGCCCACCTGGAGCGCCGCGGTGCCCGAGCTGACGGCCACCGCGTGTGCCGACCCCATCCGCGCGCGCAGCGCCTCTTCGAACTCCGCCGCTTTGCCAAGGAGCCCCGGCCCTTCGTAACGGAACAGCGACCGGCTGCGCAGGACTTCCAGGACGGCGGCTTCCTCTTCGGCGTGGTCCAGGAAACTGGCGCCCTTCTCCGGGCTCAACGGCGTGGCCCGCACCGGTGTCCCGCCATCGATCGCCAGCAGCTCAGTCATCGTCAACACTCCCCGCGAGTTTGCTCAAGATGGCAAGCGCGCCATCCACCACCATGGTCGCCGCTTCCGGTGCGAACAGGGCGCTGCCGATCTCGTAGCCGTGGTCGTCGAAGTCCTTCGCCTGTGGCACGTAGCTCACGAAATCGTTGGCGTACCCGGCGATAAGGAGGTTGGCGAACGCGCTCCGCCGCCGCAGCTCCTGCCCTATCTCCACGAAGAACTCCCCGGGCAGGGCGAGGACGGCACAGTCAGCCGCGATCCGGAAGGCCTGCACCTCGACCCGCTGGGTTTGGCCCGGGGCCGCCGGGAAGTGCCGCTTGCGCGACCGGGCCATGCGCAGTTCGTTCAGCAGCGGCTTGAGCGCCCGCCGCCCCGCCAGGTCATCCGCCGTCAGCGCTTCGAACGCCGCCCGGCGCTCCTGGTAGCTGCGCTCCAGTTCGTCCGCGGTCGGCAGGATGCGGCGCGGCAGATCGAGGAACACGCGCGCCGTGGCCAGCGAGCACGGGCGAAGTGCCTGTCCCGCCGTCGCCACATCAACCTCTTCGTCCCAACTGAGGTTGATGACGCGCTGCCCAAGGCCGGCCGGGCGCAATTCGTGCACCGCCCGGATCGCGGCCCCCGCCAGGATGCCTCCCACTCGGTCGACATCGCCAAAGTCGTGCCGCATCCACACCGGGTTAATGTCGCCGGCGGCGCCCTGCAGATAGATCGCCACTCCGCCAACCGCCTGTTCGATCGCCCTTGCCATCGCCCCTGGAAAGTCCGCCGAATACTCAAGGTTGTCGTGCTCCAGGACGGTGGCGTGGCAGGGGTAGTTCACCAGCGTGAATGCCGGTGCTGCGGGCGGCCCCGGGTCCGCGATCAGGATGTGCGCCTGCTGCTCGATCGGCCCGCCCGGTCGGCGGCGATTCGCGCCCACCGATGACACCTCAGCCGTTTCCAGCTTGAGGGTCACTGGCCGGGCCTCCGAGAGAGCACGGGCGGCCGCATCGCCAATGCGCGCCGCGGCAGTAGCGATCTCCCCGGCCATCGAATCGAGGAAGACTGGGCCGGAATGGGTGTGCGTGGCCGCCACGCATACACGCTCGGCGGCGATGCCCGTTGCCCGTTCTACGGATGCGCGAATGGCGGCGACCAGCGCCGGCGGCGTCGCGACGAGGTCGCAGACGATGATCGCGACCGCCGTCCGGCCATCGCCGAGGACGAGGATACGCGCGTTGATCGGGTCGTGGGTGCCAGCCGCCGGGAACTTGCGCAGGCTGTACCCGCCCATCGCAAGTCCGGTGGCGGGCGTGATCTCGGCGGTAGCCGCCCCGGCTGTCAGTTCCATCGTCCTACACCGGCCGAATCGAAGGTGGTTGCAGAGCATACCGTACCGGCGCGGGCGCTGTCGGACTCAGGCTCGGTCCTCGCGCCGAAGCTGCCAGCGCCGTAGCGCGACCACAGACCAGACCAGCTCCACAACCCCGAACGGCCACGCTCCCTGGGCGAAACCGTAAGCCGAACTCGCCAGGCAGGCCGCCGCAAAGGCCAGGACGTACACCGCCGCCCGTCCCTCCAGCGCGTAGAACACCAGCATCGAGCCAACGGCGATGACGCCGTATACGGTGAGCAGGTCCATCGCCGCATCATACCGGCGATTCGGCGTACCCCTCCGCCAGCCAGGAACGAACTGTTTCATCGACATCCGCGGCTGTCTGGAGGTCGACGAAGTGGGCGACCCGGCGCCCACCCGCCGAAACGGTACGCCTGTTGTGCGGATCTTCCGCCTTCCGGGAGAGGAGGATGGAGAGCACGAATCGCCCCTTCTTCGGGCGGAGTTCGGCGAAGGTTCTTCCGCGCTTGAAGAAGACGCCGACGGAGACCGCCTCGACGGCGACCGGGCCCGTCTCCTCGATCGCTGACCTGACCGCTGCGAAGATGGAACGCCACTCGTCCGGCTGGGCGGCGAAGTAAGCTTCGAGGCTCATTGCCGGTGCGCAGACGTGTGATTGACCCGCGCGGCCGAAGCTGCGACCACAAGCTGGGCATTCCCAGGACGTCATCGCTCACAGCATACCCGTTGCGCCCGCCCGTCCAGCGCGTACGATGCCGCACATCGCAGGAGGTTAACCATGGCGGAGATCAACGGCGGTCACCTTGTCGCCCGGCAGCTCAAGCGCGCCGGCATCGATACCATCTTCGGCGTCGTCGCCGGGCCCATGATCGAGGTCATGTCAGCGGCCCAGCAGGAAGGCCTGAAGGTGGTGAACTGCAGACACGAAGAGAACGCGGCCTTCATGGCCTCGGCCTGGGGTTACATCAAGAAGAAGCCGGGCGTCATCGTCGCCGGCTCCGGCCCGGCCGTGACGAACATCGTCACCAGCATGCACGTCGCCACCGAGAGCGCGATGCCGCTCGTCGTTCTCGGCGGCTCGACCGATAGCCGGAACACGAAGCTCGGCGGCTTTCAGGAGGCCGATCAGGTTGCCTTCGCCCAGCCAGGCTGTAAGTGGACCGGCCGTGTCGATTCCCAGGAGCGCATCCCCGAGCTCCTCCACCTCGCGATGGCCCACGCCGTCTCCGGCCGCCCCGGCGCCACCTACCTCGACTTCCCCGGTCAGTTCGTCCGCCGCCGTATGGACGAAGAGACCGCCCATTACCGCGAGACCTCCCCGCGGGTGACCCGCGCATACCCGGACCCGGCCGGCGTTGAGGCGGTCGCCGCTATGCTCGCGACTGCCGAGCGCCCACTCATCCTCATCGGTAAGGGCGCCGCCTGGGCCGACGCGACCGAGTCCCTCACCCGCCTCGTCAACCTCGGCATCCCGTACGTCGCCTCGCCCATGGGCCGTGGTGTCGTCGCCGACGACAACCCGATGTGCATGAACGCGGCCCGCTCGGCCGCCCTTTCCGGGGCCGACGCGGTCCTCATGGTCGGCGGGCGCTTCAACTGGATCTTCCAGTTCGGCAAGGCACCCCGCTTCGCTCCGAACGTCCGCCTCGCCCACATCGACATCATCGCTGAGGAGATGACGAGCGCCGCCGACATCGAGATCGGCCTCGTCGCCGATGCCGACGTCGCCGCCGGCCAGGTCGCGGATGCCCTCAAGGGCCGGGCGCTGCGCTCCGCCACCACCGGTTGGGCCGCCGCCCTCCGCAACGATGCGATGAAGAACGAGTCCGGCATCGCTGAGCAGATGGACAGCGACCAGCAGCCGATCAACCACTACCGCCTCCTCCGCGACATCCGCGACGCCCTCCCCCGTGACAGCTACGTCTCCGTCGATGGCGAACTGACCATGGGCGTCGCCCGCGCCGTCATGCCCAGCTACAACCCGCGAGCCCTCCTGAACTCCGGTACGACGGGCTGCATGGGCACTGGCGTGCCGTACGCCATCGGCGCCAAGCTCGCGAACCCCGATTGGCCCGCCGTCGCCATCGTCGGCGACTACGCCTTCGGGGCCGCTGGCATGGAAGTCGAGACCTGCGCGCGCGTCGGCGCGAACGTCGTTTTCGTCGTCTCGAACAACGGCGGTATTGCCGGCCACTCCATCCAGGACGGCATGTTCGCGAAGGATTCCCCGCCCATCGCAGCCCTCCTCCCCGTGCACTACGAAAAGATGGCGGAGATGGTGGGCGGCTTCGCCCGCCGGATCACCGACCCCAACGACATCGGGCCGGCGATCAAGGACGCGATCGCCGCGAAGACCGTCGCCGTGCTGAACATCATGACCGACCCCAAGGGCGGCCGCCGCGGCTCCATGTATCTCCAATGAGCGCCGTCCGGCCCGATGTTGAACCTGTAGCACCCAT
>CAZQCR010000037.1:0-18078 GCA_964591745.1 uncultured Anaerolineaceae bacterium
GGTACGGCCCCGCTACCACACACTCCAGGTGTCCTGTCCCGGTCTCGGAGGGGTCATCCAGGTTCCAGAACCGGCCCCACGTCTCGGCCCAGGCGAAGCGCGGAGCCTCCTTCGTCGAACCGTCGGGGTAGCCGACCTTCACCGGGTCGCTGACGTCCCACGTCTCGCCTTCGCCCACAAGTTCGCCGCGGTAGGCGCCGCGCCCGAGGCCGTCGTTCCAGCCGCTCCAGTAGCCTGCACCGCCGAGGTACACCGGCCGGCTGATCGTCTCCACGCCGAAGCGCTCCTCACTGCCGTCGGGCCGGGTGAACGCCAGTTCGGCCCGCTTGAAGCGCCGGAGGCCGCCTTCGAACTCGGCCGAAAGCACGCGCACGCCGGTGTAGGCGTAGCCCTCGCGCCCATCGCCATACGGGTACTCCACGCGGCTTTCGAACATCGTCGTCGTGCCATCGCCCTCCTGGTGGAACTGGTAATACACGGCCCGGCCGGGGAAGCGAATGCCGACCCACTGGCGCAGGCCAAACGGCTTGCCCCGCTCCGTTGGCGGCGCGGCGTGGGGATAGGCCGGCCCGCCCGTATCGCCGACACCCCAGGAGTGGTCCCGTACGCCGCTCCAGCCCTGGTCCACCGCGAAGGCACGGCCCTTCACGGTCAGCGTCCCACTGATGTTCCCGACCTGCAGGTAGTTCGCACGGTCCGAGACAAGGCGCCCATCGAGGTAGCGCGGCTCGTGCACTTCGTTGTAGCACGGTGCGAACCCATCCCAGAGGAGGTCGAACGAAACGCCGTATGGGTTCTCCGCCAGGCCGATCCGCATCGTCTTCAGCCCTTCGAGGATCTCCATCGAGAACGGCCCGACGTCGAGGTCGTCGATGCGCGGGCGCAGCCGCCGGGAGTAACGGACGTTGTGCTGCTTGCCATCGTCCAGGGAGACGCAGGCGTAGGCGTCGATCACGTTGTTGTTGGGGTAGAGCCGGATCGCCGTGAACAGCGCCGCCTCGCCACCGGGACCGCCGAGCGTGAAGTAGTAGCCATCGCTCCACTGGGGAAGCGGGTTGGCGACGGTGTCGAACGTCGCGATCGTCTGGTGGCGGGGAAACTCATCGAAGCGGGTAAGGATGCGGGCCACGGACAGGTCCCTCCTCAGGAAATCAGCCGAATGGCCAGACTGTACGCCTCACAGCGATTTCCGGTAACCGGGACGATTCACCGTTCTTTAGACGCAGACGAGCAGAGAAGCAGAGGGACCCAGCGGTGAGAAGAAGGGAGGCGGCGAAGGGCTGTATCTCCAATCCTCTGCGTCTCTGCGTCAAAGCAGGCCAAACCGCTAGCTGGCTTTCTTGAACGGCCAGAAGCGCGCGAACAGGCTCGGCTTGTTGGACTTCGCCTCAGGGCCTTCGAAGCCGCGACCGCAGCTCTGGCAGTAGGCGTAGACGTTCAGGTTCTCGCGGCCACACCACGGGCACTTCCGCATGGATGCTCCCCCTCTGTTGCGGGGGCGATTGTACGCCACGTGCCGTGTTGGGCCACAAGATCGGGCGAGCGACCGGGAAGCCGCGCGACCGGGTGGACCAGAACATGGCCGTCTGGCCGGAAGAGCTGTGACGCAAGGTGCTGCACGACAACGCGGCCGCCCTCTACCGCGCGGAGTGAGCGCCCGGCGCCACCGCAACCGTCGTGACCACGTCCGGCAGCAGGTAGACGAACGTCCCGCAAAGCGCACACAAGAGCCGGTCGTTCAGCACGCGCCGCGCCTGGTAGACGCGCATCAGCTCCTCGGGTGGGTGCCAGCACCAGCCGTTCATCGTTCACTCCATCCCCAAGTGCGGGGACCGGGAACGTAGGCCCCCGGCCGGAGAACTGGAAGGCGGCTCTGTCACAGCGCGAAGGCATGAGGCATGAGGAAGGCAACACTCCGACACTCCGGCACTGACCCCTCAGCACTGAGCACTCAGCACTCGCCCCTCGTACACTCGCCCTCGTGCACCTTCTCACCGTCGTCGGCGCCCGCCCGCAGTTCATCAAGCTCGCCCCGTTCTCCCGCGAGACCCGGCGCCGCGGGCATCGCGAAACGATCGTCCACACCGGCCAGCACTACGACGAAGGGATGTCCGGCCGCTTCTTCGAAGAGCTGGGCATCCCCGAGCCGGACGTGAACCTCCAGGTGGGAAGCGGCTCCCACGGCGCGATGACCGCCCGGGCGCTCGAAGGGATCGAACGCGAGATCCTGGCGCGGACGCCCGATGCCGTCGTCGTCTTCGGCGATACGAACTCGACGCTGGCGGGCGCGCTGGCGGCGGCGAAGCTCGGCGTACCCTGCGCCCACGTCGAGGCCGGCCTGCGCAGCTTCGACCGCTTCATGCCCGAAGAGGTCAACCGGATCGTCGCGGACCACTGCTGCGACCTCCTCCTCGCGCCGAACGAGGCGTCCGCCCGCAACCTCGCCGCCGAGGGCCGGGCGGACGCGACCGAGATCGTGGGGGACATCATGGTCGATGCCCTGTTTGCGGCGCGGGGCCGTTCCGAGCCCGCGAGCGCCATCCTTGAGCGGCTCGGCATCGCAGATGTGCCGTTCATCCTGCTCACCGTCCACCGCGCTTCGAACACGGACGACCCGGCGCGCCTCAAGGGCATCCTCGAAGCGCTCGCTGGCTCCCGGAACGTCGTCTTCCCCGTGCACCCGCGGACGCGCGCGGCGATAGCGGCGAACGGCCTCCTGTTGCCCGCGAACATCGTCCCGGTGAACCCGCTCGGCTACCTCGACGTTGTCGGGCTGACGGAGGCCGCCGATGTGGTCGTGACCGATTCCGGCGGTCTCCAGAAGGAGGCCTACCTGCTGGAGACGCCGTGCGTCACCCTGCGCGAGAACACAGAATGGACGGAGACGGTGGAGCTGGGCTGGAACGTCCTCGTCGGCGCTAACGCGCCGGCCATCCTCGCTGCCTTGGCGGCACCGCCGCGCGGCGCAACCCACCCGCCCATCTACGGCGATGGCCACGCCGCCGAGCGGATGCTGGCGGCGATCGAAGCGCGGTGGGGCTAACACGCCCCGGTGAGGCGGGCCTCGCCGTCGTCAACAAGCTCCCACCGAGTGATGCCCGCAACCGCGGCCTTCTCCACCACCACGAAGTCGAACCAGGCAACGGCCGCCGCAGGCACCACGCCACCGACGCGGACGAGAGATGTCACGACCTTGCCCTCCGCGCCTGTCGCCTGGATGAGTTCAATCGTGCGGCGTTCATACTCCGTCGCGAAGACGCCGATGAGCGTTTCTCGCGAGAAGTCGACCTCCGCCGTCCGCAGCGCAGCAACGCCGGGGCCGCTCTCCTCGGCGAGGAAACGGTCGAGCGCGTCCACGCTGGAGATCACAGCGACATCCACGTCATGGCGCCGTCCGAACGTATTGCGGGGGCCCTCGCGGAACGGCACGCGGCCAGCGACCGACGGCTCGGCCGCCGGGACCGAGTGACGGACTGACCAGCCGGGGTGGAGGAAGGTGTCAGGCAGCACAGCGATGATCGCGTACACCGGTCCTGCCGTATCTGGTCCGCAGCTGGTGGACCATTCGACCCGAAGCTCCGGCTCCTGTGATTCGCGGACAAGGGCCGCTCTTGGCACCGGGCGAGCGGCCCCAAACGGCGGTGCCGTCGACCTGATCCAGACCACGAGGCTGCGGCGCGTGAAGTCGAAGTTCGCGTCGATCTTGTCGGCGAGTTCCGGAACGGTAGACGCAATGTCGTCGCGGCTTTGAACCAGGTAGACCACCTCGCCGGGTGACCGATCCGCCTTCCACGGGCCAACCTTGAGAACCACGAAGTCACCGCTGATCGCCTGCGGACTCGAATCGTCCCGTGTCGCGACATAGACGGTGAGGGATGCCGTAAGCCCGACGGCGACGAGGATCAGTCCGGCCAGTCCGAGTCTGAGCGCGGCGTTGGTGGTCATCGCTGCTCCCCGCTTCGCCGGCCGAGGCCAGCCGTCCGTCGCTACACCGAAGAGCTTACCGCCGCCCCGCCACCCGCCGCACCACCCCCGCCAGCCTGCCGAGCGGTGGAGCTGGGCTGAAACGTCCTCGTTGGCGCAAACGCGCCAGCCATCCTCGCGGCCCTGGCCGCTCCGCCCCGCGGGGCAACCCACCCGCCCATCTACGGCGACGGCCACGCCGCCGAGCGGATGCTCGGGCGATCGAAGCGCGGTGGGGTTAGCGAGCGGACGCTCAGAACCGGCGGGGCAGTGCGACCCCCGTCGCTGCCGTCGTTATCGAGCTCGCCACCTTCCAGCCGTCGGGCGTCCTGGTCACCATGTACGAGGCCCAGAAACGGGCGTACTCACTGCCGTCCTTTCGGTAGCGGCTGCAATCGGCGGTCACGAACGCCGCCGAGGGGCTGCACATCGTCACATCGACGGTGTGGAGGACGCTGTTCCCGTAGTCCTCTGGCACGGTGGCTGCAGCCCTCGCCCAGCGCGCATCGTTCTCCTCAAAGGTCATCGTGTACGCCGGTCCGTCCAGGCCAAGGCTCAGCGATGGTACGGCGCAGTATTGGCGCATGAGGGCCGGGTTCCGTTCGTGTACCGAGCGAACGAATGTGTCGCTGTACTCGCGGACGAACGCCGCCACTTCCGCGGCCGTTGCCTCATCCATCGCTCACCTCCGGCCCCGGACTATACTCCCACCGCTGCGGCCGGAGCGTCAGGCTGGCACCCTGAAGGCCTCACCACGCCTCCCCGAGGCAATCACGGGCACGGGTCCCCCGGGCTCCTACGGCCTCGCCAGCCGCCGCACCACGCCGACCAGCGTCCCCAGCCCGTAGCTGACGTGCACGACCGGGAAGAGGGCGGTAACCAGCGGGGCCAGCTGTGGCGCGTCTCTCCGGGCGGCCGCCCGCCGGGCCGAATAGAGAGCGAGGGCCCCATACAGCGCGCCCGCGAGGAGCAGCGCGATGCGTGCCAGGGGAACGAAGACGCTCGCGACCGCCAGCGCGCCGCCCAGCGACACGGCCGCCGCTGGCGCGAGGTGGCGGGGCCGGATGGAGCGTGGCTCTTCGAGCGCGGCCTTGCCCTTGGCCCGGCCGTAGGCGAAGTACTGCCGGATGAGCGGGCGCAGGCCGCTGCGCGCGAAGTAGACGCTCTTGACGGCCGGCGTCAGGTAGAGCCGCCCGCCGGCCTGGCGGATGCGGTAGTTGAAGAAGTCGTCCTCGGCGTACTGGCGGTCCGTATCGAAGCCGCCGAGCAGCTCGAAACACTCCCTGCGGTAGGCGGCGAAGGCGATCGTATCGACGTACGCGGGCTCGGTTGCGAAGCGGAAGCGGGCGTCGCCGACGCCGAAGGGGTGGGAGAGGGCGGCGGCGATCGCCGTCGCCACCCTGCCTTCGCCGCGCGTTTCGATCGGCCCGCCGGCCGCCGCGGCGTTAGTCTGGCGCAGGGCCCCGACGTTCGCCTCGACGAACCGCGAGTCAACGAGCGCGTGGGCGCCGAGGATGACGACCACGTCGCTGGTGGCGGCCGCTATCCCGGCGTTCAGGCCGTGGGGCGTGGTCCGGCCTGGATTCTCGACCAGCCGGACGGTCATCACGGTGACCGCACCGGCCGCCGCGACGATCGCGCGCGTCCCGTCGCTGCTGCCGCCGTCCGCGACGATCACGTCGATGCGCTCCGCCGGGTAGGTCTGGGCGGCGAGCGAATCGAGCAGCCCGCCGATGTAGCGCTCTTCGTTCAGGGCAGGGATGACCACCGATACCGTGGGCTCCGCGGACAGGGGTGGGAGCTGGCCGAGGCCCGATTGGTGGCGAGTGGTCTTCGTAGCCATGCCTGGCGGTCCTCCGCGCCGCGACGCCCCTCAGGCGCGCCCCGCCAGTTCAAGGTAGAGCGCCTTCAGCTTCTGGGCTTCGCCCTCCCACGTGTAGCGCGCTGCTGCCTCGCGACGGCCGTTTTCGCCGAGTTCGGCCGCGACTTCCGGGTGCTGGAGCAGCTCGCAGATCGCGTCGGCGTGAGCGCGGGGCGAAAGCGCCTCGACTACGCGGCCGCAGCCCGCCTCCTGGACGACCCGCGCCTGCAGGGGCAGGTCCGATGCGACGATCGGCAACGAGACGACCATGTACTCGACCAGCTTGTTCGGCCAGGCGAGGAGGTTGTTGGCGACGTGCGGGCTGCGCGGCAGCCAGCCCACAGAAGCGCCGGCGAGAAACGCCGCGACTTCCGGCTGGGGGCGCGTGCCGAGGAAGTGGACGCCCATCGCCTCCCACTCGGCCGGGCGCCGGGCCTTCTCCGCCGCCGCCATGCCATCCCACTCCACGGTCCCGAGGATGTGGAATTCGGCCTCCGGCACGCGCGCCCGGACCAGGCGGGCGGTCTCGTAGAGGATGTCGAGGCCGCGTTCGACGTTGATCAGCCCGGCGTAGGCGACGATCGGGCGGCGCGGGGGAAGCGGGGTTGGCAGGTCCGGCATCGGCGGCAGGTTCTTCACCGTGATCGTCCGCCGCTGGTAGGGCAGGAACCGTTCCTGCATCTCCTCGGTCACCGTGACCACGGCGCTGAGGTAGCGAGCGGTCCACTTCTCCACGCGATCGGCCAGGAAGGCCACCGGCTTTCGTAGCCGGGCCGGGATCCAGTGCTTGCCGAGGATGTCCTCGCGCAGGTATTCGTGCGAATCGTAGACCACGGGCTTCCGCGTGATCACGCGCAGGAGGAGGCCGAAGGGAAGCAGTTCCGGGTCGTGGAAGTGGTAGATATCGGCACGGGCGCGGACCGCGCGAAAGACGACGACCGGCCAGCGGAGGGGACGGAAGAGGCGGCGGCCGGTCTGCGGGAGCGGAGCGAAGCGGACGCCGTTGACCGGGTGCCGCGGGGCGCCCGCCGCGACGAGGAGGACATCGAAACCCTCAGCCGCCATCGATTTCGCCTGGCGGTGGAAGACGCGGGTATCGAGCGGGGGGTGGACCGAAGTCAGGACGCACACCCGAACACGCCGCTGAGGGTCTGCCATCAGCTCACGCTCGCGGGTACGGCGGCTTCGGCTGCATCGGCCTGCTTTGGCCGGGCGCGGACTGCCGGCGCCACCTGGAGGTAGCCCAGCAAGAGCCAGTACACCGCCATGATCTGGAAGTGGTAGTAGCTGCCGGCCCCGACGTTGAAGACGAAGAGGCCGAGCGTGAAGGTGAAGAGGGAGAGCGCCACCACCGAGGTTAGCCCCGAGGAGCGCCGCCAAGCCCGCAGGGAGATGAGGAGCGCCGCCACGTACATCGCCACGTACGGGATGAAACCGAGGATGCCGTAGCGGTCCAGCATCAGCTGGTACTCGTTGTCGAAGGAGCCAGCTTCGGCGTCGTTCCGCGGCCCGACGCCGACGAGTGGGGAGTCGGCGAACTGCGGGAGGTTGATGCCGCGCAGCGTCGTCGGGTCGATGTCCGTAACGTACTGGAAGGACGGGACGATCGTGCCCTGGGTGACCATCGCGCCATCGACGTGAATGTCGAGCGGCGTGAGGTTGTCGGCCGCCCGGACCATCAGCTGGAGGACGATGATCCGGCCCTTGTCCGGCGCCCGGAATGTGTACTGGAGGGGCACCCAGCGGCCATCGGGGGGAAGGGTCACCGTTATCTTCCAGAGTCCGTCATACTCGCTGCCATCGGCCTGTTGGCCGACGAGGTAGAGCCGCGCCTTCTGCTCCTGGCCGTTCGCCGAACGGGCCCAGAACGCGGCCGCGTAATCGGTATCGAGACTGAAGTCGAGGACGATGAACTGGCGGACATCGCCATTGAGGCCAAGCTCGACGTGGGCGACGTGGGTGCCGAAGAGCGCCGTTGGCGATTCGAGGACTTCGCCGGAGGATGGGCCGCCCGTCCCTTCGAACCAGCGGCTGGGCAGGCCCTTACCGGACTCCGCGCTGCCGTTGACGATGACGTTCGGGATGGTGCTAAGGGCGTAGACCGGCCCCTGCGGGTCGGCGGGGTCTTCAAGGGCCGCGCCCACGGTAAAGCCGGCCGTGCTCAAGTAGGTCTGGTATGGCTTGCCATCGGGATCACGGGGAAGCGCGTCCATGTACTTCGGGACGAGAAGCTGTTCGAGCGGCTTGCCGACCGGCCAGGAGTCCTTGTCGCAGAAGTACTCGATGATGCCGTCCGTGATCTCTTCGACATCCTTCTTCCGCTGCTCATCGCGGGCGAGCGCTTCCGCCGCCGCGGGCGGGGCGCCCGTGCTCGCCGCCGGCACGTGGGACTTCGCGATCGGGCGCTTCTCGATGCGCTCACCGGAACGGCAGAACGCCGGCTCTTCGGAGGTGAAGCCCTTGAAGAACGACTTGAGTTTCTGGAATCGGATGATCGCCGACGTGTCGTCCTGGACGGCGAACGGGTTGAAGCGCTCGTTGAAGCTGCCCACATCGGGCGGGTTCACGTTCACCCAGCTGATGGAGAGGACGAGGAAGAGGACAAACGCGCCGATCGCCTGGAGCGGCGCCGTCCGCCGCGGACGCGAGCCAACCGCGACGACGAGGGCCACGAACATCGCAAACAGCAGCGCCAGGGCTGCCGTGCGCGATTGAGCCATGACCATCGAAAGCGTGCCAATGAAGGCGGCACCAACGGCGAGCCAGAAGAGACGCCTATCCACCTGCTGGCGGAGGAGGATGAACGAAAGGCCCAACACCACGGGCAGCATCATGAAGATCGCGAAGTAGTTCGCGTTGCCAACCGTGCTCGTCACCCGCCCTTCGCGTTCCAGGCCGACAAGGTTGTGGCCCACCGCCCAGACCTCAGAGACGTTCGCGTTGAACGAGCCAGGCCCGATGTACTGGAGGAGGGCGAAGAGACCCATCAGCGCCATAACCGAGGCGAGCGTGTAGACGATCGCGCGGGTGCTCCGTTCGTCACGGACAACCGTGAGCGCGAGCCTGTACATCAGCCAGTACTCGGCCACGCGGGCCACTTCGAATGGGTCGCGGAAGGATCGCTCGACGCTATCGACGATGAAGGGCGCGGCGATGATGCTGACCGTGATCGCGACGGCCAGCGTACCGAAGATGATATCGACCCAACCGAAGCGGAGGAGTTCGCGGCGATGCCAGTGGTACCAGGCCAGCGACGGCAGCATGAGCGCCAGCGCCAGCTGTTCGAGGCGAACGGCCGGGATGCTGCCCGGTGAATCGATGTTCGGTGAAAGCAGGGCCAGGACCAGGAGGGCAAGCAATGCAGCCCGCCGGACCTCAAGTCGCTCGAAGGTGACGATCTCCCGTCCGGTCAGTTTGATCATGAAAGAAGGCTGTCGATCCCCCTGCGGACTTCTTCGAGAATCTTAGCCGGGTGATACTTTTCGGTCACACGGGCCGCTCCCTCTTCGTTTACCGTGAGTCCCCCCTCGGCGAAGCGCGTGGCGAGCTCTCGGATCACGGTGATCGCTTCTTCGGCGCTGCGCACCCGGATGGCCCCGGGCAGTGGGTAGCTCCAGAGAACGTGGCGGCCGAAGCTGAGCGCCTCGATCACCGAATGCGACATGCCATCGTGATGCGTGAGGCGCAGAAGCACGGTCGAGCGGGCGTAAACCGACGGCATATCTTCGACGAAGCCGAGGATCTCGAGGTTGGAAAGCGCCTGCGGCGGCCGATAGCCCCCCGCCACCATAAACGAGACATCGGGGAGGGCCTTCACCACCTCCATCGTCGCCTCGGCGTCGTAGGAGATCTGGAAGTCGCGCGGGAGGTAGATGAGCACGGTGAATCGTTCGGGCAGAGCCATCGGTGCTCCGATCGCCGCGGGCACCGGCAGCAAGAGCTCTGAGGCGTCGATCCCGATCATCCGCAGCTCCTGGACGAGCCAGGGTGCATCGGCCCAGTGTGTCGTCCGTTCGACGAGACGGCGGCTCGTGCGGCCCTCCTGGTGCACACCAAGGGCGACCTGGACATCCGTCCCCACCCAGTGGAGCACGATCGGCTTGCCCGTGAGCGAAACAAGGTGCAGCGGGGATGTTCGCGAAACGCTGCTCCCGATGGCGTAGACAAGGTCCGAGCCCAGGATCGTACTGATCACGCGCCACCATTTGCGCGGGGAGTTCCCCGGCCGCGGGACGAAGCGCGCGTCGTAACCGGCGGTGCGCAGGGCGGCGGCGGTGCGCCGCGCGAAGAAGGGCAATCCGATGACGGTGATCTTCCTGGTCATGCGTGTCGGAACAGCTCCCCTCTCAGGATGCGCCGGGCAAGGCGGAAGTAGCTGGCAACGTCGTCGCCGCGGATGCGCCAGAGGTCCGCGAACGGCGCGCCCGAGATGCGAAGGAAGAGAAGCGTCGCGATCGCCGTGATCACCGCGTAGCTCACGGTCGTGGCCCAGGCGCCACCCACGTAGCCAATCCTGGGGATGAGCACCAGGCTAACGGCGACGTTGATGACGCAGGAGAGCGAAGCAAGCCAGAGCGAAATGCTCGGCCGGCCAAGCTGAATGGTGAAGTAGTTCGAGAGCAGGGAGACAGGGGCGAACAGGGCGGTGCCCAGGCAGAGGACACGTAACGAATTGGCCGCGCCGCCGTAACGCTCACCGAAGAGCGTCTCAACGATGAACGGCGCGAGCACGAACACACCAACACAGAGCACGGAAACGACAAGCAACGTATGGCGTACGCTCCGCGTCGTCAGTTCGGATGCATCTTCGCGGCTCAGCGATCCCACGGCCGAGTAGGACGCGATCGAAAGCGCCGTGGAGAAGAGCCAGAGGCCCTCCGCGACCTGCACGGCCGTGGAATAGACACCCGCGCCATCCTTGCCATCGAGCCCGGCGACGAGGAGGAGGTCGATGCGGTAGTTGAAGAAGCTGATGAACCCGGCCAGTCCAGTGACGGCGCCGAAGCCGACGATTCGGCGAATCAACACAACGTCCGGCCGGTGGCTGAAGATCCAACTCCACCAGCCCAGGCCCATCCCCCCGAGCAACACCAGTGAGAGGTACTGGGCCGCTATCCAGGTGCCTAGCGCCGCTTCGAGCGTCCGCTGATCGAGGACGAAGACCCAGAAGAGGAGCAGGGCAACAGCCACGTAGCCGGGCCCGTGGATGCTGAAGTTGTACTTCCAGATCTGGTTCGTCCCGAGGAATACGCCGCCAAGCGCGTTCCGGGCGATGATCGGGAAGAGGGCGAGGCCGACGAGTAGTGGCACGTGCCGGTCGTCCCACGGCCAGATCGCCCAGAGGACCAGTGACAACGCAAGGAGCGCGCCACCGGAAACAAGGGCGAGCACCATGCCGTTCGCCGCCACCTCAGCCGCCGGGCGGCCCTCCTTTGTCACGAAGTAGCCGGAGGCGGAGGCGAAGCTGGCGGCCACGCTGGCCACAGCCCCGACGATCGCAACGGAGGTGACGTAGACGCCCCGGTCATCGACGCTCAGGTATCGCGCCGTCAGGATGCCGAGGAGCATCCAGAAGAACATCCCCGACATTCGGTAGAGACCGGCGAGCAGGCTACCGCGGGCGAGGTCCATCAGCTCGCCTGCCCGTCGCGCGGGTCGCCGCGACCGCGCGTCCCCGCGAACACCGCTCCCGGCGGTACATCGCGCGTGACAACGGCGCCAGCGCCAACGACCGCCTCCGCGCCGATGGTCACCCCGTGGAGAATGATCGCGCCTGTCCCAATGAAGGCGCCGGCTTCGATGGTGACGGGGCCCGTCTCACGGGGCCACCGTTCGATCAACGGACCACGCCCGACATCGAGGTGGGTGATCAGGCAGGCGCGCATGCTCACCGTCGCACCGGCCTCGATCGTGACGCGCTCGGCAAGGTCGATGAACACTTCGCTGCCGACGTGGGTGCGTGGGCCGATCGTGAGGTTGGCCAGGTTCTCGCGCGCGTTCACCAGGCAGATCGGCCCGACGATCGTCGTATCCGAATCGACGGACGCGCCGAACTGGCGCAGGACATCTGCGTGGCCGGAACGAAGCCGCCGCAGCTCTGCCTCGATGCCGTCGATGTCCTCGCGCAGGTAGATCCACTGCAGGCGGCGGCGGGCCAGCTGCCCGAGCGCGTGATTCACGGGGCGGCCCACGGGCCGGGCCAGCGTGCGCAACCTCGCCAGACCGCTAGGCATCGAACCGGACCTCGTTGAGTTCCGCCCAGCGGATGAGGTTCACCCAGCGCCAGATGCTGGAGTCGAAGCCCTTGCGGCCGCTGAGCACATCCGTCCAAACGGTTCGCATGCCGACACGGTCGAGAGCGGGGACGGCCGCCGCCGGCTGGCTGCTGATCGTCTGCCCGACCCACGCCTGGAGCGCCGTCATCCATGCACGCTCCGGTGTTTCGAAGCCGATCTTGTCCCGGCGGTCCAGGACGCCATCCGGGACGATCCCGCGCATCGCCTTACGGAAGACCGCCTTCGACGTGCCATCCCGCGCAATCAGGTAGTGATCGGGCAGGGAGAGGCAGAACTGGACAAGCTGGGGCGTGAGGAACGGTACCCGGCTTTCGACGGAGTGGGCCATGGAGTTCCGGTCTTCGTAGCGCAGCAGGCTGGGAAGCGAGGTCTTCTCCACGCTCGCCCGGAGCGCTCCCTTAAACATGTTCCGGGCGCGCGGCAGGGGGATGGCCGCAGTACTGACGTTCCGATCTTCGAACCAGTGAGCGTTCATCCACTTCGGGACGAGGTCGGCACCAACGAGGCGACGGGCGAAGGCGTGCATCTGCGTCGGGAGAATGAAGCCACCCGCCTGGTAGAGGATGCGAACCGAGGCCGAATCCGCCAGGTGGCGGGCGCTCTGGGCGAGCGAGATAGCCTCTCCCCAGCGGCCCCGGCGGATGCAGGAAGCGAGCCGGGCCGCCGCATAGTGCGAGTAACCGCCGAGGATTTCGTCCGCCCCCTGGCCATCCAGCGTCACCTTGATGCCCGTCTCCTGGGCGAGCCGGAAGACGCGGCTCTGAGCGTAGACGCTCGTACTTCGGAACGGTTCATCCTGGGTGGCGATGAGATCGTCGAGGTCAGCCAGGAGCTCTTGCGGCGTCGGCTTCACCTTGTGCACGGTGACCCCCGCCCGCGCGCCAACCAGGTCGATCCACGACTCCTCGGTGATCTCCGCACCCTCGGCGATGTAGCTGAAGCAATGGATATCGAGCTTCGCACCCATCAGGTGGCGCATGCTCGTGACCACCGCCGAGGAGTCGATACCCCCGGAGAAGGCGGCGCCCACCGGGACATCGCCGCGCAGGTGGAGCCGTACGTTCTCCAGGAACATGTCGCGAAGCTTCACCGCGGCCTCATCGAAGGAGAGGTCGGTGCGGAGCGCCGGTTCGAGCGACCAATAACGGATGGGCCGGAGGGCCTGGCCCGGCCGATCGAGGTCCAGCACGGCGTAGTGGGCCGGCGGAAGCTGGCGGACGGAGGAGATCAGCGTCTGGTCCTCGTGGTCCGTCAATCCGAAGCGAAGGTAGTGGTAAAGCGGCTGCGGGTTGATCTGGCGGGGGAGACCTGGCAGGCCAAGGAGCACCTTGATCTCCGAAGCAAACGCCAGCCCGCCGCGCCAGGCGGCGTAGTAGAGGGGCTTGATCCCGAAGAAGTCCCGGGCGAGCGTAAGCTTCCGCTCCCGCACATCCAGGAGTGCGAAGGCGAACATCCCGATGAAGCGGGAGAGCGCCGACGGCCCCCAGGTCGCGACCGCCGCGAGCACGACTTCGGTATCGGATTGGGAATGGAATCTCCAGCCGAGCGCTTCGAGCTCGACGCGCAGCTCGACGTAGTTGTAGACCTCACCGTTATAGACGATGTGGTAGCGCCCGTCCGCGGAGGACATCGGCTGCCAACCGTCCTCGCTCAGATCGATGATGGCGAGGCGGCGGTTGACGAGGACCGTCTCGCCGGGCGGGGCGTCACTGCTCTCGCGACCAGTCGCGACATCCCCGCCGGCCATGCTCAGCCAGCCGCGGTCGTCAGGGCCGCGGTGGTGGAGACACTTGAGCATCTCCGCGAGGATCGCCGTATCTACCCGTCGGCCCGGCGGGAGCACAACTCCGGAGATGCCGCACATCAGACATGCCTCGTGCGCGAGGACGGCAAGAGGAAGCAGGCGCTCTGCCTGGAGGGAGCGTCCACGATGGTCGAGGGAGGAGTGGCCACGCTCAAACACTATCGCATCGCCCTAGTGGGCGCGAACACCACGAACCGTTTGACGCGGGCCGCTGAGGCTCGCACTATGCGAGCGATCGCGTCGGCGTCCTCCGCTGGCGCATTGGAGGGCTACCATGTTCAACGAACTCCGGAGCTACCTCGCACGGACGCTCGCCGGCGCGCTGGCCGCACCAGAGGCCGGCCACGCCAAGCCTGTCCCCGCCGTGCTGGTTGGCGCAGCAGGCGCCATTCTTCTCGGCATTGGAGCCGCCAACGACACGGGCTGGCTGGCCGTCGTCGGCGGCATCGTCGCCGGAGTCGGGATGATCGCGGCGTCGGTCACGCACCACGTCGGGGTCGAGTACGAATTCTACCGGCGGCTGGACGCGCTCGAGAAGAAGAAGGACGGTTAGCTGTTAGTGAGGCTGATCGCGAGCCGGGCGTAGGCAAAAGGCCAACGGCCAAGAGCCAACCGCCAACGGCGACAAGCCAACGGCTGGCGGCCGCTGTACCCTCGTGCGATGGGCAGGCGCAAGAACCGGAAGCAGGAACGCCGCCAGCGGCAGGGCCCCGGCCGAGAACGCTCGTTCGACGCGGCCGCCCCGGCCGTCCACTACGATCAGCCGGACGCCCACCGCCCAGGCTCTACCTACGGCGACGACTGGGGCATCGCCGACTACGGCCGGGCACTCGCACCGAAGAAAGCGTGCGGAGGCTGCCGCGAATTCGTAGAAGACGCCGAGGGCGGACGCGGCACCTGCCTCCACCCCGGGAGCGGCATCCTTTCACCCTGGACCGACACCCCGGCCTGCGCGTTCCATCACGCACGGCGTTAGGGGAAACCCTGATTCCCTACCAGATATTGATCAGTTGCGTACGCGGCTACCAGATCTGGTTGCGCGTAGGTGGAAAAGCAGGGTAAATTCCGATAGTCGCTTAGGCGCCTTAGCAGTTTCCGCCCCGAGGAGTTCCGCTTGCGCTGTCCCTACTGTCACTTCCGCGATTCACGCGTCACCGACAGCCGGGCGAACGACGACGGGATCCGCCGCCGCCGCCAGTGTATCGCCTGTGGCGAACGGTTCACGACCATGGAAGTCACACAGCTCTCAACCGTCCAGGTCGTCAAGCGGGACGGCCGCCGCGAGGACTTCATTCGCGACAAGCTCCTCGGAGGCCTGCGCAAGGCCTGTAGCAAGCGCAACGTCTCCGTCGCCCAGATCGAATACGTCGTCGCGGAGATTGAAGCGCGAATCACCGCGGACGGCCGGCCCGAGGTCACCGCGACAGCGATCGGCGAACTGGCTATGGATGCCCTCAAGGGCCTCGATCACATCGCCTACATCCGCTTCGCCTCCGTCTATCGCCCCTTTACCGACATCGAATCGCTGAAAGAGGCCGTCCTCGCGCTCGAGACGCCGACGGCCGCGGCGGAGCCATCGACCCTGCAGCTCGCATTCCCTTCGGCCGTCCCCGAGGACATCCAGAAGGCGCGGCTCTTCAAAGACGTGGGCGCGCGCGGCGCCGCGATGGCCGAGGTTGTGCGATGACGCAGCGGATCTGGGAGTTGCACGCCAGCCAACTCAACGGCGCCATTCGCAGCACGCCCGAGGGCGATGCCGAGATCGACGGGCTCATCCTTTCGGAAAAGGCCTACCTGTTGGCGATGCGCGACTTCCGGCCGCACCAGATCGTCGAACTCGTGCGGCGCGAAGGCGCACCCGCCGCGGCCAAACGGCTGATCGCCCACTACCACACCACCGACCCTCGCCAGGGTCGGCACCTGGTGTCCACCCGCGGGCAGGCGCCGACGCCGATCGTCCGCCGCAGCGACGAAGTCCCCGAACCGAGGGCGCATTGATCACATCACCGCGTCACTAGCTGACCGAACATTCGTTCTGGTATACTATCCGAGCCCGTTTCACTTCGACCACACCACACACGGAGCACACTCATGGTCACCATCACCCCCAACGATCTCGAAACCACGCCCGGCGGCTATCAGCCGACCCCCCTTAGCGAAAACGCGATGGTGGTGATGGAACGCCGGATCATGGCGCGCAACGACCAGGGCGACGCCATCGAGACGGCCGACGAGTGCTTCTGGCGCGTCGCCCGCAACCTTTCTGAAGCGGAGCTGCGCTTCGGCGGCACAGAAGGTGACCGGGCCGCCGCCGAGGCGATCTTCTACGAGACGATCTCCTCGCTCGACTTCCTGCCCAATTCGCCGACGCTGGTGAACGCGGGCCGCGAACTCCAGCAGCTCTCCGCCTGCTTCGTCCTCCCGGTGGAGGATTCGATCGAAGGCATCTTCGAGACGATCAAGCACACCGCGATCATCCACAAGTCCGGCGGCGGCACGGGCTTCTCCTTCTCCCGTCTGCGGCCCGCGAACGACCGTGTGCAGAGCACGATGGGCGTGGCCAGCGGCCCCGTCTCCTTTATGAAGGTCTTCGATGCCGCCACCGAGGCGATCAAGCAGGGCGGCACCCGCCGTGGCGCGAACATGGGCATCCTCCGCATCGACCACCCGGATATCGACGCCTTCATCGCCATGAAGTCCGACATGACCACGCTCCAGAACTTCAATATCAGCGTCGCCATCACGGACAAATTCATGGAGGCGCTGGCCGCCGGCACGGACTACGAGATCATCAACCCGAAGACGGGCGAACCGGTCTACACGCGCAGCGCCCGCGAAATCTGGGAGACGCTGCTCAACAACGCCTGGAAGAACGGCGATCCCGGCGTCGTCTTCATCGACCGGATCAACGACGGCCGCGCGAACCCGGTGCCGAAGCGCGGTCCGGTGGAATCGACCAATCCCTGCGGCGAACAGCCGCTCTACCCGTACGACTCCTGCAACCTCGGCTCGATCAACCTCGGCCGCTTCACTCGGGGCGAAGCGGGCGCGAAGACCGTGGACTACGAACGTCTCGGGCAGATCGTCCGGCGCACCACCCACCTGCTCGACAACGTCATCGAGATGAACGCCTACCCGATCCCGGAGATCGCCGAGACCTCCCACGCCATCCGCCGCATCGGCCTCGGCGTCATGGGCTGGTCCGACCTCCTGATCGACCTCCGCGTCCCGTACGGCTCCGAGCAGGCGCTCGACCTCGCCCGCGAAGTAATGGCCTTCATCCAGCGCGAAGCGGACCAGGCCTCCGCCCAGCTGGCGGCCGTCCGCGGCAACTTCCCCGATTGGGCGGATTCGCGCTACGGCCCGCGCGGCGCCGAGGGCCCCCAGCCGATGCGCAACTCCACCCGCACGACGATCGCGCCGACGGGCACCCTCAGCATCATCGCCGACTGCTCGGGCGGCATCGAACCGGTCTTCGCTCTCGCCTTCATCCGCTCCCACTACCTGGACAAGAACGACCCGACGAAGCGGACCGAACTCGCCGAAGTGAACAAGCAGTTCGAAACGGTCGCCAGGGCGGAGGGCTTCTACAGCGAAGAGCTGATCCGCTTCCTCGCCGAGGGCGGCCACCTCGCCGACCGCGAAGAGGTCCCGGCATGGGTGAAGGACGTCTTCGTGACCGCCCACGACATCGAGCCCACCTGGCACGTGCGCATGCAAGCCGCCTTCCAGGAGCACACCGATAACGCCGTTTCGAAGACGATCAACTTCGCCAACACGGCCACCGTTGAAGACGTGCGGACGGCCTACGAGCTGGCCTACCGCACCGGCTGCAAGGGCATCACCATCTACCGCGACGGTTCCCGCGACCTCCAGGTGCTGAAGCACGCGGAGAAGACGGACGGCAAGAACGACGCCGCCGACGCGGTTGCGGCCGCCCAGGCGCTCGTCCTCCAGCACGCCGGCCCGGTCCGCCGCCGCATGTCGGATGAGCGCTCCGCCATCACCCACAAGTTCCGAGTGGGTGAACAGGAAGGCTACATGACCGTCGGCCTCTTCGACGACGGCACGCCGGGCGAGGTCTTCATCAACGTCAGCAAGCAGGGCTCGACCGTCAGCGGCCTGATGGACACGGTGGCCATGCTCACGAGCTA
>CAZQCR010000038.1:0-17877 GCA_964591745.1 uncultured Anaerolineaceae bacterium
GGTCATGCGCCGCCGCCGCGTTGAAAGGACAACGGAGCAACACGCCTGGCCCGCTCTACGCGAGCCTCCACCGCGAGGCTGCCCACGGCCGGGCTTCGGTGGCGCGGCTGCGGCCGTTCGCGATCGACGAGTACGTGGCCCGCGCTGATCACCCGTGTTCGAACCGGGAGTTCTTCGCGCGCCACTGGGACACGATCCCGGGCGCCCCACCGGTCCGCCAGTTCGACGTGACTGCGACAGACCTCGGGGCGGAGGCGGTGCGCTTCGCGGCACTGCTCGAAGCGGCGGGCGGGCTCGATGTCGTTGTGCTCGGCATCGGCCTGAACGGCCACCTGGCATTCAACGAGCCGGGTTCGTCGCGTGATTCTTCGGCCCGGCTGGTCGGCCTTACTGAAACCACGCGCGAGAGCGCACGAGGCTGCTGGGGTGATGCGACGCCGACGGATGGACTCACGCTTGGGCTGGGCGAACTCCTTGGGGCGCGGAAGGCGCTCTTGTTGGTGAACGGCACGGCGAAGGCGGCCGTCCTCCGGCGCGCGCTCGAAGGGCCGGTGGCGCCCGAGTGCCCGGCAAGCTTTCTCCAGGAGCACCCGGCGCTCACGGTAGTGGCGGACGACGCGGCCGCGAGGTCGCGGCATCAATGAGTCGATACGAGAGGAGTGGCCCCTTGAAGTTCATCGCTCGACGGAGACTCGTTCTCGCGGTGTTGGCGCTCGCACTCCTCGGCGGGGCGGCGACGGGCGTCCTGTTCCTGGCCCGCGAGCCGAAACCTGAGATTGCCGACGAAGCTATTTTCTTGACGAGAGACGAGACCGCAGAGTCCGGTTCGCCGGCGGAAGTGGTCGCCAAGGCCAGCGAGGCTGTGGGCTTCAAGGTGCGGACGATCACGGTGAACAGTCACCGCTTGAGCACGGTGAACGTCTCGTTCCCGCCGGAAGGCGTGGGGGGCTCCTTGAAGTACGCGACACTGCTCTACGCTCCGAAGAAGGACGGCCGGGATGGGGACCAGATTCTCGTCACGCATATGCCGATCCGGCGGGATACCGCCGTGAGCTTCGGCCGGGAGAAGGAGCCGGACCCGGTGAGCGTGCGATCGACTGTGGCGGGCCTCGACATCGTGAGGGTGGAGATGGATGGGGCCGTGGCCTTTACGGCCAGGACGGCGACGGAGACGCTCGACATCGGCTTCTACCCGGCGCTTGCCGAGGACGAGATGCTGCGTGTCGTTGAGAGCGCCTTCAAGGGGCGTTAGCCTTCGGCGGTGAGTTCCCGGGTGGGTTCGGGCTTGGGGAAGAGTGTGGTAACGGCGACGGCGAAGTCGTCGAGCGGGCCGTCACCCCGGAGCGTGTCACCGTCGGTCAGCACTTCCGTGGGGCCGGCGCGGCGGTAGACGTGGATGGTGCGTTGTTCCGGATAGGCGACCCAGACGGTATCCACGCCCGCGCCGAGATAGGCCCGGACCTTGCCCTCGACGTCGCCGGCGATGTCGTGGGTGGAGACGACCTCGACGAGAAGCTCCGGTGCAACGGTGAGTGAGCCCTGGGCCATCGATTGAGAGCCGAAGCGGCCGTGCGACACGAACAGTCCGTCCGGCCGCGGAGCGTAGCGGGGCCGATCGGGGAAGATGGCGAGGGACGCCCCATCGGGGAAGACGAGACCGCCATTCGTCGTGGCGTTAAAGAGGGAGAGTTCCGCGAAGATTCGTCCTCCCGTCCAGACCGCGTTCAGGCCCATGCATCGCTCCTTGAGGACGCCGTCGATCAGCTCATAATCTTCGTTTCCGGGCATGGCGAGAAACGCATCGATCTCCAGACGTTCAGCTACCGCGGTGGTCATGGCTTACCCTGCCGGATGATGCTCTCAGTATAGGGGACGCTCCGGCAGCTCCCACTGCGCCGGTGCGATCGGGGAAACACCGGGCAACCTGTGACAGGCAGCGCGGTGGCTCGCCCGCTACGCCCCTGTCGCGGCGGCCCTGGCTTGGGTACGTGCCGGCGACACCGATACGACGGGGAGCGAATCGCCCGCGAAGAACTGCGCCACAGCGCCGCCCTGGAGGAGGCTGGAGACGAAGACGGTGCCTTCTCGCACGCGGTCGGTGACGGTGGCGTTTGCCGTGATCGACGAGCTACCGGCTGCGATCGTGATCTCGTCGCCGTCCCGGACACCAAGCCGTTCGCCGTCCTCTTCGCTGAGCTGGATGCGGTCGTAACGGTGGAGCTTTTCCGCGTCAGGGTGGCGGAGGGCGGCGGCGTCGGCGGCGGTGTAGAGATCGCGGCCAGTGGCGATGCGAAGGCCTTCGCCGGAGGAGGCGAGCGGAGCCAGGGGGACGACCGCACCCTTGCCGGAGCTGGCCACTGGCATCCGGACACCTTCGCCGATGAGCAAGTTGTAGGCGCCGTCGTAGAGCGGATTCGCGCTCGCGAGCGCGCCAAGGGCGGCGTCCGGGGTGCCGGGCACATCGGCGCCGAGGCCGTTGGCGATGGCCACGAGGGCCGTGAAGAGTGGGACGGCCGCGCCTTCGGGCACGAGTGCCGGGGTGAGGCGTTGAACGCGAAAGTCTCCCTGCGTGTAGGTGCCGGCCGAGGCGTAGGCGCGTCCTTCGGCGATGATGACGGCGGCGAGCCGGGCGGCTTCGTGGAGCACGCTATCGATCGCGACGACGGTGCCAACCTGTTGCAGGGCGGCTTCCGCGCCGGGGATCCGCATGGTGGGGTCGTCGCGGACGAGAAGCAGGCCGGTGAGGCCAGCCAGTGGGTTGGCCGCCCCTTCGACGGCGACGCCGGCATCGAGCAGGCCGTGGACGTTTACTTCGGCGGGGAGAACGATGAGGTTTTCGGAGGCGGCCGAACCGAAGAGGCCGACGGCGAGGTTGGCGGCGCCGGCGGCCATCGCGCCGGCGATGACGGGGCTTACCGGGTTCGGCGCGCAGACGACGATGGTTTCGTCCTTCGGGGCGTCACGTAAGATGGCCGCGGCTTCGGCCAGCGCGTCGTTCTCAGGTGCGCCGCCGAGGGCGGTAGCCAGGGCGGCTGCGGTATGGCCCTCTTCGCCGGCGTGACTGCGAATCCAGAGTGTCGCGAAATCGACGAGTTCGCTGCGGAGCGAGCCGATGACGATGAGCTTGGCCTTGTGGTGGACGACGGCGTCCTTGATGCGGACGCTGGCGACGTTATGGCTCTCTTCGAGGTCGTCCGCGACGACGACGATGACCTTCGATGTCTTGAGGCGTTCCATGTTGCCGGCGACACGCCACGTGCCGACGCGCGCTTCGAGGGCCGTCTTAACGCTGCGCATGACGGGGCCGAGGGAGCTATCGGCGGAGGCGTTGAGTGAGCTGGCGATGCGAGCGGCGAGGAGGGCCTCTTCGTTTGTGGCGGTGGCGCCGACGAGGACGCCGATCTTGCCGCGGCCGGCGGCTTCTTTGAGCGCCCGGACCGCTTCCGCGACCGCGTCTTCGAAGCTGGCGGGTACCTGGATGGCGCCGCGCCGGATGGAGTGCTTCGAGAGCCGCTCGCGGGGCTTGAGCGAATCGTAGTGATACCGGCCGCGAACGCAGATCTGGTCGCCGCTGACCGGGTTGCCTTCGCCGGGGCGGACGATGGTGCCCCGTCCATCCTTGGAGCCGAGGCGAATGGAGCAGCCAACGGCACAGGAGTCGCAGGTGGTCGTGGCCCACGTATCTGGCTTGGCCACCCACTTGTTCGGGTGCTCCATGAGCGCGGCGGTGGGGCAGACATCGATGCAGGCGCCGCTGAAGTCGCAGTTACTTTCGTGGATCGCGCCGCCGGCGCCGAAGGCGATCTGGGTGTCCCAGCCGCGGCCGCCGAGGGTGATAGCACCGGTGTGGCGTTTCTCTTCGCAGGCGCGCTGGCAGCGGGTGCAGATGATGCACATCTGGGGGTCGAATTCCATGAACGGGTTAGCGCGGTCGGCGGGAGGCTGCGGGGCCTGGTAGAAGGAGCGTTCTTCGCCCACCCAGGGTTCGTAGCCAGACATGCCGACCATTTCGCAGGTGGCCTGGAGTTCGCAGCGGTAGTTCTTGGAACAGGTGAGGCAGCGGTGGGTGACAACGTCGTCACGCAGGCAGATGTCGCCGGGGTGGCAGTGTTCGCGGCGGTGGCAGGTGAGGCAGCGGTCGCTGTGGTTGGCGAGAATGAGGGAGAGGACGGCTTTGCGGGCGTCCTTCACCTCGTCGGACTCGGTGGTGACGACCATGCCTTCCTGGACCGTGGCGGTGCAGGAGAGCTGGAGCCCGGGAGGGCCCTGGATGTCGACCAGGCACGTCCGGCAGCCGGCGTACGGCTTCAGGCCGTCTATGTAGCAGAGGTTCGAGGTGTAGATGCCGTTCTGCTTGAGGACCTCAACAAGGGGCGCCCCCAGGGGCGCATCGAGAACTCGACCATCGACGGTTAACGCTGCCATGCACGAGCCTTGGAAACCGGCGTAAGCGGCCGGGTGAGATTCCGGCTTAATCTAACAGATTGTGACGTGAGGAACGAACGGGGTGGGGAGCGTGTCGGTGCTCAGTGAAAACGGGGCGGGGAGCGACGGAATCCGGTTTGGCCACCCGCTGGCTCAACGGGTAATGACTACCGCGACCGGAACATCAATCTGGCTCCATGCTCGATCGGCCGTGACGACCGGTAAAGCGAACTCGATTGCCAGCGCCAGACAGGCACGGTCGCCCAGGCTTAGCCCGTAACGCCGGGTTTGGTCGCGAAGCGCAGCCGCGGCCGCCGCCTGAGATTCGCTGAACGGGACGGGAACGAGTTCAAGGGCGTTCAATGCGATAGACGCCTCGTGCGAGATCAGTCCGAGGTCGGACAACCTGGTGAGTACCTCTGCGACGTTGACCGTCGATACGTAGTGGGTTCCGAGCGCAAGCCGCTGGAGCACGACTTCGGCGCCCGCTTCGTTCTTGATGGCGACCAGGATCGAACTCGCGTCGATGACGCCATCATTCACGGGTCGCCTCGGCCCTTCGTTCGGCGATGAAGTCATCGACCGTTGAGTCGAGTTCCGGCTTCACCCGCGCCGCGACGAACTCTTGCATCCGGCGGACGCGCTCGCGAAACGTGGTCACACGGATTTCGCCGTCTTCGCAGGAGATGACTACCTGGTCCCCCTCCTTGAGGCCGAGTTCGTCCCGGAACGCGGCCGGGATCACGACTCGGCCACCGGCGCCGATCTTCGTCTTCACAGTGGTAGACATGGTAGGCCTCACGCGAAATGGCAGGTGTACTCAGCGTGCCACGAAGACATGAACGTGGCAATTCCACGCGAGCCGGGGCGTCCCGGCCTTACTTTCGCGGTGGGCCGAGCAGCATCGTCAAGAGGTACACGGCCGCGGCTTCCGACTTTCGAACCCGTTCCCAGGCGGCGATGGCGTTCTCCGCCCGTTCGACCGCTTCGAAGGCGCGGGCTCGCGTGAACCTCGTTTGGCGATCGTAGTCGGCGCGATGACGTTCCTCCTGGAGAAACACAAACGCCGCCGAGACCGAGAAGAGTTCGGCCGGCATAGCGATCCCTGTGGAAGCTATCCACGAGGCCTTTCTGGCGAGATCCTGGCTGACTTGCTTCATCGATCCGTGATCGAACTTCCGTGCTACGAGATGCCAGAGAGGGCTCTTCTGGGAAGCGCGGCTCGCCTTCGCTGCGCCATCCTCGACCAAACGGTGAAACAGGGCGTAGTAGGAGCTGGAGACTGAACGACGGAGGTTCGCTTGCTGGGGACGTTTAGGGTCGAGTGTTGCAAGTCGCTTCGCCTGACTGACCAGGTCCGAATGGAGCGTCATGCCCGCACTGGTTGCTCGGGATTGATTGCTTCCGACTCGGCGGAGAATCCGACGAACGGGTAGTAGTCAGGGTAAGTGTCGATGAGAGTCTCGAACAGCTCGTCGCGATATGAGATTCGGGACTTCCACGCGTCGTGGATGGCCGTGTCGCGGAACACGACGGTGACGAAGATGGCGGGGTCGCCGGTGGAATCCTCGCCCACGCTCACTTCCCAGCGGCTGACGGCCTTCGCGAACTCCGGATCGAGGTTCGCGGCGATGTCATGGATTTCCAGGGGCGTTGGGCGGGACATGGGATTATCGTAGCACGGGAGCGGAGCGCCTACAGCCGGTGGAAGTCCGCGTCCGCGGCGGGGGCGCGCATGCCGTTGGGGTACTGGTTGTCGTGGCTCGCGAGGTGGGTGGTCGCCATCCGGGTGAGGGCGTGCTTGTCGCGGTACATCTCGTCGAACTGGTAGACGGCGTCGTCGAGCGGGCCGCCCGGCTGGATCGCTTCGTACGGGCAGGCCTCGGTGCAAAGGCCGCAGTACATGCAGATCCGGAAGTCGATCTCGTAACGGTCGATGTTGCGGCGGCCTTCGGCGTCCTGGCTGGTGGCGACGAGGATGCAGCCGTCGGGGCAGGCCTGGGCGCAGGTGCTGCAGCCGGTGCAGCGCTCTTCGAACCAGAGGAGGTTGGTGCGCGCGTAGACCGGGATGGCGCGTGACTGTTCGGGGTACTGAATGGTCGCCACGGGGCGGAAGAGGCTCTGGAGGGTGAGGCCCATCCCTTTCGCTATGCCGCTGCCGTACGCCATGGAGTCCCCCGGCGAAGTGTCACGTGGTCCGTGAGTTCGCGCCCGGCCAGTCTATCAGGCGGGGAGGGTGAGGCGCGAGACGATGGACGAGAGACTCACGGCCGTTTCTCGAGGGTGTTGGCGAAGGCGATGAGTCTCTTCGCGAGTTACGCGGGTGCTTCGTCGTGCAGTTTCATCATGTGCAGACCGTAGCCCTGGCCGAGCGGCGAGTCACCAGTCTTTACGCGCGTCATAACATACGTCCGGATTCAGTCGAAGAAGGATCGTTCGGGCTGGGACGGATCATGCTCCAGAGAGCGACGGCCGCGAGTGGCAACGCGAACAGCGCAGCGATCGGACGTTCCGTGGCCATCCAGTAGAGCGACATGCCTATCGTGATAATGGCTACAGCTGTTCGGCGGATCACGGGGTAAGAGTATACCCGCATGCTCGCGAATGGGATCGATGCTGGTACCCGGGAGGTATGCGCTTAACCGGCGGTTTATCCGCGGCGGATCCAGACGCGGCGGACGATGACCGTCTCGCTGACCGCGGCGGCATCGGCCAGCGGGTCTCGGTCGACGGCTTCGTCGCGCCGGCTGGTAACGCCGCGATTCGCGCGCGGCGCGTTGGCGAGAACGGCGCGGGCGGCCCGCTGCGAACCCTGGGCGGCAAAGTAGCGTCCGGCGAGGCCGAGGCCGACCTGGAGGGCCGCCCCAACCGCAACCGCGGTGGCGACTTTTCGCACAGGAGCAGGCAGGCCGGGTCGCACCGCTTCGACGGCAAGGGAGTCACGTGACACCAGGGCGGTGGTTGGGCGCATGGCCACGAGGTACATCCCGCACTGGCGGCAGTAATTGTCAGCCGCGTCGAACTCGGCGGTACAGTCGGGGCAACGAAGTTCGGCGTGGTCCATGGGCCGTGAGTATAGCGGGCGCGGGGCGGGCGGCGGTAGCGCGCCGGCTGCGCCGCGCCCGTGCGCACGCGCAGATCGCGTCATTCGAAGCCCACGAGGGTGCGCTCCACCGCCTCTGTGAGGTCCACCGGCCCCCCGGCCGGGGGCAGGGCGAGGCGGCCTTCCGCGATCGCACGGAGCGTCTCACAGAGGAACGGCCGTTCGCGCAGGACGCCGCGGCGCCGGATCTCCTGGAAGAGGAGGGTCTCCTCGAACTTCGGCTCCTGTGTCATCCGGTAAAGCGACATGTAGGACAGCCAGAGTGGTTTCGTCCTGTCGTCGAAGATGGGGAAGCGGCAGAAGGCGACGGGCGCACCGCGGTCGACGTTCCCGGTGACGAGGTGCATGAGGCAGCCTGTTTCGCGCTTGCCTTCACGCATGAGCGCGGCGATCACTTCCTGCCACGTTCCGATCGGGCCATCGGGGAGCGCCGGATGGTCGTTAATGAAGGTGAATCGGCCGTAGAGCGCCGTGGTGGCGATGAGCATGTAGCCGAACATGACGCCGAGAGCGAAATCGTAGGTGGCCAGCCGGTCGGCAACCTGGCTATCGAACTCGGAACGCCAGGGGGCCAGCGGTTCGCCAGGCTTCGTGACCTTGCCGCCCCGGGCTTTGCGGAAGCCGACGGAGGAGAGCGTTTCGATGGGCACGCCGCGGCCGCGGACGAGATCCATGAGGCGGTCGGTCGCCTCGGATTCGCCGTGTGCACGGTTGACGAAGACGACGGCGATCTCCACGGGGAGACCGTCATCGATCGCCTGGAAGGTGTATTCGAGCGCGCCGTAGGACCCCGGACCGCGCCCCGTCGTCAGCCAGGCGATGCGAAGCTTCTCGGTCATCGCCCGCCACCCACGCTTCCTCTGGCACGCACTATCGGCCCGTCGTCCATCGCCCTCTCAACCTCGGTCTTTGCCATTCTTCGAACCTTTGCGTTGAAAAATCGCCCTCCGGCCTCCGCGTTACTCACCAGGATCGTACCGGGCCTCGATCTCGCGAAGCTCGGATTCGTCGTCGTCGAAGCGGCGCTGGACCTTCTGGATACGGAGCTCGGCTTCACCGAGGATCGTGCGCAGACGATCGACGAGGGTGGCGCCGTCCTCGTAGATCGCAAGCGACTCTTCGAGGCCGAGGTTGCCCTGTTCGAGGAGCCGCGCCTTCTCTTCCAGCGTCCGAAAGAGATCTTCGAAGCTCTCTTCGCTCTCCTTACGCGCCCGCGGCATGCCGGCCTCCGGTCAGGCGGGGTGCGGTTTCGCCAACGGCCAATGAGCGACGGCCAACGGCCAACTCAACTCACCTCTACCCAGAATGCGCCGTCGCTGACGGCAACGGAAAGCCTATCGCCTCCGCGCACTTTGCGGACGGTGCGGACGACCTTGCGGGTCTTCGCGTCCTGGACGATGGCGAAGCCGCGGGCGAGGGTGGCGTGGGGATCGAGAGCGCCTAGGCGGCCGGCCACCTCATCGGTGCGGCTGCGATTCGCGGTGAGGGCGCGTTCGAGAACGCGGAGCATCTGATCTGAATGGGCGATGACGTCGCGCCTCAGGATGCCTGCGTCGGGTCCCGCTCGCTCGGCTCGGCGGGCCGCGGATTCGACGCGCGCGGCGGCCTGTCCGAGCGCCCGCAGGCAGCCGCTGGCGAGCGCGCGGTCGACCCCGAGGAGGGCACGGGTGACCTCGCGAATGTCCGGGGTGGAGCGCTCGACGGCGGCGCTGGGCGTGGGCGCGCGTAGGTCCGCGACATAATCGACGATCGACTCATCCGTTTCGTGGCCAACGCCGGAGACAACCGGCACGGGCATGCCGAAAACGGCCCGGGCGACGGCTTCGGTGTTGAAGGCCGCGAGGTCCTCGGCGCTGCCGCCGCCACGCGTGAGGATGACGAAGTCCAGGGCGGGTTCAGCGGCGAGGGCGCGGAGGGCGCCGGCGATCTCGCCCGGTGCTTCGGGGCCCTGGACGGTGGCGGCGGCGAAGACGAGAGTGGCCAGCGGCCAGCGGCTGGCGAGGACGTTCTTCACGTCCTGTAGGGCGGCCCCGGCCGGGGAGGTGACGAGCCCAATACGGCGGGGAAACCGGGGGAGCGGGCGCTTCCGGCCCGGTTCAAAGAGCCCCTCCGCTTCGAGCCGCAGCTTCAGCTCTTCGAAGCGGGCGGAGATGATGCCGACGCCTTCCGGACGGACGAAATCGCAGACGAACTGGAGGTCGCCACGCTGGGCGTAGACGGTGAGGCGGCCGTGGGCGAGGACGCGGTCGCCGTCCTTGAGCTGCATCCCCGGCATCGTGTCGCGGAAGAGGACCGTGCGAAGGACGCCGGCCGAGTCCTTCAGCGAGAAGTAACGGTGGCCGAGTTGGGAGCGGTTGTAGTTCGAGACTTCGCCGACGATCCAGAGGTCGCTGAAGATCTCGTTCGCTTCCAGGACTTCGCGGAGGAAGGCGACGACGGCGCCGACGGTGAGGGCCTGCATGGAAGGAGGCTAGCAGCTTGAGGGGCGGCCGTGCCACGCCGGTTGAAGCGGAGGCACCGCGTGGGCATAGAGGTTCCAAGTCGGCTGGGCGTTGGCTCGGGCGTCAGCGCCGACGGAGCGGCGCGGCTCCATGGCGGTTCCTACCCCACGCGTTCGATGTAGCCGCCGCTGTCCGTGTTCACCTTGATTCGCTGGCCCGGCCTCGGCCAAGCTTTCTGCTTTCGATCGGGGTTTCAGATGAGCCGCTCGGCCGCTCGCGTGATGGTGATCACCTCGATCCCGGAGGGGATTAGTCGGTAGATCAGCCGATATGGCGGGACCAGGACTTCGCGGATCTGTTCGAATCCCAGTTCTTCGACTCGGCGGCCCAGTCGCGGAAAGCGCTCGACGCGTTCGAGCTGGCCCGTGATTCGTTCGAGCGCGCGACCAGCGTAGTGCGGTGAAGTTTGGGCAAGTGCATCGAAGATGGCCCGCAGGTCTTCGAGCGCCTCATCGGTCCAACGAATTGGCACCTATGCGATCCCGAACTGTCGTTTAACATCCTCGTGGGGCGTCAGGCGTCCAGACTCCGCGTCGGCCAGTCCGGCCTCGATCTTCTGCCGGACGTAGACCGCGTACATCAGGTCGTCCCACGTGGCATCTTCGGGCAGGCCTTCCACGAGACGATGAGCCTCGTCCTTCAACTGTGTCGCAGCCATCTGTTCCTACCCCACGCGTTCTATGTAGCCGCCGCTGTCCGTGTTTACCTTGATTCGCTGACCCTCTTCGACGAAGAGGGGGACGTTGACGACGAGGCCGGTCTCCATCGTGGCGGGCTTGGTGCCGCCGGTGGCGGTATCGCCCTTGAAGCCGGGGTCGGTGGTCGCCACGACGAGTTCGACGGAGAGCGGAAGTTCGACGCCGATCACCTCTTCGCCGTACATGACGAGCTGGCAGGTGTCGTTCTCCTTGAGGTAGAGGGCGGATTCGCCGATCTTCTCTTTGCCCACCGGGAACTGTTCGTAATTCTCCGTATTCATGAAGTAGTAGAACTGGTCGTCGCCGTAGAGGTACTGCATTTCCCGCGTTTCGACGCGGGCGCGGGGCCACTTGGTGCCGGCCTGGAAGGTCTGTTCGAAGATTGCGCCGGTGCGGGCATCGCGGAACTTGATGCGGACCTGGGCGGAGCCGCGGCCCGTCTTGATGTGGTTGTACTCCATGATCGACATGAGCTTGCCATCGAGTTCGATGGTCGCGCCCTTCTTCAGTTCGCCGGTGGAAATCACGAGGTCATACTCCTGAGGGGGTCAGTTTTCGCGCGTGGCTGAGGACGCGGGCCTTGCCGTTTTCGAGCACCACTACGTCTTCAATGCGGACGCCGCCCACTCCGGGCAGGTAGATGCCGGGCTCAATGGTAAACACCATTCCTTCTTCCAAGGTATCTTCGGAGGTGAAGCCGAGGTAGGGGCTCTCGTGTACTTCGAGGCCGACACCATGGCCGAGGCCGTGCCCGAAGTGGTCGGCGTGACCGGCACGGGCGATGACGTTGTGGGCGAGACGGTGGGCGGCGATGCCCGTCATCCCGCTTTCGACGCCCTCGATGGCGGCCTGCTGGGCTTCGAAGACGATTTCGTAGATCGCCGCCATCTCAGGTGGCATCCGCCCGATGACCGTGGTGCGCGTGAGATCGCTGCAATAGCCGCCCTGGAGCGCGCCCATATCGATGATGATCGGCTCGTCCTCGCGGATCGGCTCCGGACGGGGTGAGGCGTGGGGCTGTGCGCCCCATGCTCCGCCGGCGACGATCGTGTCGAAGGAGACACCCTGGCCGCCGAGGTCGCGAATCGCGTCTTCGATTGCGGCAGCGACTTCGAGCTCGGTCATGCCCGGCTGAAGGGCGGCTTCGACGCGTTCGAAGGCGCGGTCGCCGGTGGTGATCGCGGACTGGAGGCCGGCGAGTTCGTCGGCGTCCTTCACCTTGCGGAGCTGTTCGACGATGCGCGAGGCCGTGCCCAGTGTCGGCCGTGCGCCCCATGGCATCTCGAGGACGCATTTGTTCCAGCGCTCCCATGCGCCGAGGGTTGTGTCGGCGGCGGATAGGCCGATACGGGCGCCAGCGAGACCGGCGTACTTGATGAGGGCGGGGACCCACTGTTCCCACTTCCCTTCCTGCTTCCAGATTTCGAAGCCGCGGGCGGCGCATTCGCGTTCGGCCTGCTCCACATAGCGGGAGTCGACGGCCATGATGGCGCGATCGCGGGTGAGCAGGGCGAACCCGGCTGAGCCGGTGAAGCCGGAGACGTAGAAGCGGTTCTGCGAGTGTCGTCCGTAAACATCATCGACGGGGCCGGAGACGACCAGAGCGTCGAGACGTTCTTCGGCGAGGGCGGCGCGGATGCGGTCGAGGCGGTTGTTCACGCTGGGGCTCCGGAGGTGACGGGGTGTTCGAGATAGGTCAGGAGGAGTTCGGCCGCCGCGGTATAGCCCTGGCGGCCGAGGCCCGTGACCTGGCCGAGGCAAACCGGGGCGATGAGGGACACGTGGCGGAAGCCTTCGCGGGCGTGTGTGTTGGAGATGTGGACTTCGACGACGGGGAGCTGGATCGCCTCGATCGCGTCGCGGAGGGCGACGGAGGTGTGGGTGTAAGCGCCGGCGTTGATCACGACGCCATCGGCGAACTTCCGGTGCTCGTGAAGGAAGTCGATGATCTCGCCTTCGTGGTTGCTCTGGAAGCAGAGGAGCGCCGCGCCGCGTTCGCCGGCCACGGCGGCGACGTCGTTCTCGATCTCCAGCAGCGTAGTCGTGCCGTAGATCTCCGGTTTGCGCTCGCCGAGGAGATTGAGGTTGGGCCCGTGGACGAGGAGGATGGTGGTCATGCCGTCGTTAGCCTACCAGATCGGCCCTTCCGTTTAGCGGCCGCCCGAGGCGGCTTCTGGCTGCCGGACTTCCGGTGGAGGGGCTTTCGGAAGCGTCTCTTTCGGGGCCGTGAGCCGCCGGAGGCCTTCGATCACGATGATCGCGATGACGCAGATGATGCCCTGGAAGACGAGCGTCTCCCGGATCCCGATGTGGTCGGCGATGATGCCGATGGGCAGCGAGGCGAGCCCGAAGAGGCTCCAGCTGAGCATGTTCATGGACTGCACGCGGCCGTGGTAGGCGCGGTCCGTCATCCCCATCACGAGGGAGTTGTTGAGCGTTTGGAAGGCTGCCGCGAACCCGCCAACGAGAACCATTGCGAACAACCCGGGGACGAAGCCCGGGGCTGCGCCAAGGGCGACCAGCGCCCCGCCAAAGATCATCCCGCAGATCGGTTGCCAGAGGGCACTCGCCTTTTCGCTCATCGAAGCCACGAAGACGGTGGCGATGACCGCGCCGATCGCGCCGAAGGTGGAGAGCAGGCCGAGGCCGCCCGATCCGGTGTGGTAGACGCTCTTCGCGACCGATGGCAGGAACGACTGGTATGGGAAGCCGATCATCACGAGCGCGAACGATGCGAGAATAAGCAGGCCAACGTTGCGACGGGCCATGACGTAACGGACGCCATCTATCAGGTCGGCGGCGGGGGAGGTGGCGGTAGCCCTCGGCCGCGGTTCGCCCTTGGGCAGACCGAACATCATGAGGGTGGCGACGACGAAGCCGGCCGTGGTGATGTAGTAGACGCCGGCGGTGCCGATGAAGCTGACGGCGATGAACGCGCCAGCGAGCGAAGGGCCGATGACGCGCGTGCTGTTCATGGAAAGCTGCTGGAGGATGACGGCGTTGGGAAGCTGCTCGCGATTGACGAGGTCGCCGATGAATGCCTGCCGGGCCGGGCCAATGAACGAGAAACCGGCCCCCTGGACGACTCCGGCGGCGATAAGCATCCAGTACTCGACGGCGCCGATCGCGATCATCGTGGCGAGCCAGGCTGAGTTGGCGGCGACAATGACCTGGCAGACCATGAGGACGTGGCGCTTGGGCAAGCGATCGGCGATGACACCACCCCAGAGCGAGAGAAGGAGTTGGGGCACGCCGAAGGCGAGCATGACGCCGCCGAGCGCGCTGTTCTTTCCCGTGAGGTCGTAAGCGAGGTACCCCCTGGCGATGACCTGCATCTGCATGCCGAGGAACGAGAAGATGTTCCCGAACCAGAGGGTGCGGAACTGCGGATTCTCGATGACGGCACGAAAGGTGCGGTTAAACGTATCGCCGGGCAGGGGAAACCTCACTCTGACGTTAAGGTTGTAGTACCAGCCTACCGGAGGGCGGGTTTGGCGGCCACCTTCAGGCGTCGGGGCCGCTGCAGGGCCTGCTCGGCGAGCTGTTCCCAGGCTTTGCGGCTCACTTCCGCTTGGCGGGCCTGAGAGACGTGCGTGTAGATCTGGGTGGTGTTGGCGGAACTGTGGCCAAGGAGATCCTGGACGATGCGGAGGTCCGCCCCGCCATCGAGCAGGTGGGTGGCGAAGGAATGGCGGAGGAGGTGCGGCCAGACGTCCTGGGCGATGCCGGCGCGGAGGGCGTGCTGCTTAATCAGAAGCTGGACGGAACGGGGGCTGAGCCTGCCCCCGGAACGGTTGAGGAAGAGCGCGTGCTCCGGCCCCATCGCGAGCGATGGACGGCCGGCCTCGAGGTAGTGCTCCAGCGCGCCGATGGCGGCCCGCCCGAAGAGGACGAGGCGCTCCTTCGCTCCCTTGCCGTGAACGATGGACGCGCCTTCGTGGGAATCGATGTCGCGCACGTTCAGGGCGCCGAGTTCGGAGATGCGCAGGCCGCCGCCGTAGAGCAGTTCGAGGATCGCGCGGTCGCGAAGGCCCTGCGGCGTGGAGAGGTCCGGGGCGGCGAGGAGCGCTTCGACGACGCTGGGCTCCATCACTTTTGGCAGGCGCTTTGGCCGTTTGGGCAGCGCGACGCCGTAAAGGAGGTCCTTCGCGGTGGCGTTTTCGCGGAGGAGGTACTTATAGAAGCCGTGAATGGTGCTCGTCCGGCGAGTGATCGAGGCGGCGACGATGCCGGCTTCGCGGAGTTCGCCGAGGTAGTCGCGGAAGCGCTGACGGTTCGTCGCCAGCGGGTCTTCGGCCTTTTCCGTGCACCAGCGGAGGAAGTGGCCGATATCGCTGGCGTAGTTACGGATAGTGAGGGGCGAACGGTTGCCAACGGCGCTCAACTCACGCAGGTAGGCCTGGAGGAAGGCCTCGGCGGTCTTGTGAGCCGGGGTTACAGGCGTCATAACGGAAAGGATACGTCAACGGTTGTAGTGAGCACGTGGTCCCCGTAGGATAGTTGCGTTCACAACTAATCAAGGAGATCTCTCATGGCTGAACTGACCGAGGTGGCGAAGCGCCTGCTGGAAGGCAAGAACATGGCCGCTGTGGCGACCCTGAACAAGGACGGCTCACCCCAAACGACGGTCGTTTGGATCGACACCGACGGCAAGAACGTCATGTTCAACACCGCCGAAGGCCGGCTGAAGACGAAGAACATGGCTCGGGACGCCCGCGTCTCGATCTCCGTGATCAACACCGAGAATCCGTACGAGCAGGCGCTGATCCAGGGCCGAGTAATCTCGATGACGCGCGACGGCGCGGACGCGCACATCGACGCCATGGCGAAGAAGTACCTGGGCCAGGACAGCTACCCGTTCCGCCAGGCGGGCGAGGTCCGTGTGCTCGTCACGGTGGCCCCGGAGAAGGTCGGCTAGCGAGGCGGTAGACGGGGGACGGGAGACGCCTACACTGCCCGCAACTCTGAAGGCGGTGCAGGTGATGAAGATCTTCGTGACGGGCGGCACCGGGTATCTCGGGTCGGTGCTGGTGGAATCGGCGCTGGCGCGCGGCGTACAGGTGCGTGCGTTGGTGCGAACGGCGGCGAAGGCGGCCGTGCTTGCCGAAAGCGTGGAACGCGTCGCCTGCGAAATTACGGACGAAGACGGCCTTGCCGCTGCGATGACGGGCTGCGACGGCGTGATCCACCTCGCGGCCTCCCTGGGAATGACGCCGGCCGATTCGCGCGCGATCAACGTTGGGGGCACGCGGGCCATCCTCCGTGCCGCCGCGCGCGCCGGCGTGGGGCGGGTGGTCTACACGAGCAGCAGTGCGGCGATCATCCAACAGTCCGGCCTCGTTAGCGAAACAGGGCCGAACGCCACCGCCCTCGTCGATATCTATTCGGTGACGAAGTGCGAAGCGGAGGGGGAAGTGTTCGCCGCCGCGGCTGCTGGCCAGGACGCGTGCATCGTCAACGTCGTGAACGCGTATGGTGCGAGCCCCGTCGGTCCTTCGAGCTACAACGCGCTCTTTCTCGCCTTCGTCCGTGGGGAGATCGAGGCCGTGGTCGATGCGCCCGTCGGCTGGGTAGTGGCGCAGGATGTGGCCGATGCCCACCTGGCGGCGCTGGAACGGGGCGAGGCGGGGAAGCGGTACATCGTGTGCGGTGAGGTCGCGCCGTTCTCGCGGGTGTTGAACGGCTTCGCCGAGCGCTGGGGGAGCGAGCGCCGCGCGAATGCGTTGCCCCCGGGCAGCGATCTCGGCCGGCGAGCGCACGGTTTTGCCCGGCGGTCTGAGGTATACGGAAGGCTTGGGCCAGTCCAGATCGATGATGCGCAGGCGCGGGCGATCGGGATGGCGCCGCGAGGGCTCAACCGCGGACTGGACGAGACTGTGCACTGGCTGAAGGCGGCACGAGCGTAGTTCGGCCGGAACGCTATACTTCGCGGCCGAATGGTAAATCGGGATAGCCTGGCGTACTGGCTGGCGTTGCGCCGAGCCGGTTTGGGGAGCACGAACTTCTCGCTCCTGCTTACCCATTTCGGGACGGTAGAGGCGGCATGGGAAGCGTCGCCGGAGGAAGTGGGCAGGGCGGGCGTGGAGGCGCAGTACATCCGGGCGTTTCAGAAGGCGCGGACGACCTTCGATGGCGCGAACGAGCTGGCCTGGCTGGAAAAGCTTGGGGTCCGGGCGTTTACCTGGCTCGATGAGGACTATCCTTCCATTCTGCGAGAGATCCCGCAGAGTCCACCGGTGCTGTTCATGCGGGGGAACGCGGGCCCGCAGTTCGAAAGGGCAGTGGCTGTGGTTGGGACGCGCCGGGTGACGCCGTACGGGCGGCAGGCTACGGAGCACTTCTGTGAGGCGCTGGCGGCGGCCGGGGTGGCGATCATCAGCGGCCTCGCCCGCGGGGTGGACGCTATCGCCCACCGGGTGGCGGTCGAACAGGGGACGCCGACGGTGGCGGTGCTGGCCGGGGGAATCGACCAGGTGTACCCGAGAGAGAATGCGGGCCTCGCCGACCGTGTGATGGCGAACGGCTGCCTGGTGAGCGAGTACCCGGCGGGCATCCCGGCGCGCCCGGACTACTTTCCCCGCCGAAACCGGATCCTTTCCGGGCTAGCCCAGGCGACGCTGGTGGTGGAAGCGGGTGAGGGGAGCGGGGCGCTGCACACGGCGAACTGGGCGTTCGAGCAGGGGCGGGATGTTTTCGCGATACCGGGCAGCATCTTTTCAAAGCAGAGTAGCGCGACGAATCAGCTCATCCGGGAGAGCACAGCGCGGCTTGTCGCCACGCCGGAGCAGCTCTGTGAGGAGCTCAACCTCGCTTCGGTGGCCAGCCAGCCGCTGTTGACGCGGGCCGTGAAAGCGGAACGGCCCATTCCTCAGCATCTTTCCAACGACGAGGGCAGGCTGGTTCACCTGCTGGAGGCGGGCCCGCTGCACGTTGATGAGATCTCTCGTGGGTCGGGCTTGCCGGTGGCGCAGGTGAGCGCGACGTTGCAGATCCTCGAGCTCAAGGGTGTGGTGCGGCAGGAACGTCCGCTGGTCTATGCGCTGCCGGGTTAGGGTCGGCCCCGGCGCACGTTTCGGATGCCGTGGGCGTAAAAGTCGGGACTGGGAGTGCTCGACAAACCGGACGCGACCTGACTACGCTCAGACGCGTG
>CAZQCR010000039.1:0-17783 GCA_964591745.1 uncultured Anaerolineaceae bacterium
CGGGCGCGGCTGGCGTTGGTTCGAACAACCCGCGACCGCTGTGGGTCGCGACTACGCGGTGGCTTTGGCACGGGCGATCGGCCCACCCGCTTTCAACTTTTGGCGGCGCGCCCGATACTTCGACAATGGCAATCCTGGGAATCGATCACGTGCAGGTTGCGATCCCGCCGGGTGGCGAGGAGCGGGCGCGGTGGTTCTACGGCGAGCTCTTGGGCATGGCGGAAGTGCCGAAGCCGGAGAGCCTCGCCGGGCGCGGTGGCTGCTGGTTCCAGTGCGGGGCACAGCAGGTCCATTGCGGCGTCGAGGCGGAGATCGCGCCCACACGGCGGCACCCGGCGTTCCGGACGGACGGCCTGGCGGCCCTGCGCGAGCGGCTGAACGCCCATGGCATCGCGACATCGGAGGATGCGCCGCTGCCCGGGTTCGCACGGTTCTATGCGATGGACCCGTTCGGCAACCGGATAGAGCTGCTCGAGGCGCTGGACGACCCCACGGGATGCTACGATCGTGACGAGATGAGCAGCTACCGGGACTACACGGGCTGGAGCAAGGCGCGGATCGCGGCGGACCTGGCAGAGCTGGCGCGGGAACGGGCGACGCCGGAAGCGCGCGCCCGGGCGGAGCGGACGGTGGCGTCGATTCGCAAACTGCACGCGGAAATCCTCGAACGAACCGGGGGAATGGGCATTCCAAACGATGAGATCCAGGCAGCGCTCGACGAGGCCGAAGACGATTGACCAGCGTGCCCGACGGGTCGCTTCTGACGCGAGCATTTGCCCGGTCGCAGTTCAGGTCGGAGGCGTTTGCTGCCGTCGAAGAGCTGGCACGGTCTGCTGATCCGCTTGTGGCGCCATCTTTGCTCCCGATCGAGTTCGCTTCAACCCTGCGTCAGCTGGAGATGCGCGGGAGTCTGCTCCGGCCCGAAGCCATCGAAGCCTGGCGGCTCTTCCGGGAACTGCGGATAACGTTCGCGTTCGAGATCTCCTGGGTGGAACGAGCCTCCGCAATCGCGACGGCGGCGGGCCTTTCGAAGATCTACGACGCGACCTACCTCGCCTGCGCCGAAGCCCTCGACGCCGAACTCGTGACCTGCGACGAGAAGTTCGCCGCCTCGTTGCCGGCCGCGCTCCGGAGCCGGGTACGGCTCGTCGCGGCGAGCGCCTAACGCCTCCCGTCTCTCGCCTACCGTCTATCGGCTGCCACCCGCATCCTTTCGTCATGCTCGTTGTCCAGAAGTACGGTGGCAGTTCGGTCGCCACCGCCGCGCTGATTCAGATGGTCGCCGACCGGATTATCCGCCGGCGTCAGCAGGGCGACCAGGTCGTCGCCGTGGTTTCCGCCATGGGCGACTCGACGGACGACCTCCTCGCCCTGGCCGCCAGCGTCTCGGACGAACCGGACCCGCGCGAACTCGACATGCTGCTCTCCACCGGTGAGCAGGTGAGCGTCGCCCTGCTGGCGATGGCCCTGCGCGCACGCGGCCAGGAAGCGGTGGGGCTGACCGGCCAGCAGGCGGGGATCATCGCGAGCGGGCGGCACAACGCCGGACGCATCATCCGCGTCGAGGCCGAGCGCGTGAAGGCCGAGCTGCTGGCGGACCGCGTCCCCGTCGTCGCTGGCTACTGGGGCGTGACGGATGAACTGGAGATCATGACGCTGGGCCGGGGCGCAAGCGATACCACCGCCGTCGCGATGGCGATCGCCCTCGGCGCCGACCGCTACGAGAACTGCAAGGACGTGACCGGCGTCTACACGGCCGACCCGCGCATCTGCCCGGCCGCCCGTCAGCTGAAGGACCTTTCGTTCGAAGAGATGCTGGAGCTGGCGACGCAGGGCTCGCAGGTGATGCACAACCGGGCCGTGGAGCTGGCCTCGGTCTACAATCTGCCCATCCTCGTGACCTCGAGTTTCGTGGACGCGCCGGGCACCCTTATACGCGGAGAGGCCGAATTGGAAGAACGCAACCGGGTCCGGGGAATCGCCCACGACAACGACGTCGCGAAGATCACGGTCCGCCACGTGCCCGACATGCCGGGGATCGCGACGCACATCTTCGAGCCCCTGGCGGAGGCCGGGATCAGCGTCGATACGATCGTCCAGAACGCCAGCGAAGGGAACATGACGGACCTGACGTTCACCCTGAGCCGGGGCGACCTGAAGCGCGCCGAGGCCGCGATGCCGGCGATCTGCGCGGCCGTGAACGCGGACGGCTATGTCGCGGACGGGAACCTGGCGAAGGTCAGCATCGTCGGCGTCGGCATCCAGACCGCGCACGGCTACGCCGCCCGCATGTTCCGGGCGCTCTACGATGCCGAGATCAACATCGAACTGATCTCGACGAGCGAAATCCGGCTGACCTGCATCATCGCGGCGGACCGGGTAGGTGACGCCGTCCGCGCGCTGCACGCCGCCTTCGAGCTGGAGCGGGCGGAGTAGGGTGGTGACGAAGGCTGTCATGGTCTCTTGCGTGTCAACCACAAGCTGAGGGGAATCGAGAAAAAACCGAAGACGGCAGGAAGTAGCAAGTCCCATCGTTGGAAGGCGAGCGCTCCGGCTGTGAATGGCACAGCGAGTACCACGGCCGAAATCGCGGCGACCTTCACCGTGCGTCGTCGATTCGATGCCCAGGCGACTTCAGCCTGCCTATCAGCGCTCACCATTCAATCCTACCTGTAGTCGGGTATGTAGACCCTGGGTACGACGTCCGGCTGACCGAATTCCCGAAGGAGAAGGTTAAGCGTCTCGCGACCGTAGTCTGCCACGAACGTGTAGATCCAGCCGCTCGAAGGCGAAACTTCCAGGTGCAACTCAGCCGGGCGCCGTCTCGACTGCTGCCATCGGGGTAACCGGACCCAGCCTTCCAGGAAGACTTCGTTCGCGCTAGCGCTGATTCGGACCACGGTCCGAGGTCCCGCGCCGCCCAGCAATCCGTGTGTGCCAGGCTGGCCCGCGAGAGCGCGGTAGCCTTCGTCCCGTTCATATGTGCGGCAGTTCGGGTCTCGATCTACGAGTATGCAATCTCGACTCACCGCCCACCGGTCGACAACGGCCCAAACAGTCAGACCGACGGGTACCGGGAAGGCTGCCGTGGTACGCCCCGCGCTCTGGTCCCTCACGCTGAGCGCGCTTTCCTCGGTCAACCGCATCCACCGCGGAAGCCGGAGCTTCTTAAGACGCTGGACGAATGCTCCGAGCAAGCGGGGCTGCCTTGACTCAGAAATGCTCATTGTGAATCCCAACCCCGGTTGCGACCGCATCCGCGGCGCCTGCCGAGCCGAGTCCCCCGAGAGGGCGGAGCGCTCCCGGAGGAAGATACAAGTCCGCCACCTGGAGGTACGGACCCGCCGCGATGGCCGCTACCCCGACGCCGAACGCCACGCAGGCGCCGTTGTCTCCTTGCTTACAGTCGCGGCCATCCATGCCAAGCCCGATGACTCCGACCCCAACGGCGGCCAAGCCCCCGGTGAGTACCACTGCGGCCACCGGGGTTAGCGTACCTGCACTGGCCGCCGTGATCACGGTGGCGACGGTGACGACTCCAACGACGCCGACGGCCGTCAACACATCGGCGCAAATCGACCCACAGCCGGCCACGGGCGCGGACGGTGCGAGTGGATACACCTGCCCCATCGGGACCCAGGTTTGGCCGTTCCAGTAAACGTCGTAGTCTCCGCCCCGGTACCAGGCGCCGATGTCGTCCCGCCAGACAGCCCCGATATCGAAGCATGCTCCCGTCTTCTCGCCGGTGACGTCGTCGTGAACACACACCATGCCGGTGTCACCTGCGTCGAACTTTTCGTAGAGCCCGCTGGGGTCCGTCGCGTTCACGGGGTTGCCGGTGGTGTAGCCGAAGGGGTTGGCCCCCCAGGACGGCGAGTGCGCCATCGGGTCCCGCGAGATGAAGCGCCCGGTCTCCATGTCGTAGTAGCGCGCGCGGAGGTACTGCAGCCCCGTGCTGTCGTCCGTCTGTTCCCCGGCGAAGCGGATCTCGTTCGGCTGCGTCCCGGTCTGGGCGCGCGTCTTGCCGTAGGCGTCGTAGGTATACGTGTTTACCACGTTCCCCGCGCCGTCCGTCGTCTTCATCACGCTGCCCTGGCCGTCCACAAGGGGATAGTAGCGCCGTTGAACCACGAAGGCGCGAAGGCCACGACGGTGGCCTGGCTCGCATCGTCGGCGTGGGCATCCAGACCGCCCACGGCTACGCCGCCCGCATGTTCCGCGCGCTCTACGACGCGGGGATCAACATCGAACTGATCTCCACCAGCGAAATCCGCCTCACCTGCATCATCGCCGCCGACCGGGTGGGGGATGCGGTGCGGGCGTTGCACGCGGCGTTCGAGCTGGAGCGCGCGGAGTAGGTCAGGGGCACGCAGGGGGCGTGCTGGGACCTCATGGTCTCTTGCGCGTCAACCACAAGCTGAGGGGAATCGAGAAGAACCCGGCTACTGCAGGAAGTAGCAAGTCCCATCTTTGGAAGACGAGAGCGCCCGCTGTGAATGGGACGGCAAGTACCACCGCCGAAACTGCGGCGACCTTCGCTGTTCGTCGTCGATTCGATGCCCAAGTCACTTCATCACGGCTGTCAGGACTGTTCACTATACAACCCCACTCCAGTGTTGGCGGCATCCGCTGCACCACCATAGCCGAGGTCCGCTAGGAACGAAGGCGACGGAACCATGCTTAAGAATGGCCCGGCTACCACTACCACGACACTTAGCGAGAAATCGACGCAACTTGACGTATCTCCCGAGCGGCAATCTCGGCCTGCGTCGCCGACTGCGAGCAACCCCACGCCACTCGCCCCAAGTCCAGCCGTCAGTATGACTGCGCTAACGGGTGTCAGCATTCCGGCGCTCCCTACCGCCAAAACAGTGGCCACCGTGACCGTCCCAGCCACACCTACAATGGTTGCCCAGTGATAGTCGGCTGCAACCCAGTCACAGAACCCGCAACCGGCCACGGGTGCCGTCGGCGCCAGAGGATACACCTGGCCCATCGGGACCCAGGTTTGGCTGTTCCAGTAGACATCGTAGCGAATTTGCGAGCCTCGGAGCTTCGGGCCTGGTTCGAACGGCCAGTGGCCACGGAGGGCCACGGCTCCATGTTCTTAACGCCCCGCCAGCCCGGTTGTGTGAACCAGCTCACACCGCGCGCCAGGTTCGCCCTTGACTTCCTGATCTAGATGAATGAAGCTTCATTCATCGAAAGAGAGGCCCAACCCCATGCTTGAAGTCCTTATCGCCAACGCCCACCAACTTGACCTTGCGACGGCCGAACGGACCATCGCCCAGCGCCGCGAATGGGAGTCGATCTCGATCGTGGAGAAGCTGGAACGGGCCCTCCGGGTTGCCCGGAGCCGGTTCCGTTTCATGACGAGCACGCAGGCGGGCTGACCCCCCCCCAACCACCCGGCTGCTCCTTGCGCGGCGGCGTCCCCAAAAATGGACGCCGCCGCTTTGCGTCTTGGGCCATGGGTGGCGGGGCGGCCCCGTGGAACGACCGGCCGACGGGCGGGCATGGGGAACGCGGATCGCCAGCCTGGCTTCGCGGCAGGGCAGCGAGCGAGCGCGGCGGGGTTTGTGAATCTCTGGTATCGCGCTTGACACGTTAAAGACGTAAGTATCGGCCGGGCTAGAAGGCGCTCCCACATAACCCCGGCGGGCCGTGAATCTCCTGTGCGGCCTTGGTCGAAGCCCACATAAACGTGTTGAACGGGCGGCGCGGCGGGCCTACGTTGTGGTTGCGCCGCCACGGGCTGGCACCGCCCGGAAGCGGAAGGCGCACCACACTTCGCAGGTTCCCACACCTATCTCTTCGCCGGAAAACTCGGTGAGAAAGATGCTCTGTCTCCATGCCCCGAACGCCCTCACCCGACAGTCGCGATCTCGCCCGGACGTGGCATCGCGTGTCGGGCGAACTGCAGCTGGGGATGAACGCGCACACGTTCGCCACCTACCTGAAGCAGACCCGGGCGATCGCCTTCGACGGCCAGACCTGGGTGATCGAGGCGCCGACGCCGTTCGCCTGCGACTACCTGGAGCAACAGCTCTCGCCCCGGGTCGTCGAACTATTGGCGGCGGCGGGGGTCGGGCCGTGCGCCGTGAGGTTCGTCCCCCGGCCGGTGGCGGGGAGCGCGGCGGCGCTGGTGGCGATGGAGCCGGCACCGGCCCGGCGGCCGGCCGTTATCGGGCTGATCAACGGGCAATACACCTTCGAACGCTACCTGGCGGCGAACGGTAACCGGCTCGCCCTGGAGTCGTGCCGGGCGGCGGCGGGCGGCGAGTCCCCGTCCGGGCCGATCGTGTTGTACGGACAGCCGGGCATGGGCAAGTCGCACCTCCTGCACGCGCTGGCGGCGGCGGTATCGGCATCGGGAACGGTGGTCTGCCTGAACGCGGAGGAGTACACCAACCGGTACATGGCGGCCTATCGCGACCACACGATCCCGGCGTTCCAGGCGGAGATGCGCAACGTCAGCCTCTTCGTGCTGGACGACCTGCAGTATCTCGCGGGCAAAGAAGGGATGCAGGGCGAGCTTGTCCACACGATCGAGGCGATCTGCAACAACGGCGGCATGGTGGCCGTGGCGAGCGAACAGAACCCGCTGGAGCTCAACCTGCTGGACCGCCTGGCATCGCGCCTCTCGCAGGGGTTCGTGACCTGCGTGGAACGATTCGAACGGTGTGAGCGGCGCGAATTCGCCAGCCAGCGGGCGCAGGAACGGAACGTGGAGCTGCCAGATTGGGCGCTCGACCGGATCGCCGGCCTGGAAGGCGTCTCCGTTCGAACGCTGCAAGGAGCGGTGAACAGCGCGACGATGCTGGCGCGGTCCGGGGCGCTGGACCTTGCTCGGCTGGATACGGAACTCTGCCGCGTCGCGATCGTTGCGGCGGCGCCAAGGGCGATGAGCGACCGCGAGGTGGTGGAAGCGATCGGCGCCCACTTCGAAGCGAGCTACGACGAGATAACGGGGCGGGGGAAAACGGCCAGTCTCCGAGACGCGCGGGCGGCGGCGTTCGCGGCGCTGAAGGAGCGCGGGCGAAGCAACGCGCAGCTAGCGGCGGTTTTCGGCGAACGGCACCGGAGCACCGTGAGTGGGGTCGCGGTGCGGGGACGGGAGTTGCTCGCCGGCCACGAGCGGCTACGGGCGTTCCTGGCGGGGTAGGCCGGGGCGTTTCCAACCGCCAAGGCACGAAGGACACGAAGCGGAAGGGGCAGTGCGGGTAGGCCGGGCCGTGTTCGAACCACCAGGGCACGAAGCCGAAAGGGGCAGTGCGTCTCCGGCTCCGGGCTGGCACGGTGAAAGGTGGCGCGTGGGCGGCGGCCACGGCCTGTTCAGCGGGCGACGAACACCTCATCGCGCCAGGTGGCGAGGAGCGAGGGGTCGAGGCGGCGAATGCCTGGGACGCGATCGAAGCCGGTGTCGGTGGAGATGATGGTGGTGCTGCCGAGGCGTTCCATCGTGGCGAGGTGGACGAGATCGCGAGCCTGGAGGTGTGGGGCGTCGAGCGCTGCCGCTCGCAAGACATCGCCTGGCAGGAGCGGAGCCACGTGCCCGTGCACGGCTGCGGTCACGAGCGCCAAAGCCTGTTGAAGGCGCTCGGGAAGGACGCGGCGATGCAGCACGTGGAGGATCTCCTGCAGCACTTCCGCGCTCGTGAGGCAGGAGCCAGGGTGGCCCCGGGCAAGTTCGAGGAGTGCCAGGCACTCGTTTTTCGGCGGGATTGCCGGCCCAGTGGCGAGGATGGGGACGTTTGCGTCGAGAAATGAGAGCATCATCGCTGACCGTGAAGCTCGGGATCGACGCAGAATTCGAGACCCGGGCAGTGGACATGATCCAGCTCCCGCTGAAGATCGTCGCCGGTCGGCACCTTGAGCGGATCGTCTCGAAACGACTGGAGGAGGGCGTCGAACTCGGCGATGCGGATTCGCTCCTGCTCCGCATCGATGATGTCCCGGACCCACTCCGTGACGGTCAGGCCGCGGGATTCTAGGACGAGCGAGAGGGCTTCGCGATGGGCGTCGTCGAGCCGGACTTCGATGCGCTTGCCGATACGTACAACCATGACCGTCAGCGTACGGCAGGAGAACCGCCGTTGCTACTCCTTCGTCTGCGGCAGCGCGCTGGCGAGCCACTCGCCGGACTTGCCGCCGCGTTTTTCGAGGAGGCGAACGCCGTCAATGCGCATGCCTTTGTCCACGGCCTTGCACATGTCGTAAACGGTGAGGGCGGCGACGGAGGCGGCCGTGAGCGCTTCCATCTCCACGCCGGTCTGGCCCGTCGTCTTCACGCGGGCGGTGATGCGGAGGCGGCCCTCGCCTTCTGCGACGAGATCGACCGTGACGCCAGTGATGGCGAGGGGGTGACACATCGGGATCAGGGTGCTCGTCTGCTTGGCGGCCATGATCCCGGCCACGCGGGCGACGGCGATGACGTCGCCCTTGGGGAGACCGCCCTCCTGGATGAGCGCGAGGGTGGCGGGGAGCATGACGACCGTGGCCTCGGCGATGGCGTCGCGAGCGGTAGCGGCCTTGGCCGAGACATCGACCATGCGGGCGGCGCCGCGTTCGTCGAGGTGGGAAAGCGCGTTCGAGTTATCGGCCATGGTTCCTCCGCCACATCAGGGTTTCGTAGGCGTAGACGAGGGCGTAGGTGGCTCCCCCGCCGACGAGGCCACCAACAGCCCCGAACCAGTGGGAGAGCCAGGTATCGGTAACGATGATCCCGGTGCCGGCGCCGAGGAGGAAGGAGAGGAAGGCGGACCGCCGCCGCTCCGCTTCGAACCGCTCGCGAAGGGGCGATTTTGTGGCTGCCACGCCGACAGTGTACGGGACGAAGGCCGGAGACCGGCGATCGCGTTGCCCATCTCCTGGGGACCGCGGTCCGCTTCAGGGGGCGAGTGATTGCCAGAAGGCGCGTTCTGGCTCGCGCGGCGCGCTGGCGAAGGGGCCGCCGGGCCCAAGAATCGCCGTCACGCGCGCGGTGGGGTCGTACGGGTGCCAGGCCGGCAGGCCTTCCCGTGAGGGCGTGCCGCTGCGGGCAAACGCCAGCCAGGCATCCTGGACGCGGGACGAGAGCGCCGCAACCTCGGGGCCTTCACCGACGAAGGTCTTCATCGCCTCGATTTCGTAGGTGCCGAAGACGAAAGGGAGGTCCGTCGCATGGCAGGCGCCGAGCATGCCCCCGAGCGAGGGGGATGGATGTGTGAAGAGGAAGCTGTAGACGGCGGGGTTGTGCGGGCGCTGCGCTTCGAGCAGGCGGAGGGTGGGCATGCGCATAGCGGCGTCGGTGGCGATTGCTTCGTACGTTTCGAAGGGTGTGATGGCTTCGCCGCGAGCGGTGCGGGCGGCGCGATAGGTCACGATGGCGCGCGCGCCGTTGCCGCCGGTCAGGCCATCGGCGCGGGCAAGCAGGCCGGCTTCGTCCAGCTGGAAAGCGCCGGGGTCCATGAAGGCGAAGAGCTTGAGTTCGTCCTGCGTGGTGCCTGCCATGATGGCGAGGTGGGCGAGTTCGCCATCCGCCGCCGCTTCGAAGGTGGAGCGCGGAATGTACGTTCCGTCGATCACGGGCGCGTAGGAGACGCCGGCCGAGCGCGGCGTCGCGGCGTTTTGAGCGGCCTGGAGGTCAGCCGCGGAGACGTCGCGAAGCTTCGCCGCATCTTCGGCCCGGAGCCCGAGGTGTTCGAGAATCTGCGTCCCGATCCCTTCGGCCGCCTCGGGAGCGGAGAGCAGGTTGGCGGAGCCGCTCTGCAGGATCACGCGGTGGAAGAGGTTCCGGGCGGTAGGTGCGGCGAGGAGCGCCGTGATGCTGATGGAGCCGGCTGATTCGCCGAAGACGGTGACGTTTCCGGGGTCGCCGCCGAAGGCCGGGATCTCGTCGCGCACCCAGCGGAGGGCGGCCTCCTGGTCCATGATCGCTTCGTTGCCGGTCGCGCCGATGGCGGGGAGGCGGAGGAAGCCGAATGCGCCGAGCCGGTAGTTGAGGGTGACGACGACGACATCGCCGCGGGCGGCGAGGCCGCTGCCGTTGTAGAGCTCCTGGGAGCCGGAGCCGATGACGAAGGCGCCGCCGTGGATCCAGACCATCACCGGACGCCTGCCCTCGGGGGAAGGCGTCCAGACGTTGAGGTAGAGGCAGTCTTCATCGACCGGGCCCACCTCCATGGCGAGGGCCTTGCTCACGGGGGACTCGGCCTGGAGGGCGGAGGAGCCGTAGGTCGTAGCCTCGCGGAGGCCATCCCAGGCTTCGGGCGGCTGGGGCCCGCGGAAGCGGAGGGCGCCGAGCGGGGGCTTCGCGAAGGGGATGCCCTTGAACGAAACGGTGGCGCCGTCGCGGGCGCCGCGCAGCCTTCCGTAGGACGTGGAGACGATGGTCATGGCGAAAACCTCCGATAGTGGCCATCGGAGTGTAGCGGAGAGGGAAGCGTGAGCGCGGCGAGCCTACTCGTCTTCGTCCGGGCGGCGTTCCTCGATCGTGTCCCAGTCTTCTTCGCGGAGGGGGGCGAGTTCGCCCTTCCGGTGCGCCTTGTAAAGGCGGAAGAGGGCGTCCTTGTGGGGACGGACACGGCCGAGTGGACAGGCTTCCCAGTCCTTCTCGCTTTCGTCGCAATAGCCCATGCGCAGTTCGCCGCACTTCGGCTGCAGGTAGTGGCCGAGCTCGGGGACGGCCTTAATCACTTCGGAGCGGAGGAGTGCGGCAACCTTACGGAACTCCCACTGCGCGCGGGTACAGAGACGAAGGTCGCAGATGTGGAGAAGGCTGGCGAAGTTGACCGTGATCTTGAAGTTCGTGTTGGTCGCGTTGGGGAGGAGGAAGCGGGCGTCTTCGGCGGGGATGCCGGCGGCGACCATCTCTTCGTACAGCTCGCCGACGCGGCCGAAGAGTTCCTCCATCTTGCCATCGAGCCCGGCCTTCTTCACGGTCTCGGGGACCGTGTAGGGGAACTCCGCCTTCTTGTAGGTGACGTAGCGCTGGCTCTGCTGCTCGAAGGAGATGCCGACGCGATGGCGCACGAACTGGTGGCTGAAGGCGCGGGAGACGCCGGAGATGCCGAATTCGAACCAGACCTGTTCGAGGGGGGAGGCATGGCCGGTCTTGAGCCGTTCCTCGATGAACAGCCGCATCGTCTCTCCGTCGATCCGCTCGTCTTCGATGCGGGCGAAGACCTGCTGGGGTGTGAGCTGGCTATAGCAGGTGCGATAGGCCATGTAGAGCGAGCGCATGGGCTGCTCGGAGTGGGAGATGAGGGTGACCTGGATGGCCATGCGGTGAGTCCCGAGTCCGGAGTGCCGTGTCCCGAGGTGGGCCGGCGGACGTCCGTTCATTGTGCCACAGAGAATTGTTAAGGTGGGTGAGCGGTAGAAGGCTTCACCGGCGGGTCTCGGCTATGTCTTGCTGGCGCTCGCCGACTTGCGACCAGTTGGACGCAGAGGCGCAGAGGAAGAGAGGTGGACGATGCGGTGAAGAGGCCGGCCAATTGGCGTAGACTGGCGAGAGAGGTGCGTGATGGTTGAACTCGCCTATGGCCCTCGAGCGCCACGGAAGTGGTTCAAGGACACGGAGGGCTGTGTGGGACAGATACATGCCGACATCCGGGTGGTAAACCACCGAGACGAAGGGGACGCCGAACGCGGTCTCACCGAACCGGGAAGCGTCCGGGCGCTCGACCTGCCAGCGATACTGGTCGATACCGGGGCGACGACCCTCTGCCTGCCGGCCAGCATGGTCGCGGCGCTTGGCCTCCCGTTCCGGAGGCGGGCACACGCGACAACCGCGCGTGGCGACTTCTGGGTCAACGTCTACGGCGACGCCCAGGTCTACCTGCTCGGGCGCAACGTCACGGTTGAGTGTGTGGAGCTTGAGGACGGCACGAACCCGCTCCTCGGCGTGGAACCACTTGAATTCATGGGCATCGAACCGGACCTGCGCAATCAGACGCTCGTGCCGCTCCCGGACGAGGCGTGGATGCGGATCTAGCACCGGAACGCCCGGCGAGACGGAATCGCAAAGGGGCCAAGAGCGACAAGAAGCACGGAGCGAGTGCGAGCAAGGTCGCGCCTTTTCCTACTCGTCGTCGTCCGTGGGCGGGCGAACGTCGTGGAGGGCGGCGATCAGGTCGGCGGCCTCCTGGGTGCTGATCCTGCCCTGTTCGAGCAGCTGGAGGACGCGCAGCTCTTCGGATTCGCGGCGCCGGCGGTTGGCGGCTTCGCGGCCCTCGCGCTGGGGCTTGGGCGAGCCGGAGGGCGGAGGCGGCATGCCCGCCTCGGGGGCGGCCTGGCGAACCTTCACGGTGGCTTCGCCGATGCCGGTGTCGACGCGGACGGTGGTCGGGGCGCCTTCACCGGCGTCCGGGTATTCCACCCTGGCCTTGCCGATGCCGCTTGCGACGCGGAAGTGGACCTGGCTCCCGGCGGGGAGGCGAACTTCGGCGCGGCCCATGCCCACGTTCGCCCGGTATTCGCCAGGGGCGACCTCGGCGATGTCCATCGAGACATCGCCGGTGCCGGTATCACACCGAGCGAGGCCGCGGTGGGCGGTGAGCTGAATACGGCCGGCGCCGGTATCGGCGCGCAGGTTGCCCGAGGTGCGGAAGGTCTTGATCTCGCCGGCGCCGGTGTTCAGTTCGAAGACGCCACAGGCAAGCTCGTGGATCAGCAGCTCGCCCGCGCCATTGTTGACGCGGAGCTCTTCGAGGCCATCGCCCAGGCGGATGACGGTGGAAGCGCCGTGTTTACGGCGGAACAGCCAGCCGACCGAGAGCTTGACCGCGATGGTGAGCCGCGTGCCCTGGCGCGATACCTCGACCTGGGGCGGCGTCTTGTTCGACGAGGCCTCGACGCCTGGCGTTTCGCCTTTCGCGCAGGCGCGAATGGTGAGCTTCCCGGCGGTCTGGTTGATCGAGACGGAGGTGACGCCGTCGAGCGAGAACGTCTCGAATGCGCGGGCGCCCTCGGGCGACCCCGATGCGTCAGCGCCATCCTCAGGCTGCTGGGATGACGGTCCGTCGAAGGGGCCGGGCCGCGAACGCCCGTCCGGCGGGCCGCCGTGCCGGGCGCGGGCCGAGCGGTGAAGCTGGCGAGCGAGTTCGCGGGCGTGGTCGTGGAGACGGCGCGCTTCGTCGGCGGCCCGGCGAGCGTCCTCGCGGGCACGTTCGAGATCGTCGTGGGGCTCAGCCATCCCGGCCTCCGAGGGCGCGGAGCGCGTCCGCCGCTTCGCCCGCGGAGATCTTGCCGGAGCCGAGATCGTCGAGGATGCGCTGGCGACGTTCGGCTTCACGCGGGTCCTCACCGGCTTCGAAGCCCATGGCGACGAGGACCTCGTTGAGGCGGCCGACGACCGTGGGGTAGGAGATGCCGAGTTCGGCCTCGACGTCTTTTATCTTGCCGCGGCAGCGCAGGAAGGTCTCGACGAAGGCGAGCTGTTCGCGGCTAAGACGGCTGAGCGGGCCGGACTCGAAGTGCCCCTCGACGGCGACGCCGCAGGCGGGGCATTCGAGGCGGCGGATCTCGAGTGCGCCTTCACAACTCGGGCAGTTGGCGACGGGACGGGCCAAGAGTGTTACCTCGTGAGCGAATGCTGGCCGCGGGCGGGCGATGCGGGCTGGGCGGCAGGGCCCTGGGCCCAGCTTTCGACCCGGCCGGCGAAACGCCGGGCCGAGCTGGCCAGGTGGGCGATGACGACCACGATAGCGGACGGGCCGCGGTACTGGTATGCGGCGGCTTCGGCCTGACGTTCCCGCAGGTAGGCTTCGGAGCTGAGCTCGAGGATGGTGGATGGGAGATTGAACACGTTGGGTGCCTCCATGGCTTTGATGGGGCAAGCATCGAACACTTGGAACGTCTTGTCAAGTCGTTTCTTGTGAAAATGAAGAATTGTCTCAATTATATCTCTTCTGATGTTCATGGAACCGCTGGAAGACGGTCTGGGCGCGTGGAGGAGGAGACCAGCGGCCTGGCGTGTGACGCCCTGAGGGTCGGCGATGGCTTAGGATTGCGGCCATGGCACACACGGTCCTGGTCACGAACGACGACGGCATCGACTCGCCCGGCCTCTGGGCCCTGGCACGGGCGGTGCGGTCCACGGCGGACGCCGTCTACGTCGTCGCGCCGAGCACGAACCAGAGCGCGGTTGGCGCGGGGTTCACTCTTCGCCGCGAACTGAACTGGACGCGTGTGGCCGAGCCACCGCTCGCTGGCGTGGAGGCCTGGCAAGTGGATGGGACGCCGGCGGACTGCGTAATGGTCGCGCTCGACAAGATCATTCAGCGGCCGGTGACGATGGTGGTTTCGGGCGTGAACTTTGGGGCGAACGTGGGCCAGGATGTGCTGGCGAGCGGGACGGTTGGGGGCGCGATGCACGGGCACTTCCGTGGCCTGCTGGCGGTGGCGTTCTCCCAAGTAGTTGGCGACCCGGACGCGACGAGCGAGGAGATCGACTGGTCGGCGGCGGAACGGGTGGCCGGGCTCATCTGCCGGGCTGAGGCCGAAGGCCGCATCCCGGGCGATGCGATGCTGAACGTGAACCTGCCGCGGCTGCCCTACGAGGAGTTGAAGGGGATCCTTGTGACACGAATGGGCCGGCGTGGCTACGTTCGCCTGATGGAGATGCGGGACGGTGCGGGCATGCTGGACCGGGACTTCGCGGCGCATACGCACCCGGATACGCCGCCGGGGACGGATATCTGGGCGCTGGGGCACGGCTATGTGAGCGTGACGCCCCTGCAGCCGAACCTGACCGACCATCGGCTGATTGACGTCCTTGGGACGCATCTGAACGAGGCTTTCCGGGCGTAACAGCACTACGGGAACAATCGAGGCGGACACTACGTCTAACTGAGTAACAGGTCGGAGGACGGCGATGGGACTCAAGATGGTGAAGGCACATAGGGCCTGGTTCGCGGCTCTTGCGGGCTTCGGCGCGCTGGCGATTGCGGGCGGGGTTGCGGGATTGGCCGGAACTGGCGGCGATGGCGGCACACCGGCAGAGACGGTGAACGCGCTGACGACGGTGACGCCCGCGGCCGTTGTTTCGCCGGAGGCGCTCTCGGAGCCGGAGGGGTTGTCGTACCCGTCCCAGGACTACGTTCAGCCGAAGCAGCGAACGATCGCGCCGGGCGAACCGGTTGAAGCGGACCCCGTTCGCGTGTTCACGGGGGACGGAGACTGCCTCAACGTCCGGCCGTCGCCGGGCCTAACCTTCCAGGCTGAGCCGTTCACCTGCGTGCCCGAAGAGACGCTGCTCTGGCTCTACGGTCCCGCCCAGGAAGCGGACGGCGAAACGTGGCGCTACGCGCTCGGCTCGGGCTGGGTTGCGACGCGGTACACGAAGCCTTCGGAGCGGCCGGACATCGGGGTCCCCGGTGCGAAGTCCGTGACCTTCTGGCAAGAGGCGTCGAACGGCAAAGACCCGGGAATGGAGCTGGTGGTGCGTCAGGTGAACGTGGCCACTGGAGAAGTCTCAGCGCCCGTGGCCTATCTTCACTCGGAGGTCGGGATTGGCAGTCGAAACCCGGAGGTCTCTCCTTCGGGGAAGTACATCGCATTCGCCAACAACACCTACGAGCCATCCACGGGCGGCGAGAGCGTCAAGCTGATGGTCGCATCCACGACCACGGACACGGAACGGGAGATCGCGAACGCCTACGTCGGGCCCTGGGGAAAGGGCGACCGCCTTCTCGTGACGCTGCGTTCGAGCTGCACCGATTCATGCACGTGGACGCCGGGCTGGTACGACGCCACGACAGACACCCTTCACCGCCTAGACTTCGACGGCAACGAGATTTCCGGCGTGGCCTGGGCAGTGGACGGCCAGAGCGTGTTCATCCAGAAAACGAACGGACCACTCCTTGAGGTGGACACGGCTACCGGGACCGCACGCGAGGTGGCAGACTCGCTCCCAGAGAACGCAGGCTTCTACGAGGCGGTGCCTTCCCCCTCCGGGCGGCAATTTTTCATCGGTGGGGGCTTCGGACCGATCAACATCCTGGACGTGACCACGGGCGCTGTCACGCCGTTCGCACTGGCCGAACAACGCGAGATCGGGGGCAAGTGCGGCGGGACGTTCAGTCGGTCGAACGGCTGGATCGACGAGAAGCACATCTTCTATCACGAACGATCGTCGGCGAAGCGGCAGGACGGAATCACGATCGGCGACATCCAAACGGGCGAACGGCGCGTCCTGCCGTTCTTCAACGTGCAGGACCTCTCGTCCCCGGCGCCCGGCCTGCTGTCGTTCGCCACATGGGCGGGCTACGACGACCTCGTGTTTAGCGTCACCTTCGTGGTGGACCTCGCAACGGGCGATTCCCTGCCCGTTTACACGGGCGCCGGGGCGGCCTGGGGCCGGTGAGCGCGCCCGCCGGAAAGACGGGACGACACGTGGGGCGCTCTGCGGATCTCGACAGGGCTCAGCCGGTCTCGGGCGTCAGCGCCGACTGAGCAGCGCGGCAACCTCCAGTACCGGCCGCTTACACGCGCAGCCAGTACTGGAGGTTGCCGCGCATGACCTTGGAGAGCTGGCCTACCTCGTAGAGGTACTCGAGGTGGGCGAGCGTCTCGCCGACGGCGGCGCGCTGCATGAACGGCTCGAAGTCCGTGAGCATGCCGGTGGCCCACTTCACGCGGCCGGCCACGTCCCAGGCGGTAGAGCCGCCCGTATCGACGCACAACCGCATCTCTTCGAGCCGCTGGACGTGATGGACTTCGATCTCGCGCAGGCGCTTCTTGAGGTCGGTGGTGTGGAACTCGTGGGCGGGGAGCACGTGCTCGACATCGAGTTCTTCGAGCTTTTCGAGCGACCGCATGTAGTCGCCGAGGGGGCTGCCGTGCGTCTGCGTGTGGATAGAGACGTTCGGCGTGATCGTCGGGAGGACATGGTCACCGGTGAAGAGGATCTTGCGGTTGGGTTCGTAGAGGCAGATGTGGCCGGGGCTGTGGCCGGGCGTCCAGATGACTTCGAGGTAGAAGTCGCCAACCCTGAGCGTCTCGCCGCCCTTCAGCTCGCGGTCCGCGGGGACGGGTGAGACGCGGTCGATCATGTTCATCGAGCCCTGGGACATGGTCGAGGTATCGAGGGGCGGGACACCGTGATTGACCATGAACCTGGCCATGTCGTCGGTGAGGCCCTTGGGAGCGAGGTAACGGGAGGTGATGACCTTGGAGTCCTCTTCGTGGACGAGGACTTCGCAGTTCGCGAGGCGCTTCAGCCGGCCGGACATGCCGTAGTGGTCCGGGTGGACGTGGGTGATGAAGAGCTCTTTGATCTCGGTCGGGTGGGAGCCGTGCTCCTTCATCCCGATCTCCAGGGCGCTGTAAGCGTCGTCGGTGTTCCAGCCGCAATCGACGAGCATGGTGTCGCCGCCACCCTTAATCAGGTAGGGGAGGACGTACGGGAGCCCCTTGGTGACGCGGGGCTTCGCCTCGAGGTCACGCCGCAGATCCTTCGCCTGTTCGAAGGTGAACTGGGGAAAGGGCGTGAGAAGCTGGTAGATGCCGTCGAAGATCTTCACGAGGGGAGGATAACGGCGGCCCGTGGCGGGCGATAGGAGCAGGAGCAACCTGGAGCGCCCCGCCGACGGTGCCGCGGGGGGGCTACTTCTCTTCGATAGTGACGCTTGTCATGGAGACGGGCTCGACCGGGCGGTCCTGCGGGCCTTTCTTCGCGGTCGCGATCGTGTCGATCACGTCTTCGCCGCTGGTGAGCTTACCGAAGACGGTGTAGCTCGGGGGAAGGCCGTAATCGGCGTGCATGATGAAGAACTGGCTGCCGTTGGTGTTCTTGCCGG
>CAZQCR010000040.1:0-17562 GCA_964591745.1 uncultured Anaerolineaceae bacterium
AATGAGAAGGAACTCATCACCTTCCCCGGCTACAAGGAAGACCGCGCGGCCGAGGAGAAGGAAGCGAAGGCGATGTGGGACGCCGCGGGCGGACCGGCCCTCGGCGATATCACGGTCGATATCCCGGACATCTGGGAAGGCCTCTACTCCGGCGGCGCCGCGCTCATCACGACGCAGCTGAAGAAGGTCCTTGGCAACAACTTCGTCGCCAAGGTCGAGAACTACACGACGATCTCGACGAAGGTGACGAAGGCCCAGTACGGGAACGGCAACAACAACATCTGGTACGGCTGGATCTCGGACATCCAGGATCTTGAGCCGACCCTCTCCAACTACCTGATCTACAACTCTTCGCAGCCCCAGTGGGCCCAGTTCCAGGTGAAGAGCGACAAAATCGATGCCCTCACCAAGCAGGCCGTCGATGAGTTCGACCAGGCCAAGCGCAAGGAGATTGGCAAGGAAGTGAACCGGGAACTCTTGCGCAATTACGGCGCGGGTATCCCCTACACCCTCAACGGCATCAACAACATCCTGACATGGAGCTACCTGAAGTTCACGGAGTTCGCTCCGTTCACCTCACACCACCAGTACGGCGCCGGCTGGTACTTCGACCAGAAGGACGCCAACTGGGCTGGCCGCCCGGCCTAGTCCGGAAGCGGCGAACACTCCGTCCCGAATGGGCCAGTCCGCTCGCGGGCTGGCCCATTCCCAGCACATTAAGAGGGGTGGCTCGTGAGGACCTACGTACTGCGGCGGATCCTTATCAATATCCCGGTCATTTGGCTCGTTGTCACCCTCGTGTTCCTTGCGACCAGCGTCCTCCCGGGGGATTTCGTCGTCCAGCGCATCGCCGCTTCCGATCCGACGAACACGGACCCGAGGGCGAAAGAGGAGCAGATCAGGGCGATCCGCGCGGAGCTCGGCCTCAACGACTCGGTCGGCATTCGCTACGTGAAGTACCTCGGCGACCTCGCCCGCGGCGACCTCGGCCAATCCTTCACGACGAAGCGGTCGTCGGTTAGCTCGTTGAAGGAAGGTCTTCCGTACACGATTCAGCTGTCAGTCATGTCGCTGATCATCGGCTTCGCGACGGCGATACCGATCGGTATCATCTCGGCGATACGCCAGGACTCTCCAGTGGACTATGTCCTTCGGATTTTGGCGATCGTGTCGCTCGCCGCGCCGCCGTTCTGGGTGGCGACGATGTTCGCCTTATACGTGACACGGTGGAACTGGTTCGACATACCCGTGAGCGCTCAGCCGCTCTTCTGGGATGATCCCGTCGAGAGCCTGAAGCTGTTCGCCATCCCGGCGCTCGTAGGTGGGCTCGCATCGGGGGCAGGGATCATGCGCCTCCTGCGCTCACAGATGCTCGAAGTCCTGCGCCAGGACTACATCCGCACCGCCTGGGCGAAGGGCGTGCGCGAACGCGTCGTCATCGGCCGTCATGCTCTGAAGAACGCGCTCGTCCCCGTCGTTACGGTCATGGGCCTGACGATCGCGGGGCTCCTCAGCGGCAACGTCGTGCTGGAGAATATCTTCGGCATTCCCGGGATCGGCCGACGGATCCTCTTCGCGATCAGCGCTCGCGATGTCCCGGTCATCCAGGCGTTTGTCATCGTGATCGCGACGTTTGTCGTGTTCGTGAATCTCGCCGTCGATCTCCTCTATGGAGTCCTCGACCCACGCATCCGGTACGGACGGTAGGGGTAGCAATGTCATCACAAGAAGTCGTCAAACCCCAGCTTGGCCTGGCCGGAGTTCCTCGCTCGCTCAGCGACCGCCGGATGGTGGTTCGCTGGCTCATTCAGTTCCAACGCTTCATGACCACGAAGCCGCTGGGCGCCTTCGGCGTGATCATCATCGCGATCTGCGTGATCGCCGGGCTCTTCAGTTCGGCCCTTGACCGCTACGACCCGGAACGGATCTTCACCCGGATCAACCCGAACTACGACCCCGTGATCGGCGCCCTGGCGGAGGACGACCCGTCCGTCAAGTTGAAGTACTCCTCGGACATCTGGCAGAAGAGCGACCAGCCCCTGCGCGCGGAAAGCCCTTCCCTGGATCACTGGCTCGGTACCGACACGCTCGGCCACGACCTCTACTCGCGAATCATCCATGGCGCCCGCACGGCCATGACGGTGGGCCTCGGCGCGGCCATCTTCGCCGTCACCTTCGGCGTGATCATCGGCCTCGCGAGTGCCTACTTCGGCGGCATGGTTGATTTCATTGCTCAGCGCTTCGTCGATACGTTTCAGGCGTTCCCGCCGCTCGTCATCCTGCTGCTGTTCAACCAGGTGGTGGCCAACCCGACGGTGACGGTAAACACGATCTCGCTGGGAATTTTGGGCGTGGCGACCACCGTCCGAATCGTCCGCAGTTCGGTGCTCGCCGCGCGCGAAGAGGTCTATGTCTCGGCGGCGCAGACTATCGGCGCTTCGGATTCGCGGATCATGGCGCGGCACATCCTGCCGAACATCATGGCACCGATCATCGTGATCTTCACGTCGTCGATCGGCCTCTACATCCTCGCCGAGGCGACGCTTGCGTTCCTCGGGCTTGGCGACCCCACGGCCGTTTCGTGGGGCAAGATGGTAGAGGAAGGCCGGCGGCTTGGTCCCGCCGCCCCGCTCATGGCGCTCTTCGTCGGAAGCGCGCTGGCGCTTTCGGTTCTCGGGTTCAACCTCGCGGGCGATGCGCTCCGCGACGTCCTCGACCCGCGTCTTCGCGGCCGCGGCGGCCGCCCCGGCTTCTAAGCTTCGCCACGAAGCGACAACGAAACAGGCCCGCAGAATGCGGGCCTGTTCTCGTTTGCCGCCATGGGAGGGCGAATGGCGAATGCTAGCCGGACCGCTGGCTGTTGCGGATCGCCTCATCCAGCACTTCGACCACGTGCATGACGCGGGCAGAGAGGCCCGCTTCCCGAACCGCCGCCTGGTACTGCATCTGGCATCCCGGGTTCGCGGTGGCGATGATGTCGGGCCGGTGCTTCTCGAACTGCTCGCGCTTGCGCGAACGGAGTTCGGCCGACATGGCCGGCTGGAGGAGGCTGTAGAGCCCCGCTGCGCCGCAACACAGGTCGTTCCCCGCTGTCTCCACCAGTTCACAGCCAGCGATGGCGCCCAGGAGCGCCCGTGGCTGCGACGTGATCCGCTGCGCGTGGGCGAGGTGGCACGGGTCCTGGTAGGTTAGCCGGGCCGGGAGCGTGAGCCCGGCCGGCAGCGTCAGCGTGGCCAGGTACTCCGTAACGTCTCTTACCCGGCCGCTGAATCGTGCGGCCCGCTCGGCGTAGTGCGGGTCTCCAGAGAGCAGGTCGCCGTACTCTTTCATCGCTGCGCCGCAGCCTGCCGAGTTCACGACGATCGGAACGTCCCCTGTCGCCTCCAGTCCGTCGATGTTTCGGCGAGCGAGGACACGGGCGTAGTCGATATCGCCGTCGTGGGCGTGAAGTGCGCCGCAACAGGATTGGCCCAGCGCCGCCTCGCCCTGGATGCCGCAGGCGGCGAGGACGCGGCCCGTGGCCCGGTGGACATCCCCGAAGACCTCTCCCATGACGCAGCCCGTGAACACAATCGCCGTGCCCGTGGCCTCGATGGGACGGGCAAGGGTGTCGCCGGGGCGGAAGGGACGGCCGATGGCATCTGGCAGCTGGTTCTCCGCGCGGGCGAGGGTGCGGAGCGCGCGGTGCGCAAGGCCTCGCCGCAGGAGCGCACGGCCCGGGAGCCGCGTGTAGACACGCGCCGGGGCGAGCAACGCGGCCAGCACTCTTGGCCGGGCGATCACGTTCCGCAGGAGGAGCCGGCGTAGCCGCCGATTGGTGTTGCCCGACGGGGCCCGCGCATCGAGCTGGGCGCGCGTGTGCTCCATGATCCGGCCGTACGGCACGCCGCTGGGGCACACGGCTTCACAGGCGCGACACTGGAGACAGAGTTCCCAGTGGCCCTGGACGGCGGCCGTCAGCGGGATCGTGCCTTCGGAGACGCCCCGCGCGAGGTAGATGCGGCCGCGCGGCGATTCCGTCTCCAGCCCCGTAATCGCATACGTCGGGCAGGCATTTATGCAGAGCCCGCAGTGGACGCACTTCGAAAGGTCCTCCATTGCCGGAGCTTCCTCCGGCCGTGGCCAGGCGCTCTGTTCAGATGCCAACGGCGAACCTCCCCCGGTTCAGGCGGCCACGCGGATCGTAGGCGTCCTTCAGGCGGCGCATGAGCCGGGCCGCGCCCGGAGGCACGGCGCTCCACGCGTCCAGGTCGTCGCGCCAGCTCGCGGGCATCCGCTCGATGACGGCGACGCCCCCGTCGCGGCCGACCGTCTGCCGCCATGTGTCGAGCGTCGGGGCGAACGAGCGGAGCGGCGGGCAGCTCGCGCCACCCCAGGCGGCGAGGATCTCCCCCGTCAACGGCCTCCACCCAAGCGTTTCCGGGTTCGCCGCCCGGATATCGTGCAGGAGCTGGCGGGCGGTAACCGGCGTCGCGGCGACCCGCAGTGTCAGGACGTCCGCCGGCCCAAAGCCGCGGTCCCGGACGCGCAGGTATGTGTTTTCGGGCGCCTCGGAAGTGGCCGCGGGGAGCATGGCCCTGAGCTGCGAGACGGCGGCCACGGGCACGCGCATGAGCAGGCCGCTCACGCCATCCTCATGGCTGACTTCGAGGAGTTCGGGCCGGATATCAGCCCGCAGGATCGCTTCAGCGAGGGCGAGGGGGTCTTCAGGCGCCGCCGTCGCGAGGAGGACAGTCTCCGACTTCGGATAGACGCGCAGCGCGACTTCAGTGATCAGGCCGAGCGTCCCCAGCGAGCCACAGGTGAGGCGCATCAGGTCGTATCCGGTGACGTTCTTGACGACACGTCCACCGGCCTTCACCAGTACTCCATCGCCGCGAAGGACCGTGAGCCCCAGGACGAGGTCCCGGGGGAGGCCGTAGCGCGTTCGGAGTGGGCCGCCGGCGCCGACCGCGAGAACACCACCGATGGTGGCCCGGACGCAGTTCGGTGGATCGAGCGGTAGCCACTGGCCGTGGGGTTCGAGCGCCTCCTGAATCGCGCCGATGGTGACGCCGCCGGGGACCACGATGGTCAGGTCGTCCCGCTGGTGTTCCAGCGTTCCAGCCAGTGCGTCCGAGACGTCGACCGCGGCGAACGGCCCTCGAGGTGCGTTCCCCGTCTCCAGCCGTGTCCCTCCGGCGATGGGGACCAGGGTGCGCGGGTCATCTTCCGCGACGAGAGCGCGCAACTCTTCGAGGGAAGCGGGACGGAGGAGGGCCGTCGCCTGGCGGCCAGCGATCATCGGAAGGGCGGCGGTCGCGGTGTCAGACATACGCCTCCGGTCCAGCGGCGCGCATCGCCGACTCGTGGTGCGCCATTTCGCCGCATCCCGTTCCGGCCGGGAGGATCTTGCAGGGGTTGAACGATCCGCCATTGCCGAACACGGCGCGGACGCGCTCCATGTTCTCAAGGTCTATCTCGGAATAGAGCCACGGCATGAACGCCTGCTTTTCGAAGCCGATGCCGTGTTCCCCGGTGAGCGAGCCGCCCGCATCGACGCAGATCCGCATGATCGCCGCCCCGGCTTCGAGCACGCGCGCGGTGGCTCCGGGTTCCCGCTCATCGAAAACGATACAGGGGTGAAGGTTCCCATCACCCGCGTGAAAGACGTTCGCGATGGCCAGGCCGTACGCCTCGCCGACACGGGTCACGCCGGCCATCACATCCACCAGCCGCGAGCGCGGGACCACCCCATCAAGGATGTAGTAGTTCGGGGCGATGCGCCCGAGCGAACCGATCGCGCCCTTACGGCCCTTCCAGAGCAGCTCCCGCTCGTGCGCGTCCCGGGCGGTGCGGACTTCGATGGCGCCGGACTCGAGACACGCCGCGCGAGCCGCCGCGACCTGGCGTTCGACGACTTCCTGGAGGCCATCGAGTTCGACGAGAAGCACCGCGCCGGCATCGGGCGGGTAACCGCATTGGAGCCCCGCCTCCGCCGCTTGGAGCGTCACCCGGTCCATCATCTCCAGCGCCGCCGGCACCATTCCCGCGCCGATGATGGCGGAAACGGTGTGACTGGCCTGCTCAATCGTGTCGAAGATGCCCAGGAGGGTGACCACCGTCGCGGGCACCGGGAGAAGCCGGACAACGACCTTCGTCGCGATCCCGAGCGTGCCTTCCGAACCGATGAAGAGGCCGCGAAGATCGTAGCCGGGGGACTCCTGGACGCGCCCTCCGAGCCAAACAACCTCGCCTTCGGCGGTCACGACTTCGATCCCGAGGACGTGGTTCGTGGTCACCCCGAGGGCAAGGCAGTGCGGCCCGCCCGCGTTCTCGGCGACGTTTCCGCCGATGGTGCAGGCCTTCTGGCTGCTCGGGTCCGGAGCGTAGAAGAGGCCGTATTCGGCGGCGGCTTCGGAAAGCTGGATGTTGGGCAGCCCCGGCTCGACGACAGCAAGACGGTTGGCGGCGTCGATCTCCAGGATCCGCCGCATGCGCGCGGTCGCGATAACGACACCGCGCCGCGCCGGTACGGCCCCACCGCTCAGCCCCGTGCCTGCTCCTCGCGGCGTAATCGGCACTCCCAGCGCGTTGCAAACCCGGACCGCCGCGGCGGTCTCGGCCGCGTTGGCGGGGAAGACGACCGCGTGCGGAGTCTTCTTATCGATCGTTCCATCGAATTCGTAGACCGCGAGATCCTCCGGCAGGTAGAGCACGTGCTCTTTGCCAACGGCGGATTGGAGCTGGCGGACCAGCTCTCGGCGGGTGGTCATTCACCCCCACCGATCTGGCATTCCCGGCAGAGGCCGAAGATGGCGAAGTGGTGAAGGTCCGGGGCGAAGGCGAACTCGTCCCGGATGCGGCCCGCCAGCACGTCCAGGTAGGAGTTGTCGAGAACCTGGACAGCCGCACAACTGGTGCAGATCAGGTGATGATGGGGCTTTTCTGGAGCCCATTCGAACAGGACATCGCCAGCGCCCATGTCCGTCGCCGTAACGAGCCGCATTCGTTTGAGGACGTCGAGCGTTCGGTAGACCGTGCTCACATCGACAAAGGGGTAAACCGCCCGAACCTGTTCGGCGATGTTTGCCGCGCTGACATGGCCATCGGCATGGCGCAGCACACCGAGGATGAGCAGCCGCTGGGGCGTCAGCTTGTGGCCAGCCCGGCGGAGCAGGTCGGCCATCTCCTCGTCGCAGCTCATCCCACTCAGTCTACACGCGGGTTCGACAACGCGCGGAGCCATCGTCTCGGCAGTCAGCAGGTCCAGTGCCGGATCAGGTTGTTGCGATCCGCGTTGCAGGCCAGCGCCTGTGACCCCGCGATCGTGCCAAGCTGCGCCACTACCATCACGCTGACGAAGAGGACGGCGAACGCCACGCCAAGGCCGTTCAACAACTTCCCGGTCGCGAACCCGGCGATGGCCGCTCCCACGATGAACGCGCCGTGAATGAGGAGAAAGAGGTTGTCGCGGCGACTACCCGTAGCCGAGGCGTCAACGTCCCAGACAGCAAACTGGAGGCGTAGGAGCACAACATAGCCGACGATGAGGACGACGAGGCTGGCGCCGAAGACGGTCCACTGCACCCAGGACCGTTTCGCTTCACGCCGTCTGTCCGTTTTGCTCGCCACAATCGGCGAATCTACGAGCGCCGGCCCGCAGCGGCAACTCGCGCAGGCTACTTCGCCGTTTCGAGCAGGCCGATCACCTCATCGACAGCGGCAACGCGCCATCCCGCCCAGACTTCGCCCTTCTGCCAGTCCAGGTACTTGAGCCGTGCTTCTTCGCGAGCGGCCTTCGTTTCGTCCTCGGAAGGCTCGTGGCCCAGCCGCCGGGCGATGCCCTCTGGCGAAGTGTCGCCGAGGACGTCGCGCGTCAGGTGGAGCTCCGCGTTGGCCTTCGCCGGGCGCTCGATGAAGTGGGCCAGTTCGCGGTGCGTCTTGTCATAAAAGACGTAGACCGGGATCGACTCGAACTCACCGTTCTTCAGGTACGGCTGAATCATGTCCTTGTGCTGGTCCCGCTCGAAGAAGCGAAGATCGGCGCCCAGTCCCTCAGCGATGCGCTGGGCGACGCCAAGGCCGCGGTAGACGTCCGGGCACCAGTCTTCGCCGATGACGGCGACGTGATCCACCTTCTCGCCGAGCGCCTTCAGCTTCGCCGCCTGCTCGGACGAAAGCTTGAGGTTGTTGTAGTTGTCTTCGAAAAGGTCACGGTTGCGGATGCCGCTCTCGACGTATTGCGTGAAGGTCTTGCCGTTGGCAAAACGCTCCGCGGTGATTGGGTTCTCGGCTGCTTGCGTCATGTCGTATCCCCTGTATCCAAGTTCGTAACCGTAGCCTACAGGGCCGTTGGTCGGGGTTACAACCGCTCCGCGATGCTGGCCTTGGCGCGTTCCCATCGATCGAGCAGCTCGGCGGCCGTTAAACCGTGAAGGTCGACGCCGTCAGCCCGCCCGGTTCGCTCAAGTTCGCCGAAACGCTGGCGGAAACGGCCCGCCGCGCCCCGCAACGCCTGCTCCGCATCGATCTCCAGGCGTTGGGCAATGCCCGCGACCGTGAAGAGGATGTCGCCGAACTCCGCTTCACGGTCGGCTGCGGTCGTGGCGTGGGCGAACTCCACCACCTCTTCCGCCAGCTTCTCGATAGGCCCGTCCATATCGGGCCAGTCGAATCCGACGCGCCGGGCGCGGCCCTGCATCGATTGCGCCTGCGCCAGCGCGGGCAGCGTCGCCGGCACGCCTTCGAGGACCGATGCCCGCGGCTTCTCCTCCTGCTTGATCGCTTCCCAGTTCCTGTAGACCTCGGCGGCCGTGCCGCCGGCCGCCTCGCCGAAGACATGCGGGTGGCGCCGAATGAGCTTCTCGGCGATCCCCTCGACCACGTCGGCAAGGGTGAATTCGCCGTTGCGCTCGCCGACGGCGGCGTGCATCAGCACCTGCAGCAGAAGGTCGCCGAGTTCCTCCACTAGCGCCGCCGGTTCGCCACGGTCTATCGCTTCGAGCGTTTCGTAGCTCTCTTCAAGCAGGTGGTGGCGGAGCGATTCGTGGGTCTGCTCCCGGTCCCAGGGGCAACCATCCTCGCCGTGAAGGCGGCGCACCACCGCATCCAGGCCATCGAAACGGCGCAGGTCCGCCGTTTCCGCGAGTGCCGGGAGGTAGAGCGTATCGAGGTAGCTCCACGGGCCGTGGTCGATCTCGCTGAGGGCCACCTGGCGGGTGCTCGCAGACGCGGCGCCAGCGGCCCGGACGATGGTGACGGCGTGGCTCGCCGGGTAGATCTCCAGCAGCCGCGCCTTCAGGTTCGTCGCGGCATCACGGTCGAAGACCTGGTGCACGAGCGCGGGCCGCTGGGCGTCTATCCGAAGGTCCAGCGCATCACAGAGCTGGACCCGCCCGAGGTCCACCCGTAGGGCGACCGCCGCCGCGTCCACGAAGCTGAGCGCCGGATACACTCGCGTGGTGTGGCCGGCCGCCCCTGCGCGTTCGAGGAGTACCGTCACGCTGCGCTCGGCGATGAGCGGATTGCCCGGCATGGCGTACACGATGTCGCCGCTCGCCGCGCGCTCGATGATGCGGTTCGCGATGGCCTCGTAGACATCGCCGAAGGACGCGCTCGAATGGTAGATGTCGTCCAGCGCTGTCCACTCGTCCGAACCGGCCAGGGCTGTTACCGCCGGGTGGTGGCGGGTGCGAAGCAGGACGGGCAGCCCGGAACGAAGGAGCGCCTCGGTTCCGCGTGTGATGTGTTCCGCGTCTCCGGGGCCAAGGCCGGCGATGTGGATCGTGCTCATTCGGCCTACTCCAGGGGGACGATGCCGCGCGCCCGGAGGGCGGCGACGTAGACCTGGACGTATTGCTGGGCCGAAGCGCGCCACGAATGGTCGCGGCTCATGCCCATCTGCTGCAGTCGCGTCCAGGTGGCCGGATCGCGGAATGCGACCACCGCGCGCTCGAACGCCCCGGCCAGGGCGAAGCTGCTGAATTCGTCGAAGAGGAACCCCGTGGCCGATTCGGGGTGCTCGTCAAGGTCGATGATCGTGTCCGCCAGGCCTCCGGTGCGGCGGCCGATTGGGACGGAGCCATACCGCATAGCGATGAGCTGCCCCAGGCCGCAGGGTTCATAGCGAGAGGGCATCAGGAAGAGGTCCGAGCCCGCGTACATTCTCCGTGCCATCTCGTCGTCGAAGCGGGCGGTAAGGCGGATCGCTTCGGGATGTTCCGCCTCAAGCCGCTTCAGTTCCTCCGCCAAACTGGCCTCGCCCTGCCCGAGGATGACCAGCTGGGCACCGGCCGCGAGGATCTCCGGCAGCGCCTGCAGCACGATATCGACGCCCTTCTGTTCGGTCAGCCGGGTTACCATCGCCACGAGTGGCCCGGCGCTCTCTGGCAGGCAGAGTTCGGCCCGCAATGACGCACGATTCGCGGCGCGCTCATGCAGGTTGCTGAGATCGAAGGGATGGCTCAGCGCGCCATCGGTCCGGGGATTGAAATGATCGAAGTTCAAGCCGTTGAGAATGCCGAAAAGGGAGTCCTTGCGCAGCCCGAGGAGTGACTCGAGGCCTTCACCGTACAGCGGCGTGAGGATTTCGCGGGCGTAGGCCGGGCTCACCGTAGTGATGGCGTCGCTGTAGTAGATCGCCTGGCCCAGGTAGTCGTTGAACTCGTCGGGGCCGCGATAGCGCAAGTTGTGAATCGTGAACACCGAGGCGACGCCGCGCAACACGGGGTTCGCCCAGGCCAGGTTGCGGAGCGCGAAGGCGAGCGGTGCGGTGTGCCAATCGTTCAGATGGAGGATGTCCGGGGTCCATGCTTCCCGCCTGATCATAGCGACCACGGCCGCGCAGAAAGCATGGTAGCGGGCGAGGTCGTCTGGCTCGCCATACACGTTCTCCCGCCCGAAGTACCGGTCATCCAGGACGAGGTCCACGGGTACGCCGCCGATACCCTCGACTGTCGCGATCGTCACGTCGTAGCCCGAGGAGTCCGGGCCGGTGTGGAGAGTTCGTTTGAGGGCGGCGCTTTCGAAGGCGCCACGCGAGCTCGCGTGGCAGGGCGTGACGACGCGCACATCGTGTCCCAGTTCGCGGAGTCGCTGTGGGAGCGAGGCAGCCACATCGGCCAGTCCCCCAACCTTTGAGAACGGATCGACTTCGGCGGCGGTATAGAGGATTTTCACGGCCGGGCGTCCGCTATGAGGTGGCTCTCGATGCTGGACCGCGCGTCCCGGGCCGCCGCTGTCCGCCACCGGGCCGTCTCCCGGACTGGCTGCGGGGCATCGCCCATGGTCGCCGAACGAGCGGCCAGCAAGAGGACCTCCTCCTGGAGCGCCAGCCCACGATGAATCATCGTCACGTCCCACATCGGGCGGCGGCTTGCCCACCAGTACTGGCAACTATGGAGCGCCGGCTGAAGGAGCGCCCGGGCGCGGTTGGCCAGCACTTCGGCCTCGGAACCGGCCTCCGCGTGGTCTTCGGCGGCCTCCAACACCGCGAGGCAGTGCTCCGTGAACTCCCACTGCAGTTCGTGGACGGCGTTTCCGGGCGCACGCCACAGCGGGAACGGGTTGCCAGCCTCGATGTCCTCAGGCGTGGTGCTCCACGAAGATGCGTGCGGTTCGATAACGGGGCCCGCCGGGAACGCATCCACCAGCTCGCCCGGTTGGAGCATCTCGATCCCGTCGTCACCTTCGCTCAAGCGCTCGTACACGGCCGCGAGGAAGTCGCGCTCCCAGCCCGTCAGGTGGTGTCCGTACGTCTCCGCGTCCATCGCCGTCACGACGTAAGCCCGCTTGTCGCCCTCCACGCCCACCAGGTCTGCGACGAACCGGTCCGGGTCCGTCTCGCGAAACGAGATGCGATTGCTACGGACGTCATCGCGGAAGAGCACGCTGATCGTCCGGTCCCCCGCGCGAACGCGGTCCACGACACTGTTGGGCCAATCACTGGGGCAGGCGACGCCGGAGAGAATGAACCATTCGACTCCAGACGCGGCAAGGTCATGCAGGATGTCGGCGTCGTAACACATCTCCGGCGGGAAGAAGCCTCGTGGCCATTCCGGGGCGCCAAGCAAGGCCCGGTTGGTCTGGGCGTGCTCGGCGATAGCGCGGATACGTTCGCCCCGCGGGATGAGGGGAAGGATAGGGTGGTACTTCCCGCTCCCCACGAACTCCGCCTGGCCCCGTTCGCCCAGGGTGCGCAGGTCCGCCAGGACATCGTCCATACCGTGCTCGTGAAGGAGTTCGGTGAGGACGCCGTTGATGTTGATCGCCAGCCGCGCCGCCGGGTATTCCAGGAGGACCTTGAGCAGCGGCCGGTAACACTCATCCGCCACTTTCACGAGGACGTCGTGCGTCTGTGTTGGCGGCTGGTAGAAGTGGAGGAGTTGGGCCCAGGCCGTCATTGCACGGTCCAGCTGATGGCCAGTGACTCGGGCGAATCGCCGGAGGTGTGACGGAAGACGAGCGACCAGCCCTGGGGAGCCAGTTCAACGCCTCCTTCGGTGTTCGAGACAGAGAACAGCTGGGTCACCCAGGCTTCGCGTGCGGAATGGCTGGCCGTTAGCTGGAACCTGGCGGTCGAGACGATGGCCTGGCCTTCTTCAAAGCGGAACTCCGGGTGTCCCCCGTCCGCGTTCACGGGAAGGCTCAGGTTCCATTCACTGAAGAGTGTCGCGTTTCCGGGAATATCTGCCGTCACGTCGAGTGATTCCGCCGTAAGCGCGACCGTCTTGGCGTAGGCGATTCCGTTCGCGTTCAAGCGCATCGAGACGCTGTTGCCGTCACACTCCGCGCCGGTGACGAAGGTGGGCATGGCCAGGCGGAGATCGTCGTATGTTTCGCGGCCAGCCGCGCCCGCGACGACCGTCTCGAGGGCCGCCAGGCGAAGTCCCCGGTCGTAGGTGAGGGCCTGTTCGGCCGCGGCCGCGTCTTTGACGCGGACGCCGTCGTGGATGCTCTGGACATCCTCCTGGTGCCCGGCGGAGAGGCCACTGTGGTAGGCCTCGGGCCGGCGGGCCACGGCGTGCGTGAGATGCCAGCCGCGTTCCCGCAGATCCCAGTGCTCGATCCGGCCCCCTTCTGCGGGGTTGATGATCACCGCCTGCTCCGCCGAACGCAGGCAGACCTCGTCTCGCCCGTCGAAGTTCCAGTCTCGCGTGTCGGGGGGGAGCGCGCCGCCGTTCAGGAGCGCGTCCGCCTCCGTGAGGTGGCCGAACGCGGCGTCGCGAATGTGCTGCAGGTAGACGCCGCCGAACACGCCATGCCAGTACGGACAGTTGCACTGGGCCTTCCAGATCTGCTCCAGGGCCTGCGTGTTCGCCGCCTCGTGGGCCTGGCGCGATAGATGAAGGAGCCGTTTGTGGAGAAGGTTCATCTCCGGATAGCGGACCAGGAAGTTCCGCCAGTACCCGCCTCGGAGGAACCGGACGAGGTCTTCTCGCCCGCTCTCACGGAGCACGCGGGCGGCCTCATCCATCGCCCGCTGGGCATCGGCCGTCAGCGACCATTCACCCATCTCCAGGTAGGAGGTAGAGGGCAGATAGGCCAGGCCCTCCGTGGGACGTTCCGCCTGCCATCTCCCCAGGTGGACCGTCTCGATCCAGTGCGACTCCTCTTCCAGGCGGGAAAAGAAGCTCTCCACCCAGCCGTTCTCCCAGCAGTGCAGATACGTCGTCGGCCAACCACCGAACTTCTCGCCGTCGTCCCCCATGGTGACGAGGCTGCCCGGGAAGCGGTCACCATGGCGGCCAAGGAAGTCGATACAGGAATCGACGGTGCCCCAGGGGACGAGGTAGCGGAAGGCGGTACTTGAAGCGAAGATCCCGGTCGTGCTGCCCTGGTCCTCCGTCAGGTGCCAGCCCCGGAGCTCGGCCGGGTCCCAGCCGTTGGCGGCGAAATGGACGTCATCGACAATCGTCCAGCGGTAGCCCGCGGCGGCGATCGATGTCGGCAGCGATGGTTCCCAGACGCGCTCGGCGAGCCACATTCCCGTTGGGGCGGCGCCGAACACCTCCGCGATCTCCTTACGCATCCGTGCCATCTGGCCGATCCGGTCTGCCTCGCTGATCGCCGGCAGGATGGGCTCGTAGTACGCGCCGCCGAGCATCTCCACCTGTCCACGGTCGACGAGAGCGCGCACCCGCCTGATGTACGCCGGCCGGTTCAGCCGCAGCCAGTCCAGCAGCGGGCCGCTGAAGTGCAGGCCGGCTTTCACGCCGGGGTGGCGTTCGAGGCAGGCCAACAGCGGCTCATAGGACTTCTGCAGCAGCTCATCGAAGACGAAGTCGTAGTTGCCGACGGGCTGGTGCTGGTGAAAGACCAGGCCCAGGTGGACGTGCGCCGTCATAGACTGGCTCCGTTCAGGGGGTGGTCCGCGTAGGCCAGCGGTTCAATCGCCGCGAAGGGATTATCGACGGCCGCGGCATCGCCAACGGCCTGGTCTATTCCAATCCCGGAGACGAGCGCGTCGGCGATAGCGTCGAAGCGCGCGCAGTGCGAGCGAAACCGCTCCACGGCGTAGTCGTTGGCCTGCCCCGTCGTCATCAGGAACTGCCAGTCCGAAGCCTGCAAGAGGAGCAGTTCCCGCGCGAGCTGGCGCTCGGCCGGGCCGTTCGATGTCAGAAGCGCCGTCGCGCGCTCCTGCCGCCTGTGGATCTCGGGCCAGGTCCAGGCTGTACCTTCGTTCATCCAGGTGCGGTGGTCGCCGCCTGCCCCCCAGGACCCTTCGGGAAGGGCGATCTGGCGTCGCGCGGGGCGACGGGAGATCGCCTCGCTCGCTGAGAGCAGTTCGATTTCCGGGTCGGCGGCCAGCTCCCGCAGAACGGCTTCGAGCCAGGGGATGCCTTCCAGCCACCAGTGTCCGTACAGCTCGGTGTCGTAGGAGGCGAGGACGAGCCCGGTCTCACCCTCGAGGCGGCGATAGCCATCGAGTTCCGCACGGGCCACCGAAACGTAGTGGTGGGCGTGTTCGCGCGCGCGCTGGAGCGCGGCCTCGGGGTCGTACTCGGCCTTCTCGGCGAGGTCCACGCCCGGCCCGGTCACACGCCAGTAGTGGAGGCCAGAAGCGTCGTCTTTCTTGTGAAACTCCCGGTAGGCCGCGTCTCCCGGGTAGCCCCAGTCCGCGGACCAGACCTGCTCGCCGGTGCGCTCGTTCCGGGCCAGCACGCTCACGGCGGATGCGCCCGCCAGGTAGGCCTGGAAGGTCGTGCCAGGGCCTGGTGGCAGCTCGGGGCCCGGTTCCGGTTCCCCGGGCTGGGGCGGGTAGGGGCCCACCGCCCCGCCGATCGCCTTGCCATGAGCCCGGCCTCCCTGGATCAGATGCGTTTCAACGAAGAAGACGCTGATCCCGGCTTCTTCGAGGATCCGCTCAAGGCCCGGCTCGTACGCGCATTCGGGCAGCCAGAACGCCCGCGGGGCGCGGCCGAAGTTGTGGACGTGCGAGGCGACGCCCGTCTCCACCTGGAGGCGCACCGCACGGTCGCTATCAAGCAGCGGCAGGTAGCCGTGCGTGGCCGCTGAAGTCGCAATCTCGATATGCCCACTTCGCTCAAGGGCCGCCAGCGCGCCAACAATATCGCCGTTTATCTCTTCTTCGTACAGCGAACGGCTGGCCGAATAGCGCCGAAAGTGGAAGTTCGCCGCGGCCTCACGGCTCGTCCCGGCGAACCTGGCGACATCGTCCCGAGCCCGCTCTATACGGTCCGCCAGGTAGGTTCGAAAGTGCCGGTGCATGAGCGGGTCCCGCATCTGTTCGGCAAGGATGGGCGTCACGTTGATGGTAACGCCGAGCCCCCCAAGGCCATCGGCGGCACACCGGCGGAACACCCCGACGAGAGGCAGGTAGCATTCAAGCATGGCCTCGTGAAACCACTCTTCGCCGTGCGGCCATTGCCCCGCCAGCCGGCAGTACGGCATATGCGTGTGGAGGACGAAGGTCATGCTGCCGAGTGACATGGAGTCTCCTACACCCAGAGTGCGAGACCGGCATCGGCAGGGTCAACCAGGTCGGGGTGGTAAGGAACAAGGCGCACCGCGTAGCCAACGCGGCCACCCCCGGTGGGAGCGAATGTCCCGGAGAAGTCGCACACGCCCTCTTCCGAGACCTTGTCCAGGGTGAGAGGCGCGGACCCGGTTGCCGCCAGTATCCCGTCTGGCCCCGCTGGCCCGAAGACCAGGGATACCAGCAACGATGCCGGGGCTAGCGACCCGGGATGAACCTGGACGGAGACGGTGATCGTCGAATCCGGGGAGACGCTGGCGGCGGCATCGTCTTCCACCGACAGCACCTTCACTTCAGGCCAGGCCCCTTTCACCTGGCGCAGCCACGCGGCCAGCTCGCGCGCCCGGCGCATCCCGTCGCTGCGAAGGCTGGCCCAACGCTCCGCGGCCGGCGCGTAGGCCTCGGCGGCATACTGGCCAACCATCCGGTGCGTACTGAACCGTGGGGCGAAGGTGGCAAGCGAACGCTTCATCATGGCGATCCACTGCACGGGGATGCCGTCCTCTCCGCGTTCGTAGAACGCCGGTACAACAGATTCTTCCAGAAGCACATACAGCGATTCAGCATCGGCCGCGTCCTGCGCCTCGGAAGAGTCGAACAGCCGGCTACCGCCAATCGCCCAGCCAAGGTCTGGTTCGTAGGCTTCGGCCCACCAGCCATCGAGCACGGAGAGGTGGATGGCGCCGTTGGCGACCGCCTTCATTCCGCTCGTCCCACTCGCCTCCAGCGGTCGTAGCGGCGTATTCAACCAGGCGTCACAGCCCTGCACGAGGCTCCGCGCGAGGTCGACATCGTAATGTTCGAGGACTCCCACCCTGCCCCCGATCCCGGGTTCGCGACTGGCCCGGACGACCTCACGGATGAGCTCCTTGCCGGCTTCGTCACGAGGGTGTGCCTTGCCCGCGAAGAGAATCTGCACCGGCCGCTCCGCGCTGTTCAGAATCCGGGCCAGCCGCGCCGGGTCACGAAAGAGCAGGGTCGCCCGCTTGTACGACGCGAACCGCCGGGCGAACCCAATCGTCAGGACATCCGGGTTGAGGTTGGCTTCCCGCCCGGCGACATCGCCCGGGCCCATGCGCGCGCCCCGTTCCCGGTGCTGGCGCCTGGCGCGTTCGATGAGCTGCTGACGCTGGCGCTCGTGGGCGGACCAGAGGTCGCCGTCCGGGATCTGCTCCACGTTCCGCCAATCGACGTGTGCCGGGTCTTCGCGCCAGCGCTCGCCCACGTAGTGGTCGAGCAGTTCGGCAACTTCCGTGCCAACCCAGGTAGGCAGGTGAACACCGTTCGTGATCGCCCGTATTGGCGCCTGCTGGTGGGGTAGGCCCGGCCACGCCCCTTCCCAGAGCTGCTGCGATACTTCGCGGTGGAGCTCAGACACGCCGTTGCGAAAGCCGCTCAGGCGGAGGCCGAGCATCGCCATCGAGAACGGCTCCAGGTCGTTCCCCGGGTCCATGCGTCCGAGTCCGAGGAAGGTATGGTCGTCCAGCCCCATGCCCTGGTAGTAGGCGCCGAGGTAGCGAATCACCAGGTCCTGCGCGAAGAGGTCGATCCGCATCGATATGTCATCGGACGCTGCTAAACCC
>CAZQCR010000041.1:0-9392 GCA_964591745.1 uncultured Anaerolineaceae bacterium
CTTGAGCTTGCGGGGGAGGCGCTGCGAGAGCGGGTTGCGGAGCCAGTGGAGGGCGAAGGCGGCGGCGTAGGGCGTGGGGTCGAAGAGTTCATCCGGGTTGACGCCGGCCCACGGGTCGCCGGTCACGTTGCGGACGGTATTGCCGCAGGCTTCACGCGTGGAGACGCCAACGCGGGCCAGAATGTGGAGCGCTTCGGCAGCCTTCATAATGGGCATGTGATGGAACTGGAAGTTCTGGCGGGTGGTGATGTGGCCCTTGCGAAGGGGTGCGATGCGCTCAGCGACCTCGCCAAAGGCGTCCATCTGATCGGCGGTGACCGTACCGAGCGGAAGCTTGCAACGGATCATCTGAACGCCAGGCTGGCGCTGACCGTAGACGCCCTGCTTGAGGCGAAAGCCGATGAACTGGTTTTCGATCCACTGGCCGTCGAGGTAGCGGGTAGCTTCGGTGTCGAAGTCTTCGAGCTCCTTCTCCAGGATGGGAAGGACTTTGCCTGGTTCATCGGTGTAGACGATCGTCTCAACTGCGGGCATGAACGGTTCCTCACGGGCCACGGGGGAAACACCCCGAGTAGTGGAAGCAACGGTAGCAAGGGCGGGTCTTGCCGGCAATGGAGAATGTTGATAAAGTCGAGTAATTCACTCATCTTTGGTGCGCTGTGACCCAATCCGTCCAATTCACGCCGGGAGAACTCTCCGCGCTGAACGATCGCTTCGAAGCGGCTGAGCCCACCGAGATCGTCCGTTGGGCGGTAGAGACGTTCGGAGACGGACTGAGCGTGGGCGCGAGCTTCGGCGGGGCTTCTGGCGCGGCGATCCTGCACATGGCCGCCTCGCTGAAGCCGAACGTGCATGTGTTCGCTCTGGATACGGACTACCTGTTCGAAGAGACGCAGACGAACATGCGGGAGAGCGTGGCGAAGCTTGGCCTGCGGAACCTGAACGTCTACAAGTCGAAGCTGACGCACGAAGAGCAGGCGAAGGCCCACGGCGCCGCTCTCTGGATGCGGGACCCGGATCTCTGCTGTGAACTGCGGAAGGTGGAACCGAACACCCGGGCGCTGGCGGGCAAGACGGCCTGGATCGCCGGGCTGCGACGGGACCAGAGCGAGGCACGGGCGGCGGTGCCGATCGTCGCGTGGAACGAGCGGTTCGGGCTGGTGAAGATCAATCCGCTGGCGAACTGGGACGAATCGCAGACCTGGAAGTACGTCCTGGACAACGGCGTGCCCTATAACTCGCTCCTCAACCAGGGGTATACGAGTATCGGCTGCTACAACTGCACGCTCCCGGGCGTCCAGGGGCGGGCGGGCCGCTGGCAGGGGTTCGAAAAGGACGAGTGCGGGCTCCACACGTGAGCCTGGCGCTACTGGCGCGGACGCGAACTTACCTTACATACGGAGTGGGACACTGACTGACCGAGGATTCGTGATCTGGTTCACCGGGCTTTCTGGCGCGGGGAAGAGCACCCTGACGGAGGCGCTGGCGCCGCTGTTGCGCGAGCGCGGACGGAGGGTGGAGGTGCTGGACGGGGATGCCGTGCGGCTGAACCTCTCGAAGGGATTGAGCTTCAGCAAGGAGGACCGCGATACCAACATCCTCCGGATCGGGTTCGTGGCGAACCTGCTGGCGCGGAACGGCGTGGCCGTAATCACCGCGGCGATATCACCCTACCGGGAGAGCCGAGACGCGAACCGCAAGCTGATCGAGGGCGATGGCGCGGCCTTCATTGAAGCGTACGTAGCGGCGACGCTGGAAGAGTGCGAAGCGCGCGACGTGAAGGGCCTCTACGCCGAAGCGCGGGCCGGGAAGCGGACGGGTTTTACGGGCATCGATGACCCGTACGAGCCGCCGCTCCACCCCGAGCTGCTGCTCCCGACCGGGGGCGAGCCGGTAACGGATTCGCTTGGCCGGGTACTGGGATACCTTGAGAGCCGGGGACTGGTGGTTCCGGCGGAGGCCGCGACAGCCGCCACCCTGGAGGCACGACGATGACCGTGGAGCAAGCGCCGGCAGCGCAACGAACTGACCTCGATGAGCTGGAAGACGAGGCGATCTTCATCATGCGTGAAGTCGCGGCCGAGTTCGAACGGCCCGCCCTCTTGTTTTCCGGGGGCAAGGACTCGATCGTTCTCCTGCGGGTGGCCGAGAAGGCGTTCTGGCCGGCGAAGTTCCCGTTCCCGGTGATGCACGTTGACACGGGCCACAACTTCCCGGAGGTCCTCGATTTCCGTGACCGGCGGGTAGAGGAGCTTGGGGCGCGGCTGATCGTCGCATCCGTACAGGACGCGATCGACCGTGGTGAACTGGTGGAGGAGCGGGGACCCCGGGCCTCCCGCAACCGCCTGCAGACGCCGGTGCTGCTGGCCGCCATCGCCGAGCAGCAGCTGGACGCGGCGATTGGCGGGGCCCGGCGCGATGAAGAGAAGGCGCGGGCGAAAGAGCGGGTGTTTTCGTTCCGGGACGAGTTCGGGCAGTGGGACCCGCGCAACCAGCGCCCGGAACTGTGGCGGCTGTACAACGGGATGCACATTAAAGGCGAGCACATGCGCGTCTTCCCGCTGTCGAACTGGACGGAGCTCGACATCTGGCGCTACATCGAGCGCGAAGAGCTGGAGGTGCCTTCGATCTACTTCGCGCACGAACGTGAGGTCTTCGAGCGCGATGGGATGCTGATGTCCGTGAGCCCGTTCATGCCCCAGCTCCCGAGCGAGCAGCCCTTCACCGCCACGGTGCGCTACCGGACGGTCGGCGACATGACCTGCACGGCGGCGCTCTACTCCGACGCCGCGGACTTCGAGGCGATCATCGCCGAGGTCGCGGTGGCACGGGTAACGGAACGGGGCGCGAGCCGGGCAGACGACAAGTTTTCGGAAGCGGCGATGGAAGACCGGAAGCGGGAGGGCTACTTCTAATGGACCTCCTTCGCTTTGCGACCGCAGGCTCGGTAGACGACGGGAAGAGCACGCTGATCGGCCGCCTTCTGTACGACAGCAAGCAGGTGTTCGAAGACACGATGGCGAGCCTGGAACGCGCGAGCGAGGCGCAGGGGCTCGAGTCGGTGAACCTGGCGCTGCTCACAGATGGCCTGCGCGCAGAACGGGAGCAGGGGATCACGATCGACGTCGCCTACCGCTACTTCGCGACGCCGCGCCGGAAGTTCATCATCGCTGACTCGCCGGGCCACGTGCAGTACACACGAAACATGGTCACTGGCGCATCGACGGCGGACCTCGCCCTGATCCTGGTGGACGCGCGAAAGGGCGTGATTCAACAGACGCGCCGGCACACGGCGCTAACCGTGCTCCTCGGCATTCGCCACCTGGTCCTCTGCGTGAACAAGATGGACCTGGCCGACTGGTCCGAAGCGCGGCTCAAGGAGATTGAGGCGGACTACGCGGTCCTCGCCCGGCAGCTGGGCGCGGAGCAGGTCACGGTTATCCCGATGTCCGCGGTGCTCGGTGACAACATAGTAGAGGGCGCGCCGAACATGCCCTGGTACACAGGACCGACGCTGCTGGAGTTCCTGGAGACGGTAGAGGTGCCGGACCATGCGCGGCACGCGGCACTACGGTTCCCCGTGCAGTACGTCCTTCGGCCGCACACAACGGAGTTCCACGACTACCGCGGGTACGCCGGGACGGTGGCGGCCGGCCGCGTCTCAGTCGGTGACGAGGTGCGGGTGCTGCCGCTCGGCGTGACGACGCGGGTGGCGGCGATCGACCGCTTCGAACAGCCGCTGCAGTCGGCCGAGAGCACGGAGGCCGTCGTCATCCGTCTGGCCGACGAAGTGGACGTTGGCCGGGGCCACATGATCGTGGCGGCGAGCCAGGGTTCGGCGGCGGCCCGGCGGTTCACGGCGGACCTCTGCTGGATGAGCGACACGCAGACCCTGCGGCCGCGCCAGCAGTTCTGGATCAAACACACCACTCGGCGGGTGAAGTGCCTGGTCGAATCGCTGGATGACCGGCTGGACATCGAAACCCTGGAACGGCACCAGGCCCCGGATCACTTCGCCCTCAACGACATCGGCCGGGTGACGATCAAGGTGCTGGAACCGATCTTCGCGGACCCGTATTCGACGAGCCGGGATACCGGCAGCTTCATCCTGATCGACGCGGCGACGCGGCTCACGGTTGCGGCCGGGATGGTCCGTGAGATCGACGCGGATACGGGCCCTTGACGAAGCCGGAGGACCAGACGAAGGCGCTCCTGCGGCCGGAAGCGCTCGCCGGTGCGGGTGGAGGGCCGCGCCACTTCCTCGTGACGCCGCTGAAGATATCGACACGGTCACTGTTCGCCGTTGCGGGCATCCTCGTGTTCATCCTGGCGCTGCAGACGATCAAGGCGGGGGCGAAGGACCTGCTCCCGATCCTGGATAACCTGAGCGTCTCCGGGCCGGCGAACGCCGTGGGGTTCGGCTGGCTCTTCGCCTACGTCGTGTTGAGCGGATCGCCGGTGGCGGCGATCGGCATCTCGTTGCTCTCCGGGGGAACGTTCAACGAGCAGGAGGCGTTCGCGATCGTCGGAGGATCGCGGCTGGGCGCTTCGTTCATCGTGCTGGCCGTCGGCTTCCTGCTCTACCTGCGGGGACGGCGGAACGCGGATGGTCTCTCGATCGGCGTCATCGCCCTGGTGACCACGTTCACCACGCAGGGGCCGGCGATCTTGCTGGGGCTGGTGGCGCTGCACTACGGCTGGCTGGATAGCGTGCAGTTCGCCACGCCCACGAGCCTGCTGGACCTGATCGACAAGGTCTACGGACCACCGGTGGACCTGATCAAGGACGTCCTGCCGGGAGCGCTCGTCTTCGTTGCCGGGGTGCTGATCCTGCTGGGGAGCTTCACGCTCTTCGATAGGGCGCTGCCGCAGCTAGAGGGAGAGGCCGAAGGCGTGCAACGGGCGCTGAAGTTCCTGCACCGGCGGCCACTGATGTTCCTGATGGGCTGCGCGATCACGATGCTGACGCTCAGCGTCTCGATCTCGATCACGGTGCTGGTACCGCTGGCGTTAAAGGGATACATCAAGCGGGAGCACATCATCCCGTACGTGATGGGGGCGAACATCACGACGTTCGTGGATACGCTGGTTGCTTCGGTGCTGCTGGGCGGAAACACGGCCTTCACGGTGGTGCTGACGGAGATGATCTCTGTCGCGGTGATTTCGCTGATCGTGCTGTTTTTCTTCTACGGGCCGTATTCGCGGGGAGTGCTGGCAACGGCCGGCTGGGCGACGGCGAAACCACGCCACCTCGGGATCTTCCTTGGCGCGATTGTCGCTGTCCCGGCCGTCCTGCTCTTCATCTGATTGAAGCCGAGCGCCGGGTGGCCGATAGTGGTGCCCACCCGAGCGACACGGAGGAACCGATGACAGCGAACGACGACGAACGGTACGAGCGGCTTATCCGAGAACGCCTCCCGACCACGGAAGCGCCGAGGAAGGTGCTGATCATCGGCGCCGGGATGGCCGGGCTGACGGCTGGCGACGTGCTGACGCGGGCCGGACACGACGTGACGATCCTGGAGGCGCAAACGCGCGTAGGCGGCCGCGTGCAAACGCTCCGGGAGCCGTTCAGCGACGGCCTGTTCGCCGAAGCGGGGGCGATGCGAATACCGAAGACACACACGCTTACACGGGCCTACCTGGCGCGCTTCGGGCTGGAGGCGGTTCCCTTCACGATGAACAACCCGAAGGGGTATGTACGGATACTGGGGAACCAGTGCCGGGCCGAAGACTACGCAGCCGATGACCCGATCATGGCCCGCTACGAACGGGCGCTGGCGCCGCTGATCGAACGGATCGACCGCGACGGCGAGGCCGGTTGGGACGCCATTCGCGCCACCCACGACCAGTACTCGTTCCGCGAGTTCCTAGAGGTCAACGGCTTCAACGAAAACGACATCGAGGTGTTGAGCCTGCTGACGGCGATGGAGCCGCTGTTAAACACCGCCTTCATGGAGCTGCTGCGCGAAGAGCAGGGGAAGTGGTTCACGGACGTCGATACGATCAAGGGTGGGATGGACCGGCTGCCGAGGACGCTGGGCGGGGAGCTGCGCGAGCGAATCCGCTTCGGTGCGCGGGTCCGGCGGGTGGACGCGACGGCATCGGGTGTGGAGGTGACCTGCGAGGGGCCGGGTGGTACGACGAAGTACACGGGCGAGCGGGTGATCGTGACGCTGCCCTTCGGGGTGCTGCGCAACATCGAGTTCACTCCCGGGCTTTCCCGGGGGAAGGAGCGGGCTATCCGGCAGCTAAACTACGAGGCCTCGACGAAGATCCTGATGCAGTGCGGGCGGCGATTCTGGGAGGAGGACGAGGGGATCGTTGGCGGTGCGAGCATCACGGACCTGCCGATCCGGTCGCTGTACTACCCGGACCAGGGGAAGGAGACGGGCCGCGGGGTGATCCTGGCGAGCTACACCTGGGGGCAGGACGCGGAGCGCTGGGCGAGCCTGGAGCCGCACCAGCTCTATGTGCAGGCGGTGGAGAACGTGGCGCAGATCCACCCCCAGATCGCGGGGACGTACGAAGCCGGGGCGGTGAAGGTGTGGCAGGAGGACCCGTACGCGGGCGGGGCGTTCGCGATGTTCGAAGCCGGCCAGCAGACGCTGCTCTACCCGGAGATCATCAGGCCGGAAGGCCGGCTGCACTTCGCCGGCGAACACGCTTCACTGGCCCACGCCTGGATCCAGGGGGCCATCGAATCGGGCTTGCGGACAGCGCTGGAAGTCGATGCGGCCGTGTGAAAAGCCGCCGACAGGCTACCGGGGCGGCTTACGCAGGCTGGCGGCACTGAGGCGTGCAGCTTCGTCCTCGGTTATCGCGAAGTCGATGGCGGCGGCGTTTTCGCGCGCCTGGCGGCCGTTCTTCGCGCCGGGAATGGGGATGACGCCTTGCTGGCGGGCGAGCCAGTTGAGCGCCACCTGGGCGGCCGTCCTGTCGTGGGCGCGGCCGATCGCTTCGAGCTCTTCGACGAGCGGCATGAGCTTCGGCAGGGAACGGAAGTAGCCACGATACCGCCGTATGCCGGCGACCTTGCCGCGGCCGGGACCGTACTTCCCCGTGAGCGCGCCCTGGGCGAGCGGGCTGTAGGCGATGAGCGTGACGCCGAGTTCGCGGCAGGCCTTGAGGATCCCGTTCCGTTCCGGCGCACGCTGGACGAGGCTATAGTTGACCTGGTTCGAGGCGAGCTGAATGCCGTGCTTTGCGAGGGCGGCGTGGGCTGCGCGCATCCGGGCTTCCGAGTAGTTGCTCACGCCGACCTGGCGGACCTTCCCGGCCTTCACCGCATCGGCAAGGCTGCCCATCAGGGCGTCGTTGCGGATGACCGGGAACGGCCAATGGACCTGGTAGAGGTCAACGGAGGCCATCCCAAGCCGTTCGAGGCTGCGGTCGAGGGCGGCGCCGACGTTCGCGGCCCGGAGACGCCAGGGGAAAGGGGCGAACTTGGTGGCGACGACGGCTTCGCGACCGCTCTCCTTCAAGAGCAGTCCGAGGATCTTCTCGGACGTACCGCTGCCGTAGATCTCGGCGGTATCGATGAAGGTGACGCCGGCATCGAGGGAGGCGGCAAGGGCTTCACGAGCATCGTCGACGCCGTGGACGCGGTCGAACGACCAGAAACGCTGGTCGCCCCACTGCCAGATGCCCATGCCGATAGGGCGGATCTCGGGTCCCGCGGGGCCAAGGGTGAGTGAAGGAAGCATCGGGCCATGATAGCGGTTCGAAGAGAGGGCGGCGGTTGAGGGCGCTGGGCCTCTTGCCGCGGCCGGTGATATGATCGAGCAACTTCAGCGAGGGGTTCGGCGGTTGGCGTACAAGATTATCGAGACGTGCATCGGCTGTACCGCCTGCACGAAGCGCTGCCCGACGAACGCGATCACGGGCGAACGGAACTTCCTTCACGTCATCGATCCGACGCTCTGCATCGACTGCGGCGCCTGCGGGCTCGTCTGCCCACCGGAAGCGATCCTGGATACGGTTGGCGAAGTTTGCCGATCACTGAAGAAGGACAAGTGGCCGAAGGCGGTCGTGATCGAGGAGAAGTGCATCGGCTCCGGCTGTGAGCTGTGCATCAACATCTGCCCGTTTGACGCGTTGAGCCTCCAGCACACGGACCGGATCGACGACTTCTTCGGCGTGAGCACTGTGGACGAGAAGAAGTGCACGGGCTGCCGGCTGTGTGAGGATGTCTGCGGCTGGGACGCGGTCCACATCTTCCCGCTGAAAGACGAGATCCTGAAGACCTGGGAAGAGCTGAACGAGCAGGAGCGTGTGTTGGTTTTGCAGGCGCGGGGCGGGTAGCCGCGACTCACCGGGGTCGCTTATTGCTCACCTTGCCACCGTCGGTCCGAATGTAGCCGCGGCCCACCGGGGTCGCCTACCGCTTACCATGCTCCGCTGTGCCGGATTTCGTTCCCTACCCGGACCGCAACCGTCTCCAGGCCGCCGCATACGGACACCGAGACAACATCTTTCACATCGTCTTCCGCGCATTGGCCGAAACACGGCCCTTCGCTCCGGGGAAAGGCGAGCTCGTTTGGAACGCGCTCCTCAACGAGCGAGAGCGGACTGCCATCGATCTCCTTGCCGCCTGCCTCATGCCCGACCATCTTCATGTTGTTGCCCGCCCGTCGGACCGCGACATCGTGCGGTAGGTTAACGGCTTCAAGTCCTACTCGACGTTCGCCTTTCGCGGCGCGGGCGTGCGGTCAGCGATCTGGCAGCCGTCTTTCTACGACAGGCTGCTGCGCAGTGAAGACGACTACGTCGGCGCCGTACGATACATCGCTTCTAACCCCCTCTCGGCCGGACTGCGGGACTGGCCCTGGGTTTGGGTTCGGGATGCTGAGCTTCTGGCCGACTTGGGGGAGTAGGCGGCCCCGGTGGGCCGCGGCTACAGCCGTTGCTTGCGCTCGGCCACTGGCCGGGGAACGATGTCCCAAAACGGAGGCGAAACCATGGCTGACGGTTCGATGACGGGGGAGGAGCGCGAGGCGTTCCTGGCGGATGTTCACGTCGGGATCCTGGCGATTGAGCAGGCGGGCAAGGGGCCGCTCGCCCTGCCGATCTGGTACATCTACCGCGATGGAGAGGTGCGGATCGGGATGGATGGGGACTCGCTGAAAGTTCGTCTCCTCGCGAAATCGGGCCGCGCGACGCTGACTGCGCAGGACGAGAAGCCGCCGTACAAGTACGTCAGCGTTGAGGGACCGGTCCGCATCGAAAAAGCGCAGCGCGACGACACGGAGATGGCGACGCGCTACCTCGGCCCCGAGATGGGCGCCTGGTACGCGAAGAACAATCCGAGCACGGAGAAGTCCGTGGTAGCGGTGCTGACGCCCGAGCGCTGGCGGACGATGGACTTCGGCAAAGTGATGGGCGGGTAGCGG
>CAZQCR010000041.1:9492-10877 GCA_964591745.1 uncultured Anaerolineaceae bacterium
CGTTCAACCGTGGACGCGGCGCCACTTGTGGAGGCTGACCATTTCGCGGGGCGGCGTCTGGCGGCTGCCGACCTCGACATACGAGACGTCGGCGACGTAGATGCTGCCCTGCGAATCGACCGCCACGCTGTGCGGCCAGAGGAACTGGTCGGGCGCTTCGCCTGGCATGCGGTTGCCGATGCGCGTGATGAGCTTGCCATCGCGCGTGTAGATGGAGACGCGGTGGCCGAGGTTGGGCACGCCGAACTGGACCGGGGGCGGGCCCTGCTCGGCGATGTAGACGGTGTTGTCGTCGTCCTTGCTCGCCCAGACCGCGACGGCATGGTGGACGTGCCAGCCGTTCACCCACTGGCCATCCACGGTGAACACCTGGACGCGATGGTTCTCGCGGTCACAGACGATCACGTGGTTCGTCCCGAGCATGGAGATGTTGTGGGGGAGGCTGAACTGGCCATCGTCCGAGCCAGGCTCGCCCCAGGAGAGGATGTGCTTGCCCGAGCGGTCCAGGCGATGAACCCGTGAGTTGCCGTAGCCATCGGAGATGAAGATGTCGCCGTTGGCCGGGTTCACGGCGACATCCGTCGGGCGGTTGAACATCTCGCCGCCCTGGCGCGGGGCTGGCACGCCGGTGCCGATAGTCTGGAGCGTCTTCCCTGTGCGGTCCGCGCGGTGGATGAAGTTGCCGACGTTATCGACGAGCCAGACGTTGTCTTCGTGGTCGCAGCGGACGGAGTGGGCCCAGGTGTACTGCGTGCCTTCGTACTTCTTCATCGGGTTGCCGTAGGGGTCGATGATCTCCGTCACGCCCTGGTAGGGGTTGTCGTTGCCCCACATGTGGACGACGTTGCCATCGCGATCGAAGACGAGCACGGGCATGTTGCCGCGATTGAAGACGTAGACGCGGTCCTCGGAATCGACGGCGACGGAGGTGGCCTCGCGCAGCCAGAGGCCGTGCGGGACCTTCGCCCAGAGCGGGACGGGTTCGTAGCGGGTATCGGCGGTAACGGGAGCGGGAGCTGGCATAGGAGAATCCTCGGGTTCGTGGTGCTGGTCAGATCGACCGGGGAAGCATCTTCAGGAAATCGGCCGGGCTGAGAATCGGGATGTGTTCGAATTGCACGAGCACGAGCAAGTCCTTGTCGCCGCTCACGATGTAGTCGGCGGAACCTGCGAGCGCCGCCTCGAGCACGCGATTATCGTTGGGATCGCGGCTCGCCGTCACCTCCATATCGGGCGTGACAACGAGGCTCGACTCCCAGACGAGTTCGATGAACGCATATTCATCGTTTGCGGACCAGCCGGTGCGCTTGCGAATGGAGGGGTAGGCAAGCACGCGCGCCAACTCGCTGATCAATGCCGCGGAAGTGACGAGGTGGAACTCGCCC
>CAZQCR010000041.1:10977-17209 GCA_964591745.1 uncultured Anaerolineaceae bacterium
CCGTGGTCGTGGACGCTCTCAAGCAACTCGCCCAACCGTCGCCGGGCGTCAAGGGCCGAGATGGTTCGCTTCAAGGTAAACCTCCTCTCCTCTTACGCTCCCTCGATCCTATCAGGCGCGACCGGATCGTCGCTGCTTCTCGCCCGAGCGAATCCGGAACGTCCATCATACGCGCTGCCTCGTGCCGTACTCGGTGGCCCAGGAGCGGAACTGCTCGACGACGTCTTCGTGGTAGGGGATGCCGTTCTCGCCGCGGTCGGCGAGGGCTTCGGCCATGCCGAGGCCGGCGTACTCGACGCGGTCGTGGCCGGGGGCGGGCGGCGTCTCGCGGAGGCCCTTCATGTAGACGTCCATCTGGGCTTTGAACTCCACCGGGTCGGTGAATGCGTCGATCCGGTAGGCGAGGAAGTGGTGGGAGACGCTGTTCCCGGCGGTGAAGCCGGGCCCGGTACCGGCCAGCAGGCCACAGAGGATGTCGACCATCACCGCGAGCGAGTAGCCCTTGTGGGAGCCGATATCCCGGGTGGCTCCGAGGGGGAGCATCATGAACTCGTCTGGGACAGGAGCCTCCTCCATGAGAGGCGTGCCATCCGGGCCGGCGATCCAGCCGCCGGCCACGGGCGCGCCGATCCGCCGCGCGAGCCGGATCTTGTTCCCGGCGACGGAGCTCATCGAGGCATCGAAGATGAACGGCGCTTCGCTGGCGGTGGGGGCCGCGAAGGCGAGCGGGTTCAGGCCCACCATCGCCTTCGCCCCGTACGTGGGGGCAACGGAGAGGCCGCCGACGGTCATCGCGAGGCCGACCATGTCGTGGTCGAGGGCCATGGCGGCGTGGTACCCGGCCGCGCCGAAGTGGCGGCCATTGCTGACGACGACAGAGCCGATGCCAACGTTTCTCGCCTTTTCGATCGCGATGTTCATGGCGGCGGGGCCTACGGCGAGGCCGAGGCCGCGGTCGCTATCCACCAGGGCCGTCCCGGGCGTCTCCCGCACCGCTTTCCAGGACGGGGCGGCGTTGATGCCGCCGTCCTTCAGGCCGCGGAGGTAGAAGACCATCATGTTACTGACACCGTGGGAGTCGATGCCCCGGAGGTCAGCCCAAATGAGGACATCGGCCGACTGGCGGGCGTCGTCCTCCGGCATGCCGGCTGCGACGAAGAGGTCGACAACAGCTTCACGCATATCCTCGGCGGGAACACGTGCGACGAGATGGTCCGGGATCTTGAAGCGGGCCAGGGCCATGGGAGCCTCCTCGATTCGTGGGCGAATTCTAGACGAGTTCGTTAATCTTGCTGGCGAGTCGGATGTCCCGCTCGGTGACGCCCCCGGCGTCGTGGGAATTGAGCTTTATGTCGACCGTGTTGTAGACGATCCGGAGGTCGGGATGGTGGTCCATGACCTCCGCTGCCATGGCGACGCGCGTGACGAAGCTGAAAGCCGCGATGTGGTCGGTGAAGGTGAAGGTGCGGACGATGGCGTCGGGTTGCGCCTCCCAGCCAGCGATAGCGGCGAGGCGGTCGGTGATCTCCGTAGCGGTGAACTTCCGGGGCAAGGATAGACCTCCTGGCTCTTAACATTCGGACATGCGCGGAACCGCGCTGGCGATACTATGGGACTGCGAATGGAATGGAAACTTGGAGGAAGCAAGCGGCTATCGCGGCGGCGCTTCCTCGCGGCGGCAGGCGTAGCCGCGGGCGCTGGCGGATTGCTGGCGGCCGGTTGTGGCGGCGGCGCGAACGCCCCGGCGAGAGTGGCGACGAAGACCGTGGCGCCCGGCCGAACAGCACCCGCCGGTACCGGGACCGCGACAACGGCCCCGCGTGAACCGCTCAGCAAGCGCCACGGGGATACGCTTCGCTACACGAACTTCGTGGCCAGTGACCGGGTGTGGGACCCGCACAAGACGCAGGCGGGCCCGTTCCACGGCCAGCAGGCGTTGGTGTTTAGCCGGCTGCTTACGTATTCGAACCAGGTCACGGGGGCGGTTCTGCCCGACCTGGCGGCATCGTATCTTCAACCAGACGCGACGACGATCGTGTTCCAGATCGATCCTGCAGCGCGGTGGCAGGAACGCGAGCCGCTGAACGGGCGACCCGTAACGGCCGAGGACGTCAAGTTCTCCATCGAACGCCAGGTGAACGGCGACGCGAGCTTCGTGCGGAAGGCGCGGTGGCTGGGCATCGACAAGGTTGAGGCGCCGGACCCGCGAACGGTCCGGATCACGCTGAAGTCGCCGCTGGTGACGATGCTGGGCGCTTTTGGGGACGTCAACGCCTTCATTGTGGCGCCAGAGCTGGAGGTGGGCGGGGAGATCTCGCTGGAGCAACAGACGGGGAGCGGGCCATTCCGCTGGGTGGAGTGGCAGGAAGGGAAGTTCGCGAGCGTGGCGCGAAACCCGAGCTGGTTCGGGCGCAATCAGCGGCCCTACCTGGACGGGCTGGATGTGACGCAGCCGAAGAACACGGACGAGATCGAGGCCGGGCTACGGACGAAGAACCTCGATGTGGCCTTCCTCGGGAAGGCGCAGGCGGACAGGCTGCAAGCTTCGATCCCGCAGCTGCAGGCGACGGGTGTGGGCCACGGCCTGTGGTTCGGTATGCGCTTCAATACGCGAATCGCGCCGTTCAACGATCCCCGGGTGCGCCAGGCGTTCAGCATTGCAGTGAACCGGCACGAGATGCTCCAGGCCTTCTTTTCGGGCGCGGGCGCGGTGAACCCGTGGGTGAGCTGGCCATTCAGCCGCTGGACGTTGCCGGAGAGCGAAGTGCTGCAGACGGCGGGCTATCGGCCAGGGGTTGAGGGCCGAGCGCAGGATATGCGCGAAGCGAAGGCGTTGATCGAGGCGGCAGTGGGCGCCGGAGTTTCGTTGCCAGACATGACGCTGTTTGTGGTGGACGAAGCGGAATACAACCTGAACCTTGGAATGACGGTGCGGCGCCACATCCTCGAAGCAACGGGGATCGCGGTGGGGGTGACGCCGGTGCCGATTGGCGACCTGGTGGGCCGGATCCTGAAGAACGAGGCTGGGTGGGCGGCCGGGCCGGACACTGGCTGGATCGACCTCGACGATTGGCTGCACCCGTACTTTCACAGCGCCGGGACGAAAAACACGTTCGCGCTGCGCGACACGGAGTTGGACGCGCTTATCGACGGGCAACGGACGGAGTTCGACGAAGGGAAGCGCCGGGAGCTTGGCTTCCAGGCGCAACGGAAGATCATGACGGCGGCGGCCGGGGTGAACTTCGTGAGCGAGCGGGTGGTTTCGCTGGCCTACCCGTACGTCAAGGCGTTCCCGCACGATGCGGTGGATGGCTACCAGGACCGGTTCGCCGACACCTGGCTGGACCGCGACGATCCTACCTTCCGCGGCCGGTCAAGCGTCGCCGCGCGGCCGACGCAGGAGCCCGCGCGGTAGGGAATGGCGACCGGGCCCTGATGCGTTGTAGCGTTGAGGAATCGGGGCGGTGGCGCGGACGGCCGTTTCCATGACCTTGGAGGGCGCCGCGCCTACTATGGCGAACATGCACTGGGTCGCCCGCATCGCCACCGCGCTCTTCGTGATCGCCATTCCGGTGCTCCTGATCACCTCGAACGTCCGGTTCCTGGCGGGGGAGGTGCGCTTCTACGAGCGGGGATTCCGCGAGCACAGTTCGGCCGCGAACACTGGCCTGTCCCTGAGCGAACTGGACCGGGCCGGGCGCGACATCATCTCCTACTTCGAGGATGATCGGCAGCGGCTGAACATCCTGGTGAACGACGATGGTGACGAAGTCGCGCTCTTCAGTTCGAAGGAGACGCAGCACATGGAGGACGTGAAGGCCTTGATGCGGGGCGTCTTCCGGCTGCACGAGATCTCCCTGGCGTACGTACTGGTGTACATCGGCGGCGTCTTCCTGTGGGCCGGCTCTGGATCATTGCGGCGGTTGGCCGTGCTCGCGCTGGGCGGGATCGGGGTAGGCCTGGGGGTGACGGCGATCGTCGGAGCGTTCGCGGTGACGGGGTTCGACGCGATGTGGACGCGGTTCCACGAAATCGCGTTCCGGAACGACCTGTGGCAGCTCAACCCGGACACGGACCGGCTGATCCAGATGTTCCCGGAGCCGTTCTGGGAGGAGGCGGTCTACTTCGTCGGGGCGATGACGATAGGAGAAGCGCTGCTAATCATCGTGGCCTCCGTGGCGACGCTGATGTTCGTCCGGGCGAAGCCGCCGGCGGCGGAACCGGAGATCATCCGGGTACGGCCAGAGCGTCGAAGGCGGGCCAGCGGGGACTGAGACGCAGGGTCAGGCGGGATAGGAGCGGAAGGGGCTCGGGGCGGACGCCGGACAGGCGCGGGTTCAGTTACCGCAGGCGCAGCCGCCCCCGCCACAGCAGCCACCGCCGCCCATCGCCATGGGCTCCTCGCCGAGGGCGGTGGCGGCGCCACCGCGGGCCATCGCGAACATCGAGACGGTGCGTTCGGCTTTGTGGCCAGCGCGACAGGTGACGGCGCTGTTCGCTTCGGACATGGGTCGGCGCTGTTCGAAGCGCTCGCGGCAAGAGGGGCAGAAGTACTCGTAGATCGCCATGGACGCAGTATAGCGCGGCCTGGCTGCCATATGAAACGCGCGGCGAAGGGCGCGAGGGCGGATTAAGCGGCGGAAGCCGCGACACCGGGTTCCGCAACGGCCGGACGGCCGAGCGCGGGGGGTTCCGCAGCCGGTGCAGGGGCTGCCGCGGTTGCGGGGACAAAGTCCTCGAAATCCTCGGCCCTGTACCAGGGAAGCGGCGGGAGCTCTATGGGACCGGCGAGTGCCGCGAACGTAAATCCGTTCGCGGGCTCTACCCACGCGGTACCGAAGGACTCTCGCCAGGCTGCGGCTTTCCGGAGCCACAGCAGCCAGCGCTGCCAGACAAGCGACATAGGAACAAGACAATAAACCCCGAGATCTGTGAAGGCAAGCTTCTGCCTCCTGGCGGACGCTGACGGTGCTGCAGCACGGTCAATCGGGCGTACGGCTGAGGCCGGCGGACGCCGCCTGCCTTACGTGGCCTGGGCCTGGCGATCAATCCGAAAGGAAACGAACTGCCGGAGCTGATGGCCTTCCGCGCGCTGGAATTCCTCCACGAAGGTCATTCCCGCCTTCTCCATGACACGCCAGCTGGCGACGTTCGTCTTGAGCGCTTCGGCGACCACGCGGAGGACACCCGGCTGGCCGAGCACGAACGGGAGGACGGCGGAGAGCGCCTCGCTCGCGTAGCCCTGGCCCCAGGCCGCTGGGGCGAATCCATAGCCGCCTGTGCGGACGCCCGGCTCGGCTTCGAAGCCGAAGCCGATCTCGCCGATGGCGAGGCCATCGCTCAGGCGAACGACCACCCAGCCCGGGTCGGGCGGCTGAGCCGAATGCCATCTCGCTGCGAAGGCGCGAAAGGCATCCGGGGTATCGCGGTGCGGATACCCGGTGATGGCGGGCATGGACACAGGCACTTCGCCGCGAACGAGCGCCTCCGCTTCAGGCCCGGTAGGCGGCCGAAGGTGAAGGCGGGCGGTTCGCAGAAAGCTCACTCCACCGTTTCGCCGAGGGCTTTCAGGGCTTCGAGGGCGTGCGGGGCGTGCGATTCGAAGTCGCGCGGGTCGGCGTAGATATCGCGGATGATGCCTTCGCGATCGATAACGAACGTCGTGCGATTGAAGAAGCTGAACTGTTCGTTGAGGGTCCCGTAGTCCTTGCCGGCCTGGTACTTCGGCCAGTCGCCGGCGAGCGGGAATTCGAGCCCGAGCTTGTCCTGGAACTCACCAGCAGCGGCGAAGGAATCGATCGAGATGCCCAGAACCTGGGCATTGGCCGTCGCGAACGCATCGGTGTGCGTGCGGAAGGCCGTCATCTCGCTCGTTCAGCCACCGGTGAAGGCGAGCGGGTAGAAGGCAAGGACCAGGTGTTTCCCCGGGAACGACTCCAGAGTGAACTGCTGGCGATCCTTGCCCAAGACGGTGAAGGGAGGGGCGGGCTGGCCGACTTCAATTGACATGCCCGGAATCGTAGCGCCGGTAGCCGCGAGACGAAAGCGGCGAGCCTGCAGCGGACGATAGCGAGCTGACCAGGACGCGAAGCCACTCCACCTGACCGTGAGTGGAGACGCAGGAACGACTGCAACGCCGCTGTTACGTCCCACCGGGTGACCGTGACCCGCCCGCAATGCCGACCGCAATAAGCTCGCGGCACCACTTGGACGACAGGTACGCCAGATGTAC
>CAZQCR010000042.1:0-17149 GCA_964591745.1 uncultured Anaerolineaceae bacterium
CTACGATCGGAGGTAGTGCCTTGGGAGGGCGGTAGTGATGTCTGCTCGTCAAGTTCTGGAGCGTCTTGCCGCTGAGATGTGGGGTACGATGGAGACAGCCCACAGTCTCGGAACCCGGCTCGGTGAGGAGACGCTCACAGAACTGCTGATGCTTCGGGCGGCACAGCTCGGAACCGTACGGGTGCACCCGGTGTCGCGCACGCAGGAAGGGGCCACAGGCGTCGATTGGCTTTGGCTCGCTTCCGGACAGCGAGGGTTTGCGGTGCAGGCAAAGCGCCTCGATTGCAAGGAGCTGGTCTACCGATACCTCCAGCACCGAGTGCGCGGTTCTGGAGAGCGTCAGATTGACCTGCTTAGCGGATTCGCGAGCCGGACGAACATGGAACCCGTGTACTGCCTCTTTAACTGGTTGCCTGAGGTGGACGCGTCAGCATGGGCCTGCTCGGACCCTCTGGATAGCCCGCAGTTGGGCATTTCTGTGGCACCACTCGAGGTCATTCAAACTGCTCTCTTGAAGGGCGGGAAACGCTCATTCTCCGCCATCCATGGTTCGGGGGGAGTCTTGCCGTGGCGGTGCTTCGAGGAGAGGCAACAGGGTGGTCCTAGTCACCGATACCGGGGGCCGGGACCAGGGGGAGACGGCCGTCCGGAGGGCGACTCGACTTTCCGCCGCACTCTCGCCGACGCCCTTGACGGGCTTGCGTCCGGTCAGCCGGTGCCTAGCCGGCTGTTTGCCGACATTCCTGCCGATGAGACTCCCCGGTACGTGTTACGTACGAGCTAGGTTCGCGGGCCGGTAACGATGGTAGAGATGCTGCGCCGGGCAGCGGAGTCGGATTCCCTCGGACCTCGGACCTCGGACCTCGGACCTCGCGGCTCAATGGCTTACGAAGTTGCCCTCGTCCGTCTCCAGGTGGTGAATATCATTGAGGCTGTGGACAGCGCGGACGCCGTGGCCCGAGGCGACGATGCTGACGGAGGTGTGGGCCGGCCGGAAGAACATGTCGTACGGCGTCCCGATGATGTGTCCGACATAGGCGTTGATGACGCCGCCATGGCAGGCGATGACGACGCGTTTGCCGAGGTTCGCGGCGATGATCCCCTCGATCGCGTTGACGGTCCGCCGCCGGAACTCGGCGCTGCTTTCGGAGGCCGCGTAGATGTCCCAGGATCGCTCGCGCAGCATCCGTTCGCGCATTCCGGCCAGGGGCGCTTCCCCGAAATAGGCCAACGCCGATTGGTCCCGCGGGACATCCCGGAAGATCTCGACCTCGCGCAGGTCGCTCAGGACGATCGGCTCCAGCCGATGGTGGCGGGCAATCTGCTTCCCGGTATCAAGGGCGCGCCGCAGCGGGCTGGCGTACACCGCGTCGATCTTCGCCGTTGAGAACCGCAAGCCGACGAGCCGCGCCTGCTGTTCGCCACGTTCGCTCAACGGCGGATCGACCGTGTCGCCAACGGGCCCGGAGCGGGCGTCGGGGATGTATTGCTCACCGTGGCGAACAAGGATCAGTTGCGTCACGTCCTCGATCCCCGTGAGGAAGGCGCGGTCGAAGATCATAGGAGGCCCGGCGGCCTGCGCGTCAGTCATGGATGCGTTGCTCCGCAGTGGTTGGCCCCATCCTAAGGGTTCGTGGTTTAGGGAAACACCGACCGCCGAGGGTCAGTTCCCGAGGTCGATCACCTCGTAGCCTTCGGGCGCCGTGAAGATCTTGTCGTCAGGCTTGTCGGTGACCTTCTTCGCTTCGATCTTGAGAAGTAAACCGCTGTCGTTCGAATCCACAAACGTCATGATGCCGGTCGAAGTGGCGAAGCAGGCGGTGCCCGAGCTCGTCGAGTCTTTGATCTCGAAGCATTTGCTGTCAGCGCCGCCGATCTTGCGGCCTTTCACCTCGGTAACGGTGGTCTCGGCGTCCTCATCGAGGCTGGTGAGGAGCGAATCGAGGTCGAAAATCCCGGCACTTGCGGTGGGGTCAGTCACCTCGCTCTTGACGCATTCGCCGGGCTCGTCACCGTCCTTCGTGCAGATGTACGAGACCTTGTCGTCCTGGAAGCTTAGGAACTCAGTCTTCACACCCTTCGAATCCGTGGTGGACACGGCGAAGGCCGACTTCGGCGGCTTGCTGGAGATGGTCAGGGTGCCCTTGTCCGTGCCGCCTTCGCCATCGTCCGTCTCGATGGAATAGACGGCCTCGTAACTCTTCTTGGAGAGGTCCTTGGCCAGGCCGCGAAGGGCCTTCGCGCCATCGCCGGAAAGGCCATCGCCGGAAGTTGTGCCCGGGTCGTCGCTCGAGTCGTCGCCACCGCAGGCGGCGGCGAGGCCCATGAGCGCGGGGAGGGCGAGAAGTGCCAGGAGAACGCGTTGGTGCATGGATCTCATAGTCACCGCTGGGCGCGCTTTGGCCAACCTTCCCGCGGCGGAAGCGGCTACGCGCGCCGGAGCGCGCCGCCGGTGTATCGTGGCGGCGTTCCAGGGAGGAGAACCGGATGAACGCTCCACACGTCTCGGTGATGGTTCGTGGGTGGGATGTCCGCGGCAACACGACCGGCGCGATGACGCTCGACGCGGCCCGGCGGGCGGAAGCGATGGGCCTCGATGGCCTGATCGCCGGGGACCACGTCACGTTTCACGGCTTCGGCTACGACGGCCTGCAGACACTGACGGCGATCGCCGCGGTGACCGAGCGGATCCAGCTCAAGACCGCTGTCTACCTGCTCCCCCTTCGCCACCCAGTCCCGGTGGCGCTCCAGGTGGCCGCCCTCAGCCAGCTTAGCCTCGGCCGTTTCGTTTTCGGCGTCGGCGTCGGGGGGGAAGATCCGCACGAGTTCACGAGTTGCGGGATAGACCCTCGCACCCGCGGCGCCCGTACGAACGAGGCCCTTCAGATCCTGCGACGCCTCTGGACCGAGGACGGCGTGACGTTTAGCGGACGACACTTTGACCTGCACGAGGTGACGGTCTACCCAAAGCCCCTGGGGCCGGTTCCTATCTTTGTGGGTGGGCGGAGTGACCATGCCCTGCGCCGCGCTGGCCGTTACGGCGATGGGTACACGGGCATCTGGCAGTCGCTCGACCGCTTTCGCCAGGCCGGGGAGGTGGTTGCGGAGGCGGCGCTCGAGGCGGGGAGGGACCCTTCGACGATCGAGATGGGGATGCAGTTCTGGACCGCGATCGGTCCTGTCCGGGCTGCCGCACGCGATCTCGTCGCCGGGGGTATGGGGAGCACCTATCGGCTGCCCTTTGAACGTTTCGAACGCTACACGCCCTACGGCGAGGCGCGGGAAGTGGCCGAGTTCATCGCGCCCTACGTAGAGGCCGGTGCGCGCCACGTGAATCTCATCCCCGTCCAGGGCTCGCCCGAAGAGAACGTCGATCGGGCGGCCGAGGTGCAGGCCGAGTTGCGAGCGATCTGCCGCTAGTTGTTGGTCAGGCCGCGGAAGCGGAGCGGCCACCGCTCAACCCGCCGACGAGCGTTCCGGAACGCATGGGCACGGCCGCGCTCCCGAACTCCCGGATGGCGTCGCGGATCTCGAAGGCCCGGAGGGGCTTGGCGAGGAACGTACAGGCCCCCAGCCGGTAGCTCTGAACGACCTGCCGGTCGCTGGCGCTCTTGCTCATGATTGCGACGGGGGTGCGCTCCAGCCAGCGGCGGCGGCGGACTTCGCCAAGGAAATCGAAGCCGGACATGCCCGGTAGCTCGAGTGTGCAGAAGACGAGCGACGGGACGATGCGACGCTCTTCGAGGAGGTCCATCGCGCTTTCGCCATCCGGCACAAGAACGACTTCCGCGCCCTGGATACCTGCGAGCGCCTGCTGGACGACCGGAGGGTCACCGAGACCCTGCTCCGGATCGATGATGAGAAAGAACTTGTGCATCGCGGACCTGCTTTCACCAACCGTTTCTCTACTGTTGGTATCGGCATCTTCCGCCGTTCCTTAACGGCCTATCTCCCCGCCGGTCACCCTGGTGGCGATTCGGTGACGGTGTCCACCGGGCGAAACTGGACGAGCGTTGTCTCTGCCGTCACATCGGCGTAGACGGCTTCCACGGCCATTCCGATGTGGACCGCTTCCGGGGCGCAACCAACGATGTTCGTGGTCATGTGCACCCATTCGGCCAGTTCCACGATGGCCACGACGTAGGGGACATCACCTGCCCACTGCGGGGCCGTGGCACGCCGGGCGACGGTGTAGGAGTAGACGGTTCCGCGTCCGCTCGCCTCTACCCACTCCAGTTCGTCCGCCGCGCCATAGGGCGAGACGGCCCGCGGGTAGAAGACGTGGCGGCCCGTCTGCTTCGATCGCTGGAGCATCAGGCGATGTTGGCGCGCGCCGTCCCAGAATGGCGCGCTCACGGCGTTCGGCTCAGGCAACGGCTTGCCGTAGGGCGAAAAGGCGGCCGCGGCCTGCGCCCGTGGCTCGGCTGGCGGCGCCGGCACAACTTCCTGGTCCTCAGTCATCGGTTCCTCCCAAGGACCAGCGACGCCTGGTCACTCATGATCCCGCCATTGCCGTTCACGAAGGCGAACTCCGCCTTCTTCACCTGTCGCCCGGGGGCCCGGCGCATCAGCTGGCGGGCCGCCTCCGTCACGTGGGACATTCCGCCCGCCGCCCCGGCCTGTCCGAACGAGAGCTGGCCGCCGTGAGGGTTGAGCGGGAAGTCGCCATCGAACTGGAGATTGTGAGCATCAATGAACTCCCCACCCTGCCCCTTCTTGCAGAAGCCCGCGTCCTCCAGGGTAAGGAGCACGGTTATGGTGTAGCAGTCGTACAGGCTCGCCAGGTCGATGTCTTTGCGCCGTACCCCGGCCATCGCGAACGCCTGGTCGGCGGAAGCACGGATGGCCGTCTGCGTGAGGCTGGGAGCAAACGTGATGCTTCGGTGGGTGGTGTGGCCGCCCGCGCCAAGGATCCAGGCGGCCGGCGCCTTCGATTTCGCGGCCCGGCGGGCGCTGGTGACCACCACGGCGGCCGCACCAGCAACCGGCATGACGATCTCGAGCAGGTGCAACGGATCGACGATGACTGGCGACGCGAGCACATCCTCGACGGTTATGGGATGCCCGAAGAAGAGCGCGTCCGGGTTGTGGCAGGCGTTGTATCGCTGAGCCACCGCGACTTTCGCGAGCTGTTCCGGCGTTACCGAATACTCATGCATGTAGCGCTGGGCGATGAGCGCGTAACCGTAGTTCGCGCCGATGGCTCCGTAGGGCGTGTCGAACTCTGTGACCGGCGTACGGTCCACGCGGCGGCCCGAGAACCCGGCCGAGGCGGAGCGCTTGGGGCCCTCGGTCGTCCGCTTTTCCCGCCGGGTCGCGGTCGCGCAGACGACCGTTTCGCAAAGGCCCGCCGTTATAGCGGCGGCCGCCCGGGCGACCATGCCCGCGCCGGTAGCGCCGCCAAGGTCAACAATCTCCGCGAACTTCACGTCGAGCCCAAGGTATTCCGCGAGGGTGGCGGGCGCTTCGAAGGGCGCTTCCGCGAACGCCTCCACGCAGAGGCCATCCACCTCGCTCGGCTCTAGCCCGGCGTCGGCGATGGCGTCACTCGCTACTTTGGCGAGCATTCCCAGCGTGGTTTCTCCCTCGGTGTAGCGGGCAGGTTTGAATTCGGCGATGCCGATGATGGCCGATTTGCCACGAAGGGACATGTGCTACCTCGCCGCGTGATGGCTCCTCAGGGTAACGCCTGGTAGCCGATGCGTCGCGCGTTCTGTGATGGATCTCGAGCGGGAGAGAGGGCTACCAGCGCTGGCCCGTGGGCGCGTCCTTGTCCGGCTCGGAACGCGTCATGTGGGCTGCCGATGCACCAGCGCGCCAGGGCCAGCTTTCGGCATCCGGGGCGAACGATCCGGGATCCCGCGTTGTCAGCGCGGCGGCCATCTCCAGCGCTCGCGCCGCGCCCGCGGCGTCGTGCACGCGAAAGATCCGTGCCCCCTGGGCGTAGGCCAGCGCGCTCGTGACGTGCGTTTCGAGGTCGCGATCCGTGGGCGGCCGCCCGCCGACGCTTCCGATGTAGTTCTTGCGGCTGTGGGCGAGGAGGATGGCGAGCCCGAGGGTTCGCAGCTCGCCGAGCCGCCGCAGCACCTGGATATCCTCGTCGTGGCTCTTCCCGAAGGCGATGCCCGGGTCGATAGCGATCTGAGGATCGACGAGCCCCAGCTCACGAAGGCTCGCCACCCGTTCGAACATCCAGGCCACCGTCTCCTCCGTCACGTCGCGATAAACAGGTGGTGAATCAGGGCGGTGTTTGGGCGGGCTGTAGCTGTAGTTCAGGACATAACCGGCGCCGGCGCGGGCCGCCTCTTCGGCCGCGCCCGTACCGACCGTCAGCCCGCTGATATCGTTAATGACCTCCGCGCCCGAATCGAGCGCGGCCCGGGCGACAATCGGCTTATACGTATCGCTGGAGACGATATGGCCCTCACGAGTTAACGCGGCAATTACCGGCGCCACGAACCGGGCCTCGGTCTCGGCGTCCACCACTGGCCGGTCGGCGCGCGCGGTCTCGCCGCCGACATCGATCAGCGTGGCGCCAGCGCGGCGAAGCGATTCCGCCTGGCGAAGCGCCGCCGCAAGGTCGTGGCCGAGGCCATCACCAGAGAACGAATCCTCGGTGAGGTTCACGATCCCCATGACGTGAGGGAGGTGGAGGGGCAGGTCCTGCGTCCGCAGTTGCCAGGAGAGGACCGGCCGTAGCGCCCGGCGGAGGAGCCGGCCAGCTTCGCAGCCCCGCCTCACCAGGGCGTCGGCAAGGGCCGGGAGCATAACCCTCCGTACCGTGAGGGTGACGAGCCATTCATCGACGTCTGGGTCGATCCCGGTGGCCAGGGCGGCGTCCAGCACAGCCGGGTCGGTGGGGAAGAAGAGGGTCCACGGCGCATCGGGCTGGGCGGCCACCTGGGAGGGGCCTGGCGCGACGATCCGCAGGGGGGGCCTCACCGTTGCCGTAATCCCAGGGCGTCGAACATCCTCCGCGCCTGCCAGAGGTGCTGGAGGTCGTGTTGGTAGAGGTCCCGGACGATCTCCAGGATCGTCATCCGGCCGCGGTATGGGTCGATACCGGCTCGCTGCCAGTCGCGCTCGGAGATATCCCAGAGGGCGTACGCGGTTTGGCGGCGGGCGTGGTGGAACTCCTCCAGCGCCTCGTCTTCATCCTCGTCCATGATGTCTTCGGGGAAGGGGATGTTGTCGATATCGACGTGAGGCATCTCTGGTTCACCGCGACGGCAGTTCACGATCGCTTCGAGCTGACGGTGAATGCCGATCTCCACATCGCGCACGTGGACCGCGAGAGCGAGGAGGGACCAGTCTTCGTCCATCCCCTGGCCTGGGGCGGTAAGGGCACGTCGGGGGAGCCCGTAAAGCGCGTTCCGGAGCTCGCCCGAAGCTTCGCCGAGGGCCTTGAGCAGGAACGAGGGATCGGTGCCAGCCTCGCGAACGTACCGCATGCGGCCGATTGTAGCCCGGCCATGCCAACCACGTCGCCGGACGGCTGGGTTAAGCTGGCTGAAGAGATCGAGCCAAGCTGAGGTTCCCGTCGGCACCGGCGAGGAATAGCGCCTTCACGTCGTAGGCCGCCTTGAGTTCGTCCGACCGCCGGTCCTGGCGGTCGATCAGGACCAAGACACCAGCCACTACAGCTCCACGAGCCTCCACTTCATCGACCGCTTGTTGAATGCTCGATCCAGTGGTGAGAACGTCATCGACGATGAGTACACGTCGGCCATCAGCCACCAACGGAACGGACGTGCCGTCGATTTCGAAGTACGCTTGGTAGAGCTTCTCCTTGGTACCATGCTCCTTCGAAGTGTCTCGCACATAGAACGATCGAAGGCCGCAGCGCCCCACGTACGCGTCGTACGCGACCGCTGCATCAGCGATCGGGATGCAGCCGGCGGCGAGGCCTCCAACCGCGACGGCGCCGACCTGCTGAGCGAAGGTCCAAACAGCCTCGCCTATGAGAGGGAGTGCGTCCGGCGTTTGAATCAGGCGCTTACCGTCGAAGTAGTACGTGGTCTGCGTTCCGGAGGCCAGAGTGAACGTCTGGCCAGCGGTCGCTCTGATCAGCGCATAGCGCTCGGTCAACGCCAGAAGCTCTTTTTCTTGCGCTACATTAAGCATGCGGTTCCCCCTCTTCAGAATGGCTTAACTGCTTATACGCTTGAGCGCCCTCAGAATCAAGCCCCAGTGACTATCTGGCCGCAGATTCAATGAATCGTATCGTCGCGGGCCACTCAACAGCGTAACGCGGCGCCAGCCACCAGTCACGGTCTACGGCGCTGCCTCGGTCTTTCCCACCCGATTCGCGGAGGAGAGCGGCTCTTCCGTCAGCTGTGGGTTTCCGTTGGGAGCAAGGCCGAACTTACTGCTCGGCCAGTATGAAACGAATGTCTTGCCGATGATCAGCTCCTCCGGCACAGGCCCCACCTGGGCACTCCGGCTGTCCAGGCTGTTGTCACGGTTGTCCCCCATCACAAAGTACTGGCCAATGGGGATGCTGGTCTTCGGCATGTTGTAGTGCCACTGGGTGGTGATGTACGGCTCTTCGAGGCGGAAGCCGTTGATCGCCACTTTGCCATCGACGATCTCGATCGTTTCGCCGGGGAGGCCGACCACGCGCTTGATCAGGTCTGTTTCGGGGCGGCGCGGATCGCGCAGGACGATGATGTCGCCGCGTTCCGGCGGGTGAAAGACGTGGCGCTTCTCGTCTGTTCCCACGTCCACGAAGGGGAGGAAGCCGGAAAGCTTATCGAGGTCCACCTCGGAATAGACGAGCTTGTTGACGATCAGGAACTGGCCGTTTTCGAGGGTCGGGAACATCGAGTTCCCATCGACCTTGAAGTTCTGGAAGCTCGCCCGGACGGCGAGGAAGACGAGCAGCGCCAGCAGTCCCGTCTCGACCAGTTCGCGGATGAGCGTTTTGCCGCGGGAGCGCGCCGCGCCGGCCACCGGATGGCGGTCGGCGTCCTCATCGTCGCCGCCGAAGGGCAGCGGTTCGCGCCCTTGTGGGCCGAAGAAGCGGCCATCCGGATCGAGCGGGGGCGGCGTCCATTCGTCCGGTTCCACCACCCGCTGAAGCGAGGCGGTGACGCCCTGGGAGGAGCCCGGTACGCGCGGTTGGGCCCAGGGGGGCGCCTGCGCGAACGACGGGCGCTCCAGTTCGGGCTCGTTGAGCTCTGCTTCGATGGCGGACGCCTGGCGCCCGAAGAGGGCGTCCAGCGGACCGGGCTCGGCCTCGTCCGGGCCGCTGGCCTGGTGTTCCTCTTCCGCTTCGTTCGCTTTTTCCAGGAATGCCCGGAGGACGACATCGTTATCGTCCTCCCAGAAGCCGGGTGTGGGCGCCGCTACGGGAGCTTCCGCTGGCGCGAACGGCTCGCTCAGCCACTCCGCCTCGCTCGCCTCGGACAGGGCAAAGGAAGGGGCCGGTTCGGGCTCGGGGGCCGGGTTCCATTCGAGCGGTTCCGGTTCAAAGAGCCGGCGCTCGATCTCGCCGCGGGGGTCCGGCGTCGCGTCAGGGGCCTGATCGCGCGATTCGTCTTCCTGGACGGGCTGGTTCGTGGACCCGTCGCGACGCTTGAAGTAGACCTGACTCGAAGCGGCCGGGGTATCGTCGTAGCCACTGGCTGCGACCACTGCCGCCCATGGGTCGTCTTCGTCGGTAGAGGTTTCGGGGGCGAGGTCGTCGCCGCTGTTTGTTGGGGATTCAGGCGTGGACGTGCCCCAGCTAACCGGCGCGCCTGGCGTCGCGGTCGCTGGTGAAGCGAAAGGGACCGGCCCCTCGCTTTCGCGGGCGGACATAAAGGCGGCCCACGGGTCGTCGTCGTCATCCGCTTGATCCGTTGGGGGAGAATCGGGAGGCCCGGGTGGAGCTCCGCCGGATCCTCCGACAAAGGGATCTGCGATGGTTGCGCTGGCGCTGTCCTCGGCCTGCTCGAAGGTCCAGGGCGTCCCGGCGTCATCGTCGTCTTCAGGCCACAGACGGCCCGGCCGCGGAGGCGGCTCGTTACTCACGCTCTCAGCATGCAGAATAACTGGCTCGCTGTCAGCCTCCGCGGGGGCTGACAGCGCATTTTCTGGCCCTGGCGTTTCCCCATCCGTTACGTGATGGGCCGCGAGGATTGCGTGCTCATTTACGCCGGAGTCGGGCGTTCCGCCTTCGGTCTCGCCCAACGCGACGGGCCAGGCGTCCGGCGCGGAGGTCTCGATTGCCTCCGCCAGGTCGTGCGTCTCCCACGCCGCCGCCTCTGCTGGCGTGACGACAGGAGCCTGGTCTTCGGGGACGAGCCATGCTCCGAACGTGGCCGGGCGGTCGTCACTCTCGGAGTTGTCGGCGGACGTGGCAGGCCCATCAGCGCCGGGTTCGCCGTCATCGACCTGCCAATCGCTTGCCGCCGCCTTCCCGTGCGGCGCCAGATCTGAAGAGTTCGCCGGCCAGGCGACTGCTGGAGGCGCAAGCCAGGCGCTCCCGTCGTCGCTCCGGTTGTTGTGTGCGGCGGAAGCATCCGTACTTGCCATCTTTGAAGGCTTGCCGAGCAACAGGCGCTTGAGCAATCCCGGGCGCGGTCCGCCGACGAGCGAGTGAAGTTCCGTGTCGTCCCCGGGCAGGGTCTCGCCCCAGGGCGCCGCCGAAGCGAAGGCCTCGACGGGCAGGGCGGGTGTCTCGGCTTCGGAAAAGGCCGGGTCCACGGCCTCCACCGGTGCCGCTTCGCTCGCCGCAAACGCCCCTTCCGGGAGTTCCGTTGGCCATTCATCCAGGTCTGTTGGTTCCGCGGTGGCGGCGGCTACAGCTGGAACGGCTGCCACGGCCAACCATTCTTCCAGCTCCGCTTCCATCGGCGTCAGCTTCGCCGATGGCGGTGCCGCGGGAGACTCCGCCGCGGGATCCTCCCAGTCGAACGGCTTGAGCATCTCATCTGGTGGATCGTTCGCGTCCTCTTTCGCCGACCATGCGCGCATCGCATCGACCATGGATTCGCCGGCCGGCGCCGAGAACATCTCGTCCCAGCGCGAAAGCGGCTCCGCCGGGGCGGCGGGTGGGGCGGGCGCTTCCCGCCCGGGCTCCGTGTCCCGCTTCATCATCGCCATCAACGATTCTTCACCGTTGGCGTTGCCGTCGGCATCAGCGGCGATGGGATCGAATTGGGTCGTTGGCGGGGACCACGGCATAGCCTCATCTGCAGCCAGCGGTGCTGGAACTTCCGGGTCGTGGTTCCGGGCGGGCACCGACTCGCCCTCTTCCCATGCCTCTTCGGCGCCGAGAATCGGCGTCATCTGAAGGACTGGGGCGGGCACGGCGAGCTCGTCGGCCGTGGCCTCCGGGATTTCCCAGGCCACATCGTCATCGTTCCATGCGGCCGGGGTCTCAGGTACGTACTGAGGGCTGCCGGGGGGGTTGAGCCGCCAGGTAGGCTCTGGCGGCGCGGCGCGGCCCGGGGCGTTGCGGTGGCGGAAGGGATCCCGCCGGGCGGCCGCCTCGGCCTCTTCCTCCTGGTGGCTGATGTTCTGCTTCACCGTCTGGCGGAGGGTGCGGTTCTTCTGTTCCTGGCGCTCCCAGGCGCCCTGGGGCAGGTCGAAGTACCACGCCTCCGCCTCGTCCGCGCCTTCCGCTGTGTCGGCTGATCCGCCAGTCTCGGCCGCGAGTTCTTCGTCCATGACGTGCCACGCCTCCCGCGCCATCTGGCGCTCTATCGCCTCTTCCGGGGGAATCGCCTACCGTGCCTCCAGGATGGACGCAGGGCACAGCTCGCCCGAAGAGCTATTGGTCCTATTAGCAAAGGACGGCAACCTCGAGGCGTTCAATAGCCTCGTGGACCGCTTCCAGCGCAGTGTCTACGGTCTTTGCTACCGAATGCTCGGTAGCAGGGAGGCCGCCGAGGACGCCGCGCAGGAGGCGTTCCTTTCTGCGTACCGCGCGATTTCGCGATTTGAAGGGAGCAATATTGGTGGCTGGCTCCTCCGGATTGCGGCGAACGAATGCCGTGACGAGCTTCGCCGGAGGCGGCGGCGGGACGGTACCGATTCGCTCGATGAGATGCTGGACCGCGAGAACAACCCCGTTGAAGTGCCCGATCCCTCACCTGGCGCGGAGGCCCTCCTCGCCGCCCGCGAAGCCGGCGGTGAGATGGAAACGCTGCTGCTGCGCCTCCCGATGGAGTATCGCCAGGCGGTCGTTCTCGTGGATGTCTACGGGTTCCACTACGACGAAGTGGCCCGCCTCACCAGGGCTTCCATCGGCACCGTGAAGTCGCGCGTCCACAGGGGCCGGGAGCGGCTTCGTGAACTCATCCTTTCCGGCGGGGAACTTTCTCTCCCCTCCGTGCGTCTAGACCGGTGAGACCTATGAGACTTCCGCGATACCGCCCTCACAGCCGAACCATCGAAATGGCCGACTCGTTCGCCGATGGCGAACTCTCCGGGCGGGAACACGTCCGCTTCGAGCGGCACCTCGCGGCCTGCGTTGCCTGCGCTGCCGCCGTCGAAGCCGCTCGCGAGACGAAGCGTCTGCTGGCCGCCCTGCCGGAATACGACGCGCCGCGTTCGTTCCGGCTGACGCCGGCGATGGCCCGCCAGACGCGCCCGGGCCGCGCCGAAGCCAGGCCAGCGTGGGCGCCGACGCTCGTCCTCCGCGCCAGCCAGGCGACGGCCGGGCTGGCGGCGGCGGCGCTGGCCGTCGTGCTCATCGGCAACATGTCGCTCTCCGGCGGGGACGCCGATGACAGCGTCGCACCCGCCGACGCCCTCCAGGCTGACGAGAAAGCGGGAGGGGCTGTTGCGCCCGCTGCAACGTCGGCCGCAACGTCCGCGGCGGCTCAACCAGGTTCGACGAACCTGGACGGCGCCACCCCCGCCGCCACCCTCACCGTCCCACCCGCCCCACGCACGGGTGGAAACGGTCAGGAAGCGCCGATTTCCGAGGACACGCTGGCGGGCGGAACCGAGGACGCGGACCAACAGTTCCGTAACCAGGCCGAGCCGCCCGGCGCTTCGTCGTACTCCAACTCGTCCGCCCCCGCGGATACGCCGTCCGGTGTCGTACCCACCACGCAGCTCTTCGGACTCGATGACCGAACGAGCGAAAACAGCGCGGACGGCGACGCCTTCCCGAAGATGGAAGCCGGCCTCGCCGTCATCCTCTTCGCCGCCATCGCCACCGCCGTTGCCGCCGGCCGTAAACGAAAGGGAACCTCATGAACCGCGCTCGTCGCCTCGCCACCGGTACTCTCCTCGCAGGCGCCGCCTTCGCCTTCGCCGCCTGCAGTAGCACGACCCGGACAACGGTTACCGCGCCCGACGCCTCGACCGGGATCACCGTCTCCGGCACCGGTGAGGTGACCGTGCCGCCGGATACCGGTTTCTTCGACGCCGGTGTCCAGGTTCGCGCCAAAACGGTCGCCGAGGCGCGCGAAGGCGCGGCCACCGCCGCCGAAGCTGTCCTCGCCGCCATCAAGGCGGCCGGCGTCGATGCGAAGGACATCCAGACCACGAACATCTTCATCCAGCCGGAGTACGACTACCGCCAGGGCGGCAGCGCGCCCGTCCTCACCGGCTACATGGTCGTCCACACCGTCAGCGTGAAGGTCCGCAAGATCGACACCACCGCGAAGGTCATCGACGAAGCGATCGCCGCCGGAGGCGACAGCACGATCGTCAACAGCGTCCGCTTCGGCCTCGAAAACGACGACGCCGCCATCGACCAGGCCCGCGACCTGGCGATGAAGGACGCGAAGAAGAAGGCGGACCAGCTCGCCGTCCTCAGCGGAATGAAGGCGGGCGAGCCCCTGGCCATCGCCGAAGTCCTCGCCCAGCAGCCGCCGCAACCGTTCGCCTCCGCCAACGGCGCAGTCACCAGCGGCCCCGGCACGCCAATCGAGAGCGGCTCGGGAAAGGTCACGGTCAACGTCTCGGTCCGGTACGCCATAACGAAGTAAGGGATGGGTAAGTCCCCGGCTTTACCGGCCCGCCGCCACCGCCCATCCTGAACAGGTGCGAAAGCTCGCCCTCCTGCTGCCCGTGTTTGCCCTCCTCATGGTCGGTGGCCTCGCCCTGACGATGAAGTTCGCGACTTCCGAGCGCGAGACGGCGGCGCCGAACACACGGGCGACGGCGACCGCCACGGCGACGCCTGAGCCGCGGAGCGCCCGCCTCTCGCCCGGCCAGACCGTCTGCCAGGGCACGCTCCACGTCCCCCAGAAGGGCGAGCCGCGCACCTTCCCCGCCGTCTACACGAAGAAGGAGGAGGTGAACGGCTTCTACATCGTCGCCCAGGAGAGCGTCGATGACCGCGCCTTCGCCGAGGCGAAGAAGACCGTCGAGCGCGTCTTCCGCGACCCGGAACTGAGCGCGCCATTGGTCGACCAGGGTGCGTACATCATCATCGCCGCCCGCGGCCAGGGCGTGCTCGATCTTCCCGAGTTCGCCTGCCTCGAACAGAGCCTCGGCCAGCAGTTCTTCAGCCACGTTTGCGGCATCGCCGACCGGGCGGACTATCCCGTCGCCACCGTGAACGAAGCGGACCTGCTGGGCGAAAGCGGCGGCCCCTGTGGCGGGCTGAACATCCTCTACCACGAACTGGGCCACCTGGTGCAGGGCTGGAGCATGCCCCCCGCCGACTACTTCGATGTGAAGCAGTACTACCAGGACGCTCTGAGCGCCGGGAAGTATCGCCGCCACTACGCCTCCACCAACCCGAACGAGTACTTCGCCGAAGGCACGCAGGCCTACTTGCTGTACGGCGAACCGGGCGGAGGGAAGGACCGCCAGTGGCTGAAGGAGTACGACCCGCAGCTCTTCACGCTGCTCGAGCGGCTCTACGGGAAGTAGCCGGTCAGGCCTGGCCCCTCGCCCGCGCCACCATGTACCGGTCGACGGCCATGTTCATCGCTTCCAGGAATTCCGGGTAGCGTTCTCGCAGCGTCTTCGCGAATTCGTTCATCGGCAGGCGGCGGCGTTCCCAGCCGGATTCGCGCCCCAGTTCCTTCATCTTCTTCGCCGCCATCAGGTAGATCGGGCGGATAGTCAGGAAGCCGACGGGATGCTCGGTGTTCTGGCTGGTGGCGCGGCATTCGAAGAAGCCGAGCAGATCGACCGAGCCGCCCGTCGCAGCCATCTGCGTTTCCGCGGTCCGCTTCACGAACGCCACCGCGTTCTCCCCGGGATTCAGGGCGCCCTCAACGGTGCTCCAGGATTCTGCGCCCAGCTCGCGCGTCACGAAGCCGCGGTCGTCGCAGGCGATAACGGCGTAGGCGTAGGTAACGGGGGCGCCATCCGGGAAGGCCGCCGAGGCGTTCCAGATGGCCCTCCAGTCTTCGCCGATCTTCAGTTCGCGGACGCCGAGGGGCGGCGCGATGTAGATGTTGGGCATGTTCATCAGGTCCAGGGGCATGTCAGCTTCTCCGTCGGTAAAAAGGCTTCGCCACCACCGTCCCGCTCGAACCGTCGATGTCGACGGTTCGTCCCGGGAGTGCGGCGGTCGCATCCATAATCGCGAGGCCGATGGTAGCGCCGAGTGCGTATGAGTGCAGGCAGGAGCGTACTTCGCCCGATTCGATTGTCGTGCCCGTGGCTACGGGCGGGCCATCGATGAGGAGCGCGGCGAGGATCCGCCGCTCCCGGCCGCCGGGTATGCCCAGCAGCTGGTCCAGGTCCGCCTCGGCCGGGCTCAGGCCCGGGGAAAGGTCGGGGTCGTAGGCGGGGATGGCCGCCTCCACCCGGGCCGATTCGAGCGCCACCCGGCCGGCCAGCGCCGCCCCGGCCGCCCGCAGCGTTTCGATGATGTGCTGGGCGACCGCCGGCGCCACGACGAATTCGAAGCCGTCTTCTCCGGTGTCGCTGGTTCGCGTAGCCATCGTCCGGAAGCCGTGGAACTCGAAGGTCACGCTCTGGAGCGACTGCAGCCGCGCGGGAAGGCCGTCGGAGAGGTGCTGACGGACGAAATCGGCCGAGGCTGGCCCGGCAACGGCGAGCGTGCACGTCGTCTCCGTACGGTCGTCGATGCGGACGTCGTAATCAGGGCCGGCCGCCTCAGTGAGGCGTGCGACGGTGGCTTCGCGTTGCCCCGGCTCGCCGCTCACCAGGTAGGCGATGCCGCCGGTGCGCATGACGAGCGCGAGGTCGCGGATCTCCCCTCGCCCATCCAGCCAGGCGGTGCGCATCGCGCGGCCCTCCTCCAGCTCCTGGACGTGCCCGGCGAAAACCTCACGAAGGACGGTTTCCGCATCGGTACCGGTCACCATGATGCGGCTGCGCTGGGAACGGTCGAAGACGGTCACGAACTGCCGCAGGGCCGTGTGTTCGGCCGCCGGGTCACCGTAATCGAACGGCAAGGACCATTCGCCCGCTACTCCGAAGCGGGCGCCGGCGGCGGCGTGAAGCTCGCGGAGCGCGAGATGGTAGCGGCGGCCGGGTTCGGTCATTCGCGGACGAACGTCCTGCGGCCGTCCGCTTCCCTCAGCCGGCCCGCCCCGGGGAAAGCTTCGTGCACGCAGAAGAGGAGGGCGTTTTCGCGGACGGCCTGTTCGGCCATCCGCTTCTTCGATTCGAGGCTGACGAGGGGGAGGATATCAAAGGCCGGGATCCAGGGTGGCCGTTCCACTTGGATCGCGTTGTGGGCCAGATCTCCAAGGCAGATCCCCGTCTCTCCCCGAGAACGGAAGACGACGATCGCGTGGTCTGCCGTGTGCCCCGGCGCCGGTACCATGTGGATGCCCGGGACGATCTCCCGCTCGCCATCCACCAGTTCGAGCTGGCCGGCATCCCGCAGCGGCACGAAGTTCTCCGCGAAGTACGTTCCCCGCGTGCGCTCGTTCGGATGCGTCGCCGCTTCGTACTCGCCCGCCTGGACGAAGTAGCGGGCGCGCGGGAAGGTGGGGACGACCCTCTCGCCCTTGCGCACGGTGTTCCATCCGCAATGGTCGGCGTGGAGGTGGGTGTTGATAACCGCCGTCACCTGGCCAGCATCGATCCCCGCGGTGGCGAGGGCGCTCATGAGATAGCCGTAGTCGCCCGGGAAGATCTTCTCGCGGACTTGCGGGCCGTGCTTATCCCCCATCCCCGTCTCGACAAGGACGACATCCTCGCCACGGCGGACGAGCAGGCAGTTGAGGCCGAGGGGGATACGGTACTCGGCGTCGTTCGCCTCGCGGCCGAC
>CAZQCR010000043.1:0-16857 GCA_964591745.1 uncultured Anaerolineaceae bacterium
CAGCTCTAACGGGCCGCGCGGAGCCACATCGATTGCGCAGCCAGCGGGGTGGAGTGGAGCGTCAGCCCCCTCCCCCCGCTTCCTGCTTTCACCACCACCACCCGCCTCCCCGCGGGTAAGACCGAGAGAGAACCATGACACGACGAGTACAGGCAGCGTTAGGCCGCCCCGGCGCCAGGGTCAGGCGCCTTCGCCGGTGGCGTCAGACCGAAACCGGCCAGACCCTTGTCGAGTTTTCCCTCATCCTTCCCATCTTCCTGCTCTTGCTCTTCGCCCTCGTCGATTTCGGCCGTGGTTTCTACACGTGGCTTCTGGTCACAAACGCCGCTCGCGAAGGTGCACGTGCCGCCGCCGTCCAAATGGATAGCGCCGGCATCGATAGCAAGCTCTACGGCAGCATCTGCGATACCTGGCCCAGCCCCACCAGCTGCAGCCTCGATACCTCGCTCATGTCCGTCAGCAAGACGAACGTCCAGGGTGCCCGCGGCTCCCAGGCCACCGTCACGGTCGCCTTCAACTTCCAGTTCGTCACCCCGATGGGAAACATCCTGTCGCTGATCACCGGTTCCTCTCTTTCAGCGCCCACCATCACCTCCACATCAGCTATGCGGCTGGAGTAGCTTCCCCTGCTCCGCCGGAAAGGAAAGTTGAGCGCCAATGTTGCGGACGCCTCAACGAAGTCAGTCCGGGAGCCGGGAAAACGGTCAGGTCCTGGTGATTTTCGCCGCCGGCCTGGTCGTCTTCCTCGGCTTCGTCGCCATGAGCATCGATGTCGGCCGCTACGTCTGGGCACGGACCCAGATGCAGGCAGCCGTCGATGCCGCCTCACTCGCCGCCGCCGCCAGCATGCCCATAAGCACGGGCGAGGCGAATGCCAAGGCCAACGAGTACTGGATCGCCAATATCGGCTTCATCCAGGCACAGGGCACCAACGTCGCCCTCACCGTCACCTTCCCCGAGGGCAATAAGGCCGTCAAGCTCAAGGGCGATGCGGACATTCCCACCTGGTTCGCACGCCTTTTCGGCATCAACGAATGGCACGTCACCGCCGAAGGCACCGCTGCCTCACAGGTGCTCGATATCGCCGTCGTCCTCGATGTCTCCGGCTCCATGTGCTTCGATAGCAACATCCCCGCCGATGGCGAAGGACCCGGTAAGCTCATGGGGCCAGGCCGCGGCGCCGTCGCCGGTGGCTGGCTTCGCCCCACCGTCGCGACCGCAATCCCCGCGGGCACGGCCGCCTCAGGCTACGTCATCACCCTCAACGACGTGGATATCTTCAACGACACCAACGCCACCAACAACCGCTCCAACTTCGGAACATGGTTCCCCAACTCGGGGTCCAACCGCTACTGGAACTACGACCCTGACGGCGGCGGAGTCCAGCGAGCCGGGCTGATCAAGATCGACAACGAGCTGATGCGGATCACCGCCCTCAACGCGGCAGCCAACCAGCTCACTGTCAGCCGGGCACAGGTCAACCTCGACACCAACGCCACAATTCCCCAGGCGGCCCACGCCGTCGGCGCCCGCGTCGAATTCTTCATCGCCACGACGGGTATGGCCAACTACTGCGATCGGGCCGCTCCGTTCGCCGCAAGTACCACCGTCAACGGCCCTCATGCCCCCTTCGATGGCATGATCACCAACGCCAAGTACTTCGTCTCCCTCTTTAACAGCTCCTACGACAAGATCGGGATCGCCTCCTACTCAACCACGGCGGCGAACCAGAACGGGCTGACGAACAGCTTCTCCACCATCAACTCCAAACTCGATGGCAGCGGCGCACCCGCCTTCCTCTTCCCCAACGGTGGCACCAATATCGCCCACGGCCTCGCCGTCGGCCGCCACATCCTTGATGGGCCCGGCAAGCGGCCGAACGCGGTTCGTGTCCTCGTCATCCTTACCGATGGCGTGCCCAACCAGTACTGCTCAAATGCGTCCGCCTACAGCACGCCCGGCGCGAGTTGTACCTCCGCCAGCGCGACGACGCCGTCTACCTGTCCGGCCAGTTCAACCGGCATAACCCACTCCATTAACCAGGCCCAGGCTGCCAAGGACGCCGGGATCATCGTCTTCACCATCGGCCTCGGCGGCGGTGTCCTCGATTGCATCCTCCAGGACATCGCAACCACCGGCGGCGGAACCTACTACGCCGCCCCAACGACCGCCCAGCTCGATGAGGCCTTCGCCGCCATCGCCGCCCAAACCCATATCGCTCTCACCCAGTAACGGGCTACCGCCCGTCGCCATACGCGAAAGCGGCAGGTCACTCTGCCGCTTTCGCATTTCCCGCCAGGGTCGAGAACTCGTGGCCTGTTGGTGGGGCGCAGGTGCGCCGATAAAGCAAGGGGAGGAGTATCCACGTGGCACGACCAATCGCAACCGTAGCTGCCGGTTCCAACCGGAACCGCGCTGTCCTGATGCTCGCAATCGTCTTCGGCATCCTCAGCTTCGCGCTGATGTTCGCCTTTCTTAACAGCAGGGGTGGCGGCGAAAGCTCCATCGACAAGGCGCTCAACGCCGGGGCTGGCGCACAGACCGTCCTGGTGGCAACCCAGAACATCGAAGTCGGTTCCGAAATTACCGACGGCATGTTCACCTCCAAGACCATCCCCGCCGCTGGCCTCGTTACCGGCTTCATTGTCAACAAAGACGATATCGTCGGCAAAGTCGCCACCGCGCCGATCTTCGAAGGCGAACAGTTCCTCACCGGGAAAGTGACCACCTTCGAAGGCCAGACCACCCTCAGCTTCAAGATCCCCGCTGGCCTTCGCGCACTCTCCGTCATGGTGCCGCACGAAGCCTGGATCGCCGCCGGCCTCCCCCAGCCAGGAGACCGCGTCGACATCCTCGCGATCACCAGCTTCGAAAAGCTCGACCCACTGACGGGCGAGACCCGCCCCGACATCTTCTCCGGCATCATCGCCCAGGATGTCGAAGTCCTCGCGGTCTCGCAGACGGTCGTGAAGTTCGTCCCCAAGATCACCACGAAGGCATCGACCGATCCGTCCGCTCCCCCAAGCGCGAGCGTGACCCCTGGAGCGGCAGACACGAGCGGTGAAACGAAGCCCCTCGATACGGGCGCGACCTTCGAGAAGGCGATCTCGATCACCCTCGCCCTTACGCCAGAACAGGCCGCCAAGGTCGCCCTCGTCGATGCCATGCAGGACGACGTTGGCCAGTATCGCGTGCTTCCCCGCCGCAAGGGTGAATCCGGTCCGGCCTTCGAAATTCAGGGCTCAGTCGTCTGGTCGCTCGACGAGCTCTTCCCAACCAAGAAGAAGTAACCACACCAGGGTTCGATCGCTGAAAAGGCGGCCGGAGCCGCCAGAGGAATGACGGGAGAGGACAAGATGTCAAAGGTACCGCAGGTCATTGTGATCGACCCGGACCGCGAAAGCAGCGCCGAGGTCGAAAAGATGCTGAGCATGTTGGGCTTCAGCGTTGCCGGCAGCGCGGGGTACGGCGTCGAAGCCTTCACCCTCGCCTTCCAGGTGAAGCCCGACGTGATCCTGATGCGCGTGGAGGAGCCATTGGTCCGGCCCGTCCAAACGCTCTCCAGGATCAGTGATGGGATGCCCGACCTCCCGATCGTCGTCTTTTCGAGCGACGCCAACATCCGGCTCATGCGCCAGTCCATGGTCTCCGGCGCCTCGGACTACCTCCAGGAACCCCTGGACCAGACCGAAGTCGAATCCTCCATCATGCGCGTGCTCGAACGCAAGGAGCGGGAAGGCGCCCGCCGCCGTGGCGAACTCGCCGACCCGATCCCCCAGGGCACGATCATCACCGTCTTCGGCGCCAAGGGTGGCATCGGCAAAACCACCATCTCCTCGAACCTCGCCGTCGCGCTCGCCGCCGAGGCCCACCAGACCGTCGCCCTCGTCGATATGGACACCCGCTTCGGCGATGTCGCCATCACCATGGACATTCCCGTCGATCGCTCCATCGCCGACCTCGCCCGCAACCTCGACAATGTCGACCGGACGACGCTCAAGGACTACCTCGTGGTCCACGAGTCTGGCGTCCACATTCTCCCCGCGCCCACACGGCCGAGTGATTGGCGGAACCTTACGGCCCGTCACATTCGTGACGTTGTGGACGTTCTCGCCCAAACGCACGACTTCGTCATCCTCGATACGCCCGGCACATTCAACGAGATTGTCGCCGCCGCCATCGAGGTCGGGACGATGATCCTTCTCGTCACCACCCTCGATATGGCGAGCATCAAAGACACCGTGCTCGCCCTCGAGATGCTCCACGAACGCTTCGGCAACGACGAAGAGCGCATCAAACTCGTGCTCAACCGCGCCGGCATCGACACCGGAGTCCGCGAAAAGGACGTGGAACAGACGCTCGATTCGCCGCTTTGGTGGCGCATCCCCCAGGACGCCGAAGTCGTGAAGGCCGCCCAGCTCGGCCGCCCGATCGTGATGGCCAAGCCGAACAGCCGCGCCTCGCTCGAAATCCGGGAGATGGCTCGAGCCCTGGCCGGCGTGCGCAATCGCTCAAAAACGCAGAAGCGTGGCGGTGGCGGCCTCAAGCGCTTCGTCCCGTTCCTGCGTAACGCCGCCTGAGATGGCGCTCGCCAAAGGAGGAGACCATGCCTGAAGACTTCGAACAGAAGAAGGCCGCCGGCGCCGAGGGCCAGCTGTTTGGCTGGTCAAACGCCCGCCGCCGGCTCGGCGCGCCTCCGCTTGGTCAGTCCGCCCCCGGTCCCGAAGACCGCGATGCGGCCGGCGCGCCAGGCCCAGCCCCCGACGATGCTCCGGCTGGCCCCAGGCTGCGCCCGTCCGGCCAGCTCGCGCCCTCCCGTGGCCGCTGGGGCATTGGCGATGAACGCGAAGCTCAGGCGCCGCCGCCCCCGGCCGGGCTCCAGCAACGGCCCGCCATGCTCCGCTCCCCCGAGCGTCCGCCCGAAAATGCCGACCAGCCCGCGCCCCAGCCACAGGCCGTTCGCCGCCCGAGCGAGACCCGCGCCGCCGACGCCGGCCGCGGTAACGCCCAGGCCGACGCAGCCCGCATTCGCCTCCACGAACTCCTCATCGAAGAGCTCGAACATGGCTCCCTGGAGAAGCTGCCTCCCGAACAGCAGCGCGACGCCGTCATTCGCGCAGCCCGCGAACTGATCGCCCAGGAGGGCCTTCAGCTTGGCGGCATGAGCCGCGATGAACTGCTCGATTCCGTCGCCGATGAAGTCCTCGGCCTCGGACCCCTCGAACCCCTCCTCCGCGACCCACAGGTCAGCGAAGTGATGGTCAACGAGCTGGATAAGATCTTTTACGAACAGAACGGCCGTATCTTCCGCAGCCCCGCGCGTTTCCGCGATAAACAGCACATCATGCGCATCATCGAGCGCATCGTCGCTCCGCTTGGCCGCCGCATCGATGAATCCAGCCCCATGGTCGATGCCCGCCTGCCTGATGGCTCCCGCGTCAACATCACCATCCCCCCCGCCTCCCCCAAGGCGCCAACGATCACCATCCGAAAGTTCCGCGCCGACAAGATGAAGATGGCCGACCTCATCGCCGTCGGTTCACTGAGCGACGCCACCGCCGAGTTCCTCGCCATGTGCGTCCGAGCTCACCTCAACGTCATCATCAGCGGCGGTACGGGCACCGGAAAGACGACGATGCTCAATGCCCTCTCCGCCTTCATCCCCAACACCGAGCGGATCATCACCATCGAAGACCCCGCCGAACTCCGCCTCCAGCAGGACCACGTCATCACCCTCGAAGCCCGCCCCGCCAGCGTCGAAGGCAAGAACCAGATCAAACAGCGCGACCTCGTCCGCAACTGCCTGCGCATGCGGCCGGACCGCATCATCGTCGGCGAGGTCCGCGGCGAAGAGTGCTTCGACATGCTCCAGGCCATGAACACCGGTCACGATGGCTCCATCTCCACCGTCCACGCCAACACCCCGCGTGATGCCGTGGCCCGCCTCGAAAACATGGTCCTCATGGCCGGAATGGACCTTCCCGCCCGGGCCATCCGCGAACAGATCGCCGCCGCCATCGATGTCTTCATCCAGGTCCAACGCCTCCAGGACGGCTCCCGCAAAGTGACCCACGTCACCGAGCTCAGCGGCATGGAAGGTGACACCGTCACCCTCCAGGACATCTTTCTCTTCAAGCTCGAGAAAGTAGACCAGGACGGAAAAGTCCACGGAGCCATGCTCCCTACCGGCATCCGCCCCGGCTTTGCCACAAAGTTCGCCCTCGCGGGCATCGAAATGCCGCCACAGCTCTTCGGCGGCGGAACAAAGGAGTGGTAAGCACATGATCCCCATTCTCGCGGCCCTCTCCGCCGCTGCCTTCCTCTTCACCGTCACCCTCTGGTACGGCCAGTGGGGCGTCGCCTCCGGTGCGGCGCTCGATAGGCTCAACCGCCTCAAGGGCGAAGGGCAGATCAGCCAGGGCTCCGGCCCATCGATCTTCAACCTTCGCAAGCGCTCCAACCTGCGCCTTGGCGGCGTCAACCTCGTCTCCGCCAACATCGTTCAGAAATGGGCGACGAGCCTCGAACGTGGTGGCGTGGCCCTCAATGTCCGCGAGTACTTCATCCTTCGCGTCGGTGTCGGCCTCGCCCTCTTCGCCATCCTCTTCGTGGTCTCGCCAATCCCGGTGCTCGCCTTCGCCGGCGCGCCCGTCGGCTTCTTCGCGGTTGGCATCTGGCTCAAGCGGCGCATCACCAAGCGCACCCAAAAGCTCGAAGGCCAGCTCGTCGAGCTCCTCCAGATGCTTGCGAGCGGCCTTCGCGCCGGATTCGGGTTCCTCCAGGCCATCGAAGGCGCGGCCGAACAGCTTCCCGCGCCACTCTCCGTCGAAGTCCGCCGTATGCTTCGCGATACCTCCATGGGCGCGAGCGTCGAACAGGCCCTCGGCAACCTCAACCAGCGTGTTGGCAGCCCCGATTTCGATATCGTCATCACGGCGGTCCTCATCCAGCGGTCCGTCGGCGGCAACCTCGCCGAGATCCTCGATAACGTCGCACACACCATGCGCGAACGTGAGCGGATCAAGGGCGAAATTCGCACTCTCACCTCACAGCAGCGCATGACGGGCTACGTCATCGGCGGCATCCCCGTCGGCCTCGGCCTCGCCTTCATGGTCATCAGCCCGGATTTCATGATGCTCCTCTTCACGGACCCGCTCGGGCACATCATGCTCGGCGCCGCCGCCGTCCTGGAGACCATCGGTTTCCTCATCATCGGCAAAATCGTCAACATCGAGGTGTAGCGTGTTCGAGCTCTTCATTTCGCTGGGCGTCTTCATTACCGTAACCCTCGTGGTCTACGGCTTCGCCTATCGCCCCCAGGGCGATGCGGCCATGGAAGAGCGCCTCGGTGGCCTCCGGTACTCCCGGCCCGGCCGAGACGCCCTGCCTGATCCCGACGCAGCCTTCACCGTCCGCGTCGTCCGCCCGATCATGGCCGCAGTTTCGCGCCGCTCCAACGCTATCCTCCCCTCCAGCATGTCCGACAGGCTGGAAGGGGCGATCCTCAAGTCCGGCATGAACCTCAAGCCCGGCCACTTTATCCTCGCTGTCGCGCTTGCGGCCGGCGTCTTCCCACTCCTCATGCTCGTGCTCCTGCTCGCCGGCGGAACCGGTGGCAAGACCCCGCTCATCATGTATGGCGTCCTCGTCGGCATGGGCATCTACGGACCCCGCATCTGGCTCCTCGGCAAGATCAAACGCCGCCAGAAGGCCATCTGGCGCTCCCTCCCGGATGCCTTCGACCTCATCACCGCCTCCGTCGAAGCCGGCCTCGGCATCGATGCCGCCTTCACCCGCGTCATCGACAAGGTCACCGGCCCGTTCGCCGAAGAGCTCACCCGCACCATGCGCGAAATCTCCATGGGCCGCTCCCGCCGCGACGCCCTCCTCGATATGTCCGATCGCACCGGCGTCGAAGAGCTCCGCGCCCTCATCAACTCCATCGTCCAGGCGGAGAGCATGGGCATCTCCATCGGCTCCGTCATCCGCGTCCAGACCGGCGTGATTCGCACCAAGCGCAAGCAGAAGGCCGAAGAGCAGGCCTTTAAGGCCCCGATCAAGATGGTCTTCCCGCTCGTCCTCTTCATCTTCCCCACGATCATGATCGTCATCGGCGGCCCGGCCATCATCCAGATGAAGGGCGCCTTCTAAGTGCTTGCTATCTACGACGCCAGCGTCAGCCGGGCCCTGGCCCATAGCGCCACCACCGCCACGAGCGCATGGGCCCGCTTTCGCGGGCTCATGCTCACCGGTCCCCTGCCCACGGGCGGCGGCCTCGATATCCGGCCCTGCGGCTCAATCCACATGATGTTCATGCGCTACCCCATCGACGCCGTCTTCTACGATGCCGATTATCGCGTCACGAAGGTCGCCCGCCGCGTCCGCCCCTGGATCGGCATCGCCTTCGGCGGCCGCGGCGCGAAAGGCGTCATCGAACTCCCCGTCGGCGCTGCCGACGGCGTCGAAAGAGGCGACCAGCTCCGCTTCGTCCACCAGGCCGCCCCGCGTACCGCCGAACAGGGAACCCTCGACCGCGCCGCGTGAGCCTTCCCCCGCCCCGGCATATACTCCCGCCATTCGTACGCGTGGAGGCATTGCCTTGGGTTCCATGGATGGTCGAGTCTGTATCGTTACTGGCGCGGGACGCGGCATCGGCCGCTCCTCCGCCCTCAAGCTCGCCTCCGAAGGCGCCGCCGTCGTCGTCAACGACCTCGGCGTCTCCGTCGATGGCTCCATCCCCGATGACTCGCCCGCCAACCAGGTCGTCGCCGAGATAAAGGCCGCGGGCGGCAAGGCCATCGCCAACTTCGATAACGTCGCCGACCACGATGCCGCCGAGAACATCATCCGCACCGCCCTGGACGAGTTCGGCCGCCTCGACGTCCTCGTCAACGTCGCTGGCATCCTCCGGGACCGCATGGTCTTCAACATGACCGAAGAAGAGTGGGACTCCGTCATGGCTGTTCATGCGAAGGGCACCTTCAACACGACCAAGTTCGCCTCCCTCTACTGGCGCCAGGCGAAGGAGGGCAAGTATCGCCTGATCAACTTCACCTCCGGTTCCGGCCTCTTCGGCGCACCCGGCCAGCCCAACTACGCCGCCGCCAAGATGGCGATCGTCGGCTTCACCTACTCCTGCGCCCAGGCCCTCCACCGCTACGGCGTCACATCCAACGCCATCGCCCCCGGCGCCTCCACCCGCATGACCGCCACCGTCCCCGATGACCGCCGCCGCGGCTGGGTTCAGGACGAAGAGGACCCCGAGCGCTCGCCGGACAACATCGCCATCCCCGTGACCTACCTCGCCGGGCCCGATAGCGACTGGATCAACGGCTGGGTCGTCGGCTCCAGCGGCTACAACATCACCCTCTACAGCAACCCCGAGCCCATCCGCGTCGTCTCCGCCCCCCAGCGCTGGGACCTCGCCGCCGCCGGCCAGGCCATGGAGAACGCCTTCAAGGCCACCGCCCAATCCGGCAGCATGTACCAGCGCCGCACGCAGGGGTAGGTCCACTCCACAGATGCCGCCCGTGAGGCTCGCGCGCCCGTACCACCACCGAGCCCCGAGGCCAGCGAGGGGGTTCCCCCGGGCACGCGCATCCCCGGTCTCCCTCGGCATGGCGCCGCCACCCCAACGCCGCTACGATCGCCCCACATTCTACCCACTCGGAGTTCGCCGCCATGCCCGCCGGACACGCCGTTCTCGATTCCACCGACGCCACCTTCGCCCAGGATGTCCTCGCCGCCTCCAACCAAAAGACCGTCGTCGTCGATTTCTGGGCACCCTGGTGTGGCCCCTGCCGCGTCCTCGGCCCGATCATCGAAAAGGTCGCCGCCGAACACGGCGATGACGTCCTCCTCGTCAAACTCAACACCGACGAGAACCCCCGCACCGCCACCGAGTACCGCATCCAGGGCATCCCAGCCGTCAAAGCCTTCCGCGGCGGCAAGATGGTCTCCGAGTTCACCGGCGCCCTCCCCGAACCACAGGTCCGCGCCTTCTTCAGCCGCCTGGTGCCATCCGCCGCCGAAAAGGCCGCCAGGGCCGCCGCCGATCTCGCCAGCGCCGACCCCGCCGCCGCCGAAGCCAGCTTCCGCGAAGTGCTTAAGTCCGCGCCCGGCAACCCCGAGGCCATCATCGGCCTCGCCCAGCTCCTCGTGGCGCGCGGCGAGACCGAGGCCGCCGAAGAACTCCTCGAACGCGTCCCAACCGATCGGCGGGCCAAGGTCCTCAAGCACCGCATCTTCCTCGACGCATTCGCCGCCCGCCACGGCGGCGAAGACCTGCGGGGCGAAGCCATGGCCAACCCGCGCGACCCCCGCGCCCGCTACCGCCTCGGCGTCATGCTCGCCGCCGGCGCCCAGTACGAATCCGCCCTCGATGAACTCCTCGAATCCGTCCGCCTCGACCGCACGTTCGCCGAAGCCGCCGCCCGCAAGGCCGCGCTCGCCATCTTCGACATCCTCGGCCTCGATTCGCCCGTCACCCGCGATTACCAGCGCCGCCTCAGCGCCATCCTTTTCTGACCTGGGGCAACTTGTGGCTTCGTACAATCCTTGGCGCTCTTGGCGTCTTGGTGGTTTTCCCCACAGTCACGCCCCCGAGTTCGCCTCCGAAAGCCCCTCCAGCAGCACCCGCGCCCGCTCCGGGCCCGCCAGCATCGGCCGCAACTGCGATTCCAGCGCCCGCCGCGTCTCCGATTGGTGCCAGCGCCGCCAGTCCATCAACCCAAACCAGGTGCTGATCACCACCAAATTGTGCGCGTCCTCGCTGTCGCGCAGCGTCTCGCCCGAGATGTACCCCGGCTCCTCAAGGCAGCGCGCCCGCATCGCCCGCATCACCTCCAGCGCCCGCCGTTCCTGCCCCGGGAGCACCCGCCGTTCGATGACCACCTTTACGGCCATCGCGGCTTAGTCCAGCACGAGGTCGCGGTACCCGCGCCGGTAGTAGATCAGCGGCTTCCGGCCCGGGTGCGAGTCCGCTCCCACCACCCGGCCGATGGCGATCGTGTGATCCCCGCCAGGAATGAGCCGGTCCACTTCGCAATCGACATGCGCCAGGGCGCCAGCGATCAGCGGCGAGCCGGTCTCCATCGTCTCCGTAGCGAAGTCATCGAATCGCTTCACCGGCTCACGCCCCGATTTCGCGAACCAGCCAGAGATAGCGTCCTGGCCCTGCGCCAGGATGCTCACCCCGAAGTGCCGTGATTCTTCGATCATCTTCGGCAGCCGGTTCGAATCCGCCAGGCAGACCAGCACAAGCAGCGGGTCCATCGAAAGCGACGAAAAGCTCGAGACCGTGATCCCGTAGACCAGGCCATCGAGCTTCGTCGTCACCACCGTGACGCCCGCTGCCCACGAACCGAGTGCCCCTTTGAAATCGTCCGCTGAGACGGCCATTCTCGAAGCTCCTAGAGAGATTGGAGCGTCGGCGCCATGTCCCACAGCGGGTGCACGGTCACCTCCGCGAAGTAGCGAGCCATCGGCAGCGCGGCGATCAGCTGATCCATCTCCCGCGCGTCGGCCGCATCGTAAACGGCGAGCACGCCCACGCCGGTCTCCCGGTAGATGGCCCGGATCTTCCCCTGGTCGTACTGCGCCTTCGTCGCTTTCAACTGCTCCGAAACGATCGATTGCCACGTTTCCGGGGCAATATCATGCGGCTGGCGCGAGACCAAACGGACGGAAAAAAGCACAGTGGGCCACTCCTGGAGGCTGGTCGCCGTAGTATACGCACGCTGCCCGGCAGGGACGAACGACGGGTCAACGAGTACCGGAGTAACGGAGTATCGGCGTAGCCCGCGCGTGCCCCCGCACTCCGATACTCCGACACCCCGTTACTCCGATACTCCGCTCCTACGTCACGAACATCACGACCGCCGCCGCGACCCCATACACGATCACCGCCAGCCGCAGCCACCGCTTCCCCAGCCGCCGTGCCACCCCCACGCCGAGGTATCCGCCTGCCAGCGCCGCCACGGCCATCAACGCCGCCGGAGCCCACCGTACCGGTCCGAACGCGGCAAACGCGATGACCGCCACCGCGTTCATCACCAGCGAGAGCATCCCCTTCAGCGCGTTCGAATGCTGAGCGTCGCTCGGCAGAAGGATCCCCAGCACTGCCAGCGTCAGAATCCCGAGGCCCGCGCCGAAGTACGCCCCGTAAATGCCCAGGACGAACGTCGCCACCAGGATCGCCGGGTTCGCCGCGTCCGGCTCGGTCCCCCCACTTCGCCGCCCCGCAACCATCGCTCCAATTCGGTCCTGCGTCGCCATCAACACGCAGGCGAACAGGATCAGGAACGGCACCAAGCGGTCGAACGCCCCCGAAGGCGTCGCCAGCAGGATCGCCGAGCCGGCCAGCGCCCCCGCGATGCTCGGCAGCGCCAGCAGGCGCACCGTCCGCTTCTGCAGCCGCAGTTCCTGCCGGTAGCCCAACGAACCACCGACGTAGCCCGGCCACAGGGCCACGCTGTTCGTCACGTTCGCCACCTTCGAGCTGTACCCCATCGCGACCAGCGCCGGGAAGCTGATCAGTGACCCCCCACCCGCCACCGCGTTGATCGCACCGGCCGCAAATCCAGCGGCCACCAGTCCAACGCCCTCAAGAGGATCCATCGCGGCGAAAGCCTATGGCTCGCCGCCGTACGCTCCACCTTCCGTACCCCGTCGTCGCTCACGAATGACCGTCCCAGTAAGCAGACGCCCGCAAGGTCAGTCCAGGTAGTCCTTGAGCTTCTTGCTGCGCGACGGGTGGCGGAGCTTGCGCAACGCCTTCGCCTCGATCTGGCGAATCCGTTCCCGCGTCACCCCGAACTCGCGGCCAACCTCTTCGAGCGTCCGGCTCCTCCCATCTTCCAGGCCGAACCGCAGCTGCAGCACCCGCCGCTCGCGGCTCGTCAGGCTCGCCAGCACATCTTCCACCTGCTCGCGCAACAGCTGGCGGCTCGCCGCCTCCGCCGGCGCCACAGCGTGTTCGTCCGCCAGGAAATCGCCGAGGTGGCTGTCCTCCTCCTCGCCGATAGGCGTCTCAAGCGAAACCGGGTCCTGGGAAACCTTCTGGATCTCCCGGATCCGCTCCGCCGTGTACGTCGTCGCCGCGTCGTGCTTGCCCGAGTCCGTCATCCCCTGCGCGATCTCCGCGCTCGTCGGTTCGCGGCCGTACTCCTGCACAAGCCGACGGCTGACGCGTACGAGCTTGTTGATCGTCTCCACCATGTGCACGGGGATCCGGATCGTCCGCGCCTGGTCCGCTATCGCCCTCGTGATCGCCTGGCGGATCCACCACGTCGCATACGTCGAAAACTTGTAACCCTTGCGGTAATCGAACTTTTCAACCGCCCGGATCAGGCCGATGTTCCCTTCCTGGATCAGGTCCAGCAACGACATCCCCCGCCCGATGTACTTCTTCGCCACCGAGACCACCAGCCGTAGATTCGCCTCCGTCAGCCGCCGTTCCGCCCGGTCTCCCTGGTTCTTGATCGTCTCGAAGTGGTACCGAAGCCGGTCTTCCAGCGGTGCGATCTTCTCCACCAGGCCATCTACCGGCGGTAGCAGTTCGTCCTCGCCTCCCGCCTCCTCACCCATCTGGGCAACCAGGTCCCGCGTCAGGATGTGCGTGATAATCGAAAGCAGGACGATGTCGCCGTGCGTCCGTTCCGCCTCGTCAGCCTCGGTCCGCTTCTGCTTCCCGTTAGCGTACTTCCGGTAGTCCAGGTCCATCTCGCCATCGACCAGGCCCCGGAACTGCGGGTCCCCGATGGTTTCAGAGGGCGATAGCGCCTTCAGCTTCGGGGCTGCCGGCGCCCGCCAGCGTGGCGTCCGCGGCGGAATCTCCACGCCATCCTCGTCGAACACGGGCGCCTTCTTCGCCGCCACTTTCTCGTACTCATCGATGAACGAACGGGCCGCCTTGTACGTCGTGTTCAGCCCCATCCACTGCTCCAGCAGTGAGACCGCCACTCGCGCCGCGGACGGCGGGTGCCCGTAGGTCGCCACGTACGCCTCCTCGATCTGGCGGATGTGGATGCCCTCCTCCCGCTGGCGGGCAAGGTGCTTCTCGTCATCCGCCGTCAGAAGGTAGACCTTGCCAATCTCCCGGAGGTACATCCGCACCGGGTCATCTATCCCGTCCGGTTCCTCTGCGAGGAGCGCGGTCGTGTCCACCTCCTCGTCGTCCGCGCTCTCGTCATCCTCCGCTAGGCTAGTCGCCAGCGGTTCGTCGGTGTTCGGGTCCTCTGCCCGGGGTTCTCCGCCCGAAAGGCGGCTCAACACGCTCACCAGCATGTCGTCCTCGGCCAGCGTCGTCGGTTCGGTCAACGTGTCGTCGAGCATGTGTGGCGTCGTACCTCGGGGCCAGGTTCTGACGGTAAGGAAGCGCAATCGAAAGACGGGACCATGGCGCGGCATCGAAAATAGCAATTCGCGCAAGGCTTTACAATAGCGCAAACGACATATGCTGTCGTCTTTGTTCGAAGTTCGCAGAAATATCCGCGATCAGTCCAGGTAACGTTCCGCCACGACGACGACGCGGCTGTCATAGTCGCATCCAGTGCCGTTCGGAATACACGTTCCGCCGCAACTGATGAGCGTCGCCCGTTCCCGGCTGGATGGGAGCGCCGGGAAGACGATCGCGTCCATGTCGATCATCGATAACGGAATGACATCGATCGACTGGACGCTGAACACGTACAGCGTCCCATCCGCCATCGCGATCGTCAGCATGTCGCCGATGCGAGCGGTTGCTACGGAAGCGAACGGCCCCGGTCCGAATCCCAGGTAGTTCACATGCGCCGCAAGGATCGTGTTCGCGCCCGGCCGTCCCGGGATCCCGAACCGCGGGTAATGCACGATGAAGCCCGGCGCCGTCGGGTTCTCGAAGAACTCCAGCCCGCCCTCGAAGCGGGTATCCAACCGCTCCACCGGGTCATCTCCAAACAGGGCGGCCGAAGCTAGTGCGACAGCGACGATCGGGCCGTTCTCCGCCTCCGTGGGTGCCGGCGCCGGAGGTGCCGTTGCTTCGGGAGCGAAACCGTCCTTCGCGACCGCTATCACCGTCGCCCGCCGTACCACCGCTGGTTCCGCCCCCGCGAGCACCAGGAACATGCCCGCCCCGCCGACGCTAATCGCCAGGCCCGCAATCAACGCCAGCAGCCCGGTCATCGCTCCACGCCCGCTTCTACCCAAGGCCGTGCCAGAACGCCGAAAGCGACGCCGCCAGCCGCTCCGGCGCCAGCAGCGGGATGTTGTGCCCGACGCCGTCGTACTCCTCATAACGAACGGCTGCGTTCCGGCGCCGCATCTCCTCCGCGACGGCCGGCCGAAGCTCGGTTGAGGCGCCGCCGCGGACCAGCAGCGCCGGGACCGATAGCCGCTCCCAGTCCGCCCAGAAATCCCGCGAGCGCTGCGAACGGACCGTCTGCTTCCATCCCTCCGGGTTCCCCCGCCACGTGAACGTGCCGTCTCCGGCTTCGTGCACACGGGTCATGAGCAGATTCAGGCGCTCCGGCGGTGTCGGCCGGTTTCGAGTCAGGAAGGCGATCGCCTCGTCCCGCGTAAATCGCGCCGGCATGCGGTCGATTGCGGCCACGGTCTCCCGCCAGTTCTGCGTCCATTGCTCCGGCCCGATATCCACCACCGAGACAGAACGGAAGAGCTCCGGGTAGCGCGATGCCGCGGCGAAGGCAACCCGGGCGCCCATCGAATGGCCCACGAGGTGGGGCCGATCGATCCGCAGTGCCGTGAGGACAGCTCGCAGGTCGCCAATGAAGTTCCCGATGGCGTAGCCAGTGGCAGGTGCGAAGCTATCGCCATGGCCCCGCTGGTCCAGCGCGATCGCGTTTGGCCGGGCCACTCCGAACGCCTCGACCAGCGGCGTCCACGCCTCCGCGAGCGCCGTCAGCCCGTGCAGGAATACCACGGGCGGCGGCGCGCCCTCCCAGCTCAAGACGCGGAACTGCCCGTACGCCGTGCCAGCAAAGAGCTCAGATGGGCCGTTCATATCCGCCACGATAGCCCTGGCGAGCGTTGTGGGGCGAGTAGATCGAGCCAGCCGCCGGAACTGGAAGCTCAGACCCTGGACGGCGACGGTGACGCTATCCGGGTCACATTCTCTGCTTCCCCTGCGCCTCCGCGGCCAACCGCCCGGCCGCCGCTCAGTCGCCCGTCGGCAGCCCCGCCTCGACCCAGGCGATCGTGCCGCCTTCGACGTTGTAGAGCGCAAGGTCGTCCAGGCCCGCCGCCGTCGCGTACTCCGCCGCCAGCGCCGAACGCTGTCCCGACTTGCAGATGAACAGCACTTCTTTGCCGCCCGCGAAGTCCCGGATCTGCTTTACCTCGGCGAGGACCGTGTTCACGGGGATGAGGCGGACGCCCTTGGCGTGGACCTCGACGTATTCCTCGGGGTTGCGAACGTCGACCATGACGGCATCGCCGGCGTCGAGCTTCTCTTTCGCCTCAGCGACGGTGATGCGGCTGAACGGTTCGTTTTCGTTACGGATGGCCATGTTCGGGACGTGCTCCAAGGGGAAGTGGATCGAGCCTATCACACGCTGCCCCGGCGCCGCACCGTCCGGCCCCACGCCGCCGCACGATCCGTACCGCGCGCGATAGCAAGCGGCGGCCCCGACCCGCACTCCGCCAGGCGCGCCTCCTTCACGCCCGCAAGCGCACCTTGTGCGCCTCAACCCCCAAACAGCCGCCCGATCCGTACCGAGGCCCCGACCCGTACACCGCCAGGCGCCCCCTTCGCCATACGCACCCGTCAGCTTGCGCTCTTCCGCCCCCACGCCGCAGACTCCCGCCCATGAACGACGCGTTGAACCCCGGTGCCACCGCCGCGCTCCACGCTTGGGCCGC
>CAZQCR010000044.1:0-16580 GCA_964591745.1 uncultured Anaerolineaceae bacterium
TCCAGGTAGGCGCGTCCCCAGAGTACGAGGTCCAGTTCCGGAACCTCGACGATCTCGCCAGCGTGTTGACGGATGATCTGGAGCCTCGGCGCAATCGCTTCCAGGTCATGCCGCCAGTAGACGCGGCCATCGTCCATCGGGTCGTGGTTGCCGGGTAAGAGGAACGTCCGGCCCTTGAAGCGATCGATCTGTTCGGCCGCGAATTCGACCGTCTCCGGCGCGATCTTGTCGTTGTCGAAGAAGTCTCCGCAGATCAGGAGGGCGTCGGCATCCACGTCGTTCGCGAGCGTGATCACGTTCGCGAACGCGGCCTCCATCAGGTTACGGCGGGCGTTCCACTTCTCGTCCGTGCTCGTGGAGTACGCGCCGAGGTGGACGTCGGAGGTGTGGACCAGCCTCAATGGCCGCCGTTCGCTCATCCCGGCTGCCCTACGGTCGCCATCAGGTCCTGTGCGGCCCTCCGCAGTCGCTCGCGGCGCTGCTCCTCCACGTTCTGGAGCTGGAAGTACATGTCGAGGGTCTCAATCGGCGAAGCTGCGTCCGGTTGGTAGCCCGCGGGCAGGTTGCCACGCTGTTCGTGTGGGATGATCGGCCGGATGCCGGCGATGTAGTGGGCGGTTTCGAGCGCCTTCCGCACCTCTGGGACGCGAAATTCGCGGTGCTGGTCCGCCGTCAGGTGGATCTCGACGCGGACGATGGCGTCGGCGACCTCGGCGCGTACGACGGCCGCGCAGACTTCGGCGGTTGGGTCGGCCTCTTTGGGCTTCGCCTCCACGGTGACGAAGCGCCGCGCCGCTACTTCGCGGAGCCGGGGGAGGCCGCTCCCTCCAAGGCGAGCGCCGCGCGGCTTCGCCGGGTCGATCGTCAGCTCCATAAAGCCCTTGGGTTGCTTCTGCTCGCCGAAGTCCACGCGTTGCATCGAGCCGGAGTACCAGCAGGGTGTGTTCATCCGAAGGTCCATGTTGTTGTGATGGTGACCGAGGGCGATGTAGTCGAAGCTCGCCTCGCACAGGGCGCTCTTCAACATGGTGGGCGCGGTGCCGACGGTCATCCACTGCTCGCTCCCGGGGTTCTCGCGCACCAGGAAGTCGTTCACCGAGATGTGGCCGGCGAGGATTGCGGGCAGCGCCGGGTCGAGGTTCTCCGCTTGCGCCGCTACGAGCGCTCCAAGCTTCTCCTCCACCACGTGGGCCTGCTGGTCGATAGAGAGCGAGGCCGTGGCTGGTTCGCTCGCGAGGAGCCGGCTGACCTGGGGCCAGGGGAGGAATGCGACCTGCAGCGGGCCAGATTTCGTTGGCAACACGCGTGGGCGGAAGCCGTTCTGGGCGAACCAGGAGTTGTCGCCGATGTAGACGTTCGGAATCTCGAGCGTGCGATAGATCTCGAGGGCGTGGGCGCGGCCTTCGGCGTTTGGCAGGTCGTGATTGCCGACGAGGAGGAATGTCGGGATGCCGGCGGAGCTGAGGCGCTGAATGCGCCGCGCGAACTCGCGCTGGTGGGTTTGCGTGGGTTCCCGGGCCTTGTACGCGTCTCCAGCGAAGATGACGGCGTCCGCGCGCTCCTCCAGGGCGTAGTCGACGAGCGCGTCGAAGGCGTCGAGGAAGTCCTGGAGGCGGGTGGACCAGCCCACTTCCGGCAGCGGCCGTCCGTAGGTTTCCACGCCGATGTGGAGGTCGGCGAAGTGGAGTACGCGCATGAGCAATTATCCTACCTTCGCTGGCCGACCCGGGGAATGCCGCAGTGTGAAGATCCCGGGCCAGCGTCGGGGGCGGACGCGTCAGCCGTTGTCGCCGGCTCGCGAAAACGTCAGGACGGCCATCGCGCCGGCGGTGGTGACGCGGCCCGTTTCCACCCAGCCATCCATCGGCAGCGGGTGCCAGCGATGTTCGACGAGGACCAGTTCGCCGCCCGGCCGAAGGACTCGCGCCGCTTCCCGCAGCATCTCGCGGCCGGCGTTTTCCGGCACGTGGCCGAGGACGTGCATCGCGGTCACCGTATCGAACGAACGATCGGCCCAGGCAAGGTGCCTGGCGTCGCCGTGGGCTACCGAGGCCTCGACGGCCGCCGCCGCCAATCGCCGCCCGGCGGCCGAGACCATGAAGGGCGAAAGGTCCACGCCGTGGAGCCGCGCCTGGGGTAGACGCCGGCCCAGAGCGGCGAGCGCGCGGCCCGGCCCACAGCCGATTTCGAGCAGCGTGGATGGCCGTGCTCGCGCCATGAATTCTCCGACAACGTCGTGGACGTGGTGCTCGCTCATGGCGAAGTAGAGCCGCCGGATGTACCGGTCATACAGCATGACGCTGCGCGCCGAAAGGTAGCCTTCGGGCAGCCCGTGCCAGCGGCGAAGGTACCAGTCCGGGTAGCGAATCCCGGGAGCGGCCGAGGGCGCGCGCGAAGCGCGGCGAACGCAGCCATCCGCGACATCGGCCGGCATCCGCTGGAGTTTGCGAAGCATGCGGGAATCCTACGCCAATCCTGGCAATCCGCCTCAAGAGACGGCGAAGCTGGCCTGACCGTAGAATCAGCCATCTTCAGCCTCCGAAAGGACCATTCATGCTCACGATTGTCGCCAAGCTCCAGGCCGCCCCCGGGAAGGAGGCGCGGCTCCAGTCCGTCCTCACCGAGATGGTCGCGAATGTGAAGGCCAACGAAGCTGGCAAGGCCCTCGCCTATTCACTCCACACCTCACCCAAGGAAGCGGGCCTCTTCCTCTTCTACGAACAGTACGCCAGCCAGGAGGCCATCGACGCCCACGGCAAGACCGACCACATGCGGACGATGGGCCGGGCCCTCCGCGATGAAGGGTTGATCGCAGGGCCGCCCGTCATCGAACAGTACACCCAGGTCGCCGGCGTCTCCTGAAAGCGCTTCGTTGGCCCGTGCGGGCCGTTGTCCGTTAGGCGGCGGCTCCGCACCCTCGACCCGGATGGACATGCTGCGCGCGATCGTCCTTGGCATCGTCCAGGGTCTTACCGAGTTCCTCCCGATCTCCTCTTCGGGCCACCTTATCCTCGTTCCCCGGCTCTTCAACTGGGAGGACCAGGGCCTTTCCTTCGACGTTGGGCTCCACCTGGGGACGCTCGTCGCGCTCCTCGTGTACTTCTGGCGGGACTGGCGGGCGATGATCACCGTAGGCCTCGCCGACCTCGCCCGCCACCAGTTCGCCTTTCGCCAGCACCGGCGGGAGAGCCAGTTAATCTGGCTGATCGCCCTCGGCTCGATCCCGGCGGTCGTCGTCGGCCTGCTCTTCAACTCGTGGATCGAAGACCATGTGCGTCAGCCCTGGCTGGTCGCGATCATGCTCGCCGGCGTTGGTACCGTGATGCTCGTCGCGGACCGGCTCGGCCGCCGCACGCGCCAGATCGAGAGCGTTGGGATCGGCGACGCAGTGCTGATCGGGATAGCACAGGCCTGCGCGCTCATCCCCGGGGTAAGCCGTTCCGGGGCCACCATGAGTGCCGGGCTCGCCCGCGGGCTGACACGGGACTCGGCGGCGCGCTTCGCCTTCCTTCTTGGCACGCCGGCCTTCGTCGGCGCCGCCGTCCTCAAGTCCAGCGACCTTCTGGGCGAATCATCCACACAGCTGACCGAACTGGCCGTTGGGTTCGCCTTCTCGGCGGTCGTTGGCTTCCTGGTCATCCACCTCCTGCTGCGCTATCTGCGGACGCGGAGCCTGCTGCCGTTCGTCTTCTACCGCTACGGCGTGGCGGTCATCACCCTCGTGATCGCCGCCATCCGCGTTTCCTGATGCTCTCGCCAGGCGCGTCGATAGCCGAGCGCTCGGGCCGGTGGCGCTACAATGCCTCCCCGGAGGTGGAACGTGCTCGAACGACTACGACTCGATGGCCGGGTGGCCATCGTGACCGGCGGAGGGCGCGGCCTCGGCCGGGAGATGGCCCTCGCCCTTTCCGCCGCCGGGGCTGAGGTTTGCATCGCCAGCCGGACCCGGGCCCAGCTCGATGACACGGCGGCTTTCATCGCCGAGAAGACGGGCCGGGCGCCGCTCGCCGTCCCGACCGACGTTCGCTCGTCGGTGGCCATGGACGCACTCGTCGCGGCCACGGTGGCCCGCTACGGCCGCCTGGACATCATGCTCAACAACGCCGGGATCGGGGACGCTCGCGGCTCAGGCGCGCGGATCTGGGACCTTTCGGACGAAGACTGGGCCGACACCATCTCCGTGAACCTGGACAGCGCCTTTTACGGCTGCAGAGCCGCCATCCGCCAGTTTCGGACGCAGGGTCCCGGCGGCGTGGTGATCAACGTCGCCAGCGGCATGGGCATGCGGGCGGCTCCCACGGCGCTCGGCTATTCGGCCGCCAAGGGCGGGGTCATCGCCCTAACGCGCACGGTGGCCGCCCAGGTCGCGGGCGAGGCAACGCGCGTGAACTGCATCGTCCCGGGGTACGTGGCCCAGGCGCCGCCCGGCTCGCAGGAAGAGACCGACCGGATCGCGCAGCGTGGCAAGTTCAACACCGCTCGGCGGCTGGGGGAAGCGTGGGAACTTGGCCCCCTCGCCGTCTTCCTCGCTTCTGACGCCTCCAGCTACGTCACGGGGGAGATGTTCGTGATCGATGGCGGCGGCCTTGCCGGCGGCATCGCCCCGCTCGGCCACATGGGCCTGGAGGTGGCGCAATGACAGACTGGCAACGAGAACCTGGATTCGATCTCTCCGGCAAGAAGGCGCTGGTCGTCGGCTTCGGTAACCCGGCCGGCCGGGCGATCGCGCTCGCCCTGGCTGAGGCTGGCGCGGACGTCGCCGCCGCTTCAGCGACGCTCGAAGGTGACGAGGTGATGGAAGCGAAGCGTGTCGCGAAGGCCGTCGCCGCTCTTGGCCGCGCGACCTTCTCCCAGGGGTGGGATGTCACTCTCCCCGGCAACATCCAGGTGAGCCTGAAGCAGCTGATCAAGGAGTTCGGCCACCCGACGATTCTCGTTTACAACGCGGACGCTACCCTGGTGAAGCCGATCGAGAAGGTGACGGACGCCGAATTCGGGCGCGTTCAGCAGGAGAACCTGGGTGGCGCGTTCTACACCGCTCGCTCGTTCAGCCGCGAATTCCCGGCGGGGAGCGCTGGTCGTATAGTCTACATAACATCGATCTTGGGCGAACGGGGCGTCGAAGGCGTGGCCGCATATGGCGCCGCCCGGGCGGGTATGAACGGCCTGGTGGCCACGCTCAGCCAGGAATTCGGGGCGCGCGGGATCACGGTCAACGCGATCTCTTGTGGCTGGATGGAGTGGACGCCCGGCGCGGGCAGCCCGGACCCCGGCCAGAATCGGCTGGCGCGGATGATCCCACTGAAGCGCCTGGGAACGGCCGACGACGTCACCGGCCTGGCCGTCCTGCTCGCCTCGGGGGCGGCTGGCTATCTGAACGGCCAGGTCTTTCACGTCGATGGCGGCATCAGCGGGCACCTCTGAGCCATGGCCGCGAGAAATGCGAAGCCGCTGGCCATTCGCCTCCTGGAGCAGCGCGGGATCGCGCACGACGTTTTCGCCTTCGACCCTGCGATTCGCGACGCTGCCGAAGTCGCGCGCGTGACGGGCATGCCGCCCGCGGCCGTTTACAAGACGCTGGTCATCGAAGAGGACCCACCGAAAGGGAAGCCGCGCCTCTTCCTCGTTCCCTCCGATAGCGAAGTCGACCTCAAAGCGTTCGCCGCAGGCCTCGGCCTCAAGAAGGCGCAGATGGCCCCCCACCGCGACGCAGAGCGGCACACGGGCCTCCAGGTCGGCGGGATCAGCGCGTTGGCACTGACCGGGAAAGGCTTCGCGGTCTACATCGATGCACGCGCGGCCTCCCTCGAACAGCTCCTGGTCTCGGCGGGCGTCCGCGGCATGGACGTTCGCGTCGGATACGTCGATCTCGTTGCGGTCACGAGCGCTGTGACGCTAGCGGGCTGTTCTCGTGCCGCGGGCGTCGCGGCTCAGTCCGGCTGAGCCGCCATCAGCTTCGCGAGGTCTTCCTCCTCCGCCATCACGATGACGATGTCGCCTTCGTCGAGAATCTGGCTGGGGCGCGGCCCCACGGTGAGGACGCCATTGCTCCGCCGGATCCCGAGGACCGTTGCGTTGCGCGCCCCGCTCACGAGCGTCCCGCAGGTAAGCCCCGCCAGCCTGCTCTGGGCATCGACTTCGATCTCGGCGAGCACCTGGTCTCCCGTCCGTCCTGCGGCGAGCGTGTCCATGAAGTCGGCGGCGAGGGGCTGCAGGGCGAGCAGGACCATCCGCCTTCCGCCCATGCTGTAGAGCGAAAGGACGCGATCCGCTCCCGCGAGCCGCAGTTTCTCTTCGTTGTGGGGAGATGCCACGCGCGAGACAATGAAGCAGCCGGGGTTTACTGACCGCGCCGTCAGCGTGATGAACGTGTTGCCGGCGTCGCTGTCGCTCGCCGCGAGGAGGCTTTTGGCGCGGGTAATGCCAGCCTGGACGAGGCTCCGCTCCTGGCTGGCGTCACCTTCGATGACGCTGTAGCCGAAGGCGCGGGCGAGTTCGACCTGCTCGGGGCGCTCCTCGATGACGACGAAGGCGGCGCCGCGTTCGCGCAGTTCGCGGGCGATCTCCTGGCCGACGCGGCCGAAGCCGCAGAGGATGTAGTGGTCTTCCATCCGTTCGATCTCCAACTGCTTCCTCCTCCGGTAGTAGCGGCTCCGGACGTTGCCTTCGAGCGATTCCTGGGCGATGAGTGTCAGGGTGTAGAGCGCTCCGCCGATCCCGGCGAGGCAGAGCACGATGGTGAAGAGCTGTTCTTCCGTGCCGAACGGCGTGACCTCGCGGAAGCCAACGGTCGTCACCGTCGTGACGGTCTGGTAGAGCGCATCGACGACGCCCATGTCGGTGAGCAGCATGTAGCCGGTGACGCCCGCGACGATCGTTCCGGTGAGGAAGGTCAGCGCCCCCGCAAGCTGACGGCTGATCGGCAGGGCGCGAAGAGAATCGAGATGCATCGGCAAGCGTGAAGTATAGGCGGCCGCTCAGCCCATGAGCGCGCTGTACTGTCGCTTCATCCAATCGCCCTTCGCCTGGTACTCGGCGGGCGCGTTCAGGGCGCCCTTGCGGCCCGTTTCTCGCGCGTATGCCAGGTTCAGAGCCGCGTGATGGTTCTCCAGCGGGCCGAGGCGGCCGGCCCGGGCCTTCGCCGCCCGGTTCGTCCACGTCCGGCAGTACTCGATCGACGTTCGCAGCTCGGCGTGAAGGTCCACAACTTCCACCCGCGAGGGCTGGATCGAGGTCACGGCGGAGGCGGGCGTCGGGACGCTGAAGAAGCTCATCTGCTGTCCATCCAGATACTGTCCGGTGTGGTCGAGAAACTCGTCGCCCGCTTCGACGATGTCGATGATCTCCGGCCGCCCAACCTCGTCGAGCGGGTCTTCACCGTCCTCGGCGTCTTCGCTCAGCTCCTCGGGGTCGAACAGGGGATCGCCCGGGCGCGTGGCCACGGGCGCGTAGGCGGCATCGCGTTCGAGGTGTTCGATGATGCCGGAGAGCCGCGGGTCCCGCCCGACGAAGAGATGGAGCAGGTTCTGGGACTCCGGCAGATGGCTGTTGTGGCGCAACCCCCGCCCAACCTGCTGGATGACCGGTTCCCGGCTGAACACCGCGTCCAGCTTGAGGAGCACGGAGACGGCCGGGGCATCGAACCCTTCTGAGGCTTTCTTCACCTGGATCAGGACGTCGGCCTTGCCGGCGTGAAAGGCCTTCATGCGCGCCTCGTTCTCGGCGTCCCCGATATCGCCGCTGTGGACGACGACGCTGCGGAGCTCCGGGTGCCAGTGTCCCAGCAGCCGGGCGAGGTGGTTGGCGTGCTCTGTGGTGGCGGCGAAGACGAGCCCCTGGTGCTGCCCGGGGCAGCTCGCGATCTTGGCGTTCAGGGTGGCGGCGAACTCGCGGATGAGCGGTTGGACGTAGTCCTCGTTCCAGCGCAGCTCCTGCCGGACGCAGCGCTGGTCGAAGTCTGGCAGCTCGGCCATGTCGGAGGCCGTGAATTCGAGAATTCCGCCGTCGGCGCTGCGGAGCTGGACGGCGTAGTCCTTCATCTGGATGTTCAGGCGCTTGAGGATGCGCCGTTCCTTCCAGGCGTCCCGCATGGAGACTTCGATGAGTGGAGCGATGACCCGGTAGCCATCCGCGTCAGCTTCATAGCGGGCGCCGGCTATCGCTTCGCGATCGAGCCGGACAGGTGTCGCCGAGAGGAGCAGCGTCGAGACCACGGGTAGCGTGCCGACCGCTTCCGCCCAGCGCCCGCGCTCACCAATGTGGTGGGCTTCGTCGCAAACGAGGTGTACGCGCCGATCGCGGCAGAGGGCCTCGTAACGCCGGGGGCTGGCCATCACCTGCTGGTAGCTGGCAACGATGAAGTTGGCGCCCGTTCCGTGGACGCGTTGGAGGGTGGCGTTCTCGGCCAGCAGCTTTCTGATCGGCCGCGGGCTGCCCACCATCCCGAGGGCGCGTTCGATCCCGTTGTAGACCTGCGTGCGAAGGATGTCCGTCGGCGTGAGGTAGAGGCAGGTGTCGGCTCCGGCAAGGTTGGCCGCCACTTCGAAGGAGCCGACTCCGATCACCGTCTTGCCATAACCGACGGGAACGACCACGAGTTCGGAGCGAGACCCTCCGCGGAGCGCTTCGGCCCAGCGGGCGAGGGCGCTTGCCTGGCCGGGCCGCAGTGCACTGGTCACCGGCGCGGACGCGTGGGAGTTAGGGAACGGACTCCGCTGTTGGGCATCGCTTCGAGGCTACTCGCTAAACGCGAGGTAGGCGATGGTCAGGCGGAACGACGGGATCAGCCCCGGCCCGCCGCTTGCCGCGGAACCGGCGCTGCCGGGCGGCTGGAGGTACTGAAGGGCGACGAAGCCCGTCCCAAACGCCGTCCCGACTTCTACCCAGTCGCGGCCGGTGGCACGGACCACTTCGCCGCTCACCACGGTGACCTCGGTGTAGTCGGCAAGAAGCTTGACGACGGGTTGGTCGGTCCCTGGAGCGCCGCGAAGGTTAAGGCCGGTGCCATCGGCGACGACGACGGCGCGCTCACCAGCGATGAAGGTGCGCTGCCGGGCGACCGCGCCGGATGGGGCGACTTTCGGCAACGGCACGCCGTCTACGGGGAAACGGTAGATACGGAAGGCGAGGCCGGGGTACCGTCCGGCCGCCCGCGCCGGATCGTAGGCCGAACGTTCGCCGACCATTTCGTCCCAGTTCTGGTTGGAGTCGATGCCGTCAAACGTGCCGTTCCCGAGGTTCAGGGTGACGATCATGGTGTGGAGGCCTTCGACATCGGACCCGGGGTCCGTAGCGCTGGCGATTTGCACGATGTCGCCGGGCAGAACGTCGGCGAGGTTGCCGGGATTGGGCCGGGAAGAGTCGTAGACGAGCACGGCGCCGGCATCGATGTAGCCCTGGTGGTACGCGAAGCCGATCTCACGCCCGAGGGACTCCGCGACGACCTGCCGCACCCAGGTGAAGCACTGCCCGCCCCACGTTCCAAGGTCTTGATACGCACGGGCGATGATCGGGTGGTCGCTGGCTGCCTGCCGGTTGGCCGCGCGGGAGGTGACAGGAGGAACCACGAGCGCCGCCAGTAGGACGAACGCTGCGATGAGGGTTCCAGCCAGGGTCAGCCTGCGCGGCGCGGGAATCGGCATGAGCACTTCCTGTTTCGAGTTTTCCTTGACTCTAGGCACGCTAAAACAGAGCTCGCTCTGTGGCAAACCTCACATATCCCCCGAAAGACGGACGAATGTCCCCGACGAAGGGCCTATGCGGCCCTGCCCGGCGACGGTTGCGTCGCCTAGACTGCTTCCCCCAGTGCCGCCGCAGCCACAGCTCTGCGCCATGTGCCAGCCCGGGCGAGAAGCGGACTGCTTGCGCGAGCAACCACAACTTGTGGTGGACGGCCGGTCAGCGGCTGGCACCGTCTTCCCCCCGGCTGAGCTGTTATGGCGCGTGGCGCGAGGGGTTCGGTGCGAATCCCAGGTTGGAGCGTTCAACACGCTCGGTCGAGGCACAACGAAAGCGTATCTGCTAATGCGCTGTCTCGATGTTCTTGCAAGCCCTGGAAACGTAAGAGCGACTGATGCCAGGGGAGCACGGCGCCGCTTGCGCAGCGCCGATGCATGGCCGGACACGTTCCAATGCCCTTCGGCGTTGCGAAAGCACGCATACGACGTTGATTTAACGAACGTTTTACACAAATCCGACGCTTTGACGCCGATTCCACCGGGCCTGGCTCCCCGCAGGCCGCCGGCAGTCGACGTTTCGCGCCGCGAGATCGCGCGTATCATGGCCGTCGCACGGCCTGCCTCACTCGGCCGGGCCGGAAAAAGGGGAGTACGACGATGCGCATGAATTCCGCGAAGGCCCGTTGGAAGGCGGGCGAGGTCACGGTCGGTGGATGGCTTTCCATTCCCAGCCCGTTCGTCGCCGAGGTGATGGCCCACCAGGGCTTCGACTGGATCACCGTCGATATGCAGCACGGCCTGATCGACTACCAGGTAGCGGTGACCATGCTCCAGGCGATAAGCACGACGGAGACCATCCCGTTCGTTCGTGTGCCATGGAACGAGATGGGGATTATCGGCAAGATGCTGGACGCTGGGGCCTACGGGATCATCATCCCAATGGTGAACAGCGTGGAGGAGGCGAAGAACGCGGTCGCCGCCTGTCGCTACTTCCCGGAGGGCTCGCGCAGCTTCGGCCCGATTCGCGCGGGCTACTACGGCGGGCCGGACTACTTCACCCACGCGAACCGGGAGATCGCCGTCATTCCGATGATCGAGACCCAACGAGCCCTCGATAGCCTGGACGATATTCTCGCCGTGCCCGGTATCGATGCCGTCTACGTCGGCCCGGCCGACCTCAGCATCACCCTTGGCCAGCAGCCCGGGATGAACAACGACGGCGCGTTCGAAGCAGCCCGAGTCAAGATCGCTGAGACCTGCAAGCGGCACGGGGTGACGGCGGGCATTCACGCCAACGCTGGCCTGACGGCGAAGCACGCCGCTGCCGGCTACCAGATGATCACGATCTCCGGCGATGTCGGGGCGATCGCAGCCGCGGCGGGCAGAGACCTGCAACTCGCGAGGGAGTCCGCCCCCAAGGGCCAGCCGCTGTATTAGTAGGCGGGTAGCCGGTAGTCAGTAGCCAGTGGCCGGTAGTCGGCAGCCCGACCGTCAGGGAGGGCATCCGCCCAACGAGAGGATGCCCGGCCTCCAGTAGCCGGTAGTCGGCAGCCCGACCGTCAGGGAGGGCATGCGCCCAGCGGGAGGATGCCCGGCCTTCAGTAGCCGGTAGTCGGTAGCCCGACCGTCAGGGAGGGCATCCGCCCAGCGGGAGGATGCCCGGCCTTCAGTAGCCGGTAGTCGGCAGCCCGACCGTCAGGCCGGGCATCCGTCCAACGAGAGGATGCCCGGCCTTCACCCTGTAGTCGCGGCGCCGCTTACGAGCGCTTCGCGCCCCATTCGTCCCAGTACGTCACGGCTTCCACGGGCAGCCGCGGCCCTTCGCCGAACTTCCCCATCGGCCAGCCCACGGGGATGAGGGCGGCGGTGTGGGCGTTCTCCGGTATGCCAAGCAGCTCTCGCACGGCCCCCTCGTTCTGGCGGTGGAGCGTGGTCAACACGGTCCCCAGGCCGAGAGCGCGGGCGGCCAGCATCAGGTTCTGGATGGCCGGGTAGATGCTCGAACCGCTCGCGATCCCGGCGTTGATCGGGAGCAGGAAGCCGCAGGGGATGATGATCGCGGGCACTTCGTGGAGGTGGTCCGAGAGGTAGGTGCCGCGCTCCAGGGAGAGCGCCATCGAGCGGCGCGTCTCTTCTGGCATCGGCGCTGTGAGGTCGTACCGCTCGAGGTACGGGTTCCACTGCTCCGAGTAGATGCGCTGGAGGGCGCGCTTCTTCTCCGCGTCCTGGATGACGAGGAAGCGCCACGGCTGAACGTTGCCGCCGTTGGGCGCTCGCGTCGCCGCCCAGATGATCTTGCGGAGGTACTCCTCGGGCACCGGGTCTGTCTTCAGGCGGCGCATGGCGCGCTGGGTGCGCATCGCTTCGAAGATATCGGTTACGAGCGTGACCGGTTCGGGCATGGTGTCTCCTCTGTGGCCGGTGATGGTAGCGAGTGACCCGCATCCGCGCGCGGGTCAACGCGCGCTCCTCATCACCTCCGTCTGGCACAGGAGCGGCTTTCCGGCGGTTGTCTCCTTTCGCCGCCGCTGCCGCTATAATCTGGCTCTACCCGGCCCCACGAGGGCGTCGCCAACAAAAGGAGAACAACAGATGGACCTGTTTACCCGCATCCTTCGACCCACCCGCATTGCCCACGGCCACTGCGATGGCCCCTGCGGCGTCTACGACCCTGCCTCGGCCCGGATCGCCGCGGAGGCCGTCCACTCTATGGAGAAGAAGCTCGCAGCCCTTGGCGATGGCCAGGACCTGGCCAACCAGAACACCCGTGGCCGCTTCATCGCGATCAAAGAGCAGCAGGCCGACCTCTGCAAGCGCGAGCTGAACATCCTTTGGAACGACTACTTCAAGCCCGAACACCTCGCCGCGATCCCGGACCTCCACGACATCTTCTGGCAGGCCGCCAAGCTCTGCTCGAAGAACAAGACCGAATCCAACCCGGAGAACGGCGAAGCCTTGCTCCAGGCGATCGAGAAGATCCACAACGCCTACTGGAAGTCGAAGAACCGCGACGTGGCCTTCGTTCGCGCCAGCTAACGATGCCTCGGGACTCGGAGCCGAGACAACGACTCGCCCGACGCCCGGTTCCAGGGACAGGACGAGAGGGTAGTCTTCGGACTGCCCTCTTCGTGCTTCTGGTTGCCCTGGCGGTCGGCATCGCAGTGGGGCGGCACGCGCGCCGCTTCATGCGCTTCGCCGTCGCCGGCCAGAGCATGGCCCCCGCGCTTCCCGAGGGCTCATGGGTGGTGGTCGATCGTGGCGCCTACGCACACCGTCCCCCGGCACCGGGTGAAGTGATCGTGGTACCGGACCCGCGCCAGCCTCAGAGGCTCCTCGTAAAGCGCGTCCGAACGGTGGATTCCGCGGGGGCCTGGGTGGAAGGCGACAACGCCCAGGCCAGCACCGACAGCCGCACCTTCGGCCCGGTGGCACTTGCCTCCATCGTGGGACGCGTCCGCTGGCGGTATGCACCGTGCCCGGGAGCCGTGCGTTAGGCCCTGCCGGCGCGTTCTGCCGCGAGTTGGGCCAGGACCAGGGCATCCGTCGGGAAAGCGAGCGGCGGTGGGTCGCCCGGGTGAACGAAGGCGACGGCGTCCAGTTCGTCGGCATCCGGCGCAAGCTCGCCGCCCACAACCTCACCTTCGAACCAGATGCCCACCGTGTGCTGCCGGGCGTTGTGAAAGTTCGAATGAACGGCGACGATGGCACCCGTCCGTGTGAGCAGCCCGGTCTCTTCCTGGAATTCGCGCTCGGCCGCTTCGCGTACGTGTTCGTCCCATTCCACGTAGCCACAGGGAATGCACCAGAGCCCCGCGTACTCACCCCGGGCCCGCCTTCCCAGGAGGACGTGCCCGGCGGTGTCCCGCACCACCACCGCCACACCCACTATCGGGTTGCGATAGCGCACAAAGCCGCAGCGGTGGCAGGAGGGATAGGCGCGAGTGCTGTCGAACGTCAGCGAATGACCGCAATCGGGACAGAACTGGCCGCGGCGGACTTCGCCAGCGGCGCCGCCGCTCTCATCGCTCATGGGGTGGGAAGTTGGCCGCTCGCGCGGAGCAGGCAGAAGGCGACGAGGTCCTCGGCGACTCTCGCCATCGCGGCGCCGATTGCCTCGTTCGTCGGCGTATCTCCGGGGCCCCAGTGCTGCGCCGAACGGGATATCACGATGTCCATGACGCAGGCAAGGCCACCGATGTGGCGCATCACCCGCGTCGTGTCGGTGACACCCGGCTCCGCGTCCCCACCGGCCACGCCGATGACGGCGAACGGCTTCCCGCCGGCGTGCTCCATCTCCAAGAAGTCGAGGGCGTTCTTGAACGCCCCCGGCATGCCGCCGTGGTAGGAAGGTACGGCGAAGACGAAGCCATCGGCCGAGCTTGCCGCCGCCCGCCAGGCTGCCACGGCCGGCGGGTAGGCATCGTCCGGGCGCCGATCGAGCGCCGGGAGCTCGCCGATTTCGAACGTGCCGAAGCGGCCGCCGCGCTGCTCGATGAGCGGCCGGAAGTAGCCAAGAGCGCGGTCGGTCGTGCTTCCCCGCTGCACGCCGCCGTTGACTCCGAGGATATTGACGGTCATCGCCTGAGCCTACCGGCCTGCCGTCGTGGCGTGAAGTCGTTCGCGGGCCGCGCTTCCTGTCCGCCCCGCGTTGACGGTGGGCTCGGTGCCCCGGAACCTAGCGCCGTGTCTCCCCGAATCGCGGTCCTCGGCAGCTGTACGTTCGACATTATCTTCACCCTGCCCCGGCTCCCTTCCGCCGGTGAGACGCTCATCGCCCACAGCGTTGGCGTGTTTCCCGGTGGCAAGGGTTTGAACCAGTCGATCGCCTGTGCCCGGCTCGGCGCCGAAGCCGCTGCCATCGGCCGGGTCGGGCTCGATGCCTTCGGCGAGGAGCTCCTCGCTATGCTCATCGCCGAAGGGGTGGATGTGAGCGCGATCGCCCGAGACCCGGTCAACGGGAGCGGCGTGGCCGTGCCAATCGTGGTGCCGGGCGGTGACAACGCGATCCTCGCCGCTCCCCGCGCCAACCTGGCCATGACGCTCACCGACCTGGAACCGGCCCGGCGCCTCATCGAAGCGGCAGACGCCTTCCTCCTCCAGTTCGAAACGCCGATGGAGGTGAACCTCGCCGCCATGCGCATCGCCCGCGCGGCCGGAGTGCGAACGATTCTCAATCCCGCGCCGATCCTGCCCGCGCCGGAGGAGATCTTTGCCCTCGCCGAGATCATCGTCGTCAACGAAGTGGAGGCGGCCATGCTCGCGCCGGGCGCTGGCCCCGATCCGCTGGAGCAGGCGCGGGAGATTCTCCGCCGAGGGCCATCCGTCGTTATTGTCACGCTTGGCCCGGCCGGTGGCCTCGCCCTCGGGGCGGCCAGCGAAGCCATTCGCTTCCCCGCGTTCGCCGTCCAGGCCGTGGATACCGTCGGTGCGGGAGACGCCTTCTGCGGCGGTCTCGCCGTGGCGCTTTCCGAACGGCGTTCACTGGCGGACGCGCTCACCTTTGCCAGCGCGACAGCAGCCCTCAGCGTTACCCGGTCGGGAGCGGCGCCGTCCTACCCCGCGCGGGCGGAGGTTGAGTCGCTCCTGGCGCGCGACGCCGTTCGTTGACCCGGCCATCGTATGGCCTTTCCACGCAGGGCCACGGCCAGGGAACATTTGTCGCGCGGGCGGCGTTATTGCTTAATGATGCGAAGAGCCTGGCCCGCGCATGCTGGCGACCCCGGAGTGGATATTTTGGCCGGTCAAGAGCAACGATTCTGCCCGCACTGTGATCGCACCTTCACTGAAGGTGAAGCTGTCCTCCGCTGCGATGGCTGCAGGGTGCTCCATCACCCCGGCTGTTGGGTGCAGAATGATGGCTGCGCGACTGTCGAACCGCACCGTTCGGCGCCCGTGGCCGAGGCCTTTGGGGTCAGCCGCGCTTCGGCGGTGCGGCCCGGCGCGCACTTCAACGAAGGCACGCGCGCCATCGAACCGCCGGCCGGCCGCGAGCCGGTCATCGGTGTCCACCAGCCGCCGCCGCTGCCGCGCTCGCCCCGGGCGGTGATCGGCGCCGATTTCGATGACGAACCGGCCATCGGCGAGCCGATGATCGGGGCTGAGCCGCTGGGGCCGCCCGCGCGGCGCCGTCCGCCCGCTCCGTATGTCGTCGATGAGCGGGAAGCGGCCCGCCGGCGCTACCGCCCACCGATGGACTCGCCTCTCGCGAAGCCCCTGCCCAGCCTCTACGGCAACCATCGCTGGCTGGGCTACTGGTACATCCCGGCGGCGGCGGTCGTGGCGATCGGGGTCGCCGGCGCCGTCATCTTCGCGGCTGAGCGGATCTTCGGTGGCGATGATTCGAACGACCGCATCCCGGCCGCCGTCGTCACTACGCCCGACACATCGAGCGCGACAACGGCGGCCGTCGCCGGGTCCCCAACGCCGGCGGGCGGCACGCCCTCGGCAACGGCCGGGGGCACGCCATCGGCCGTCGCCGGCGCAAAGTTCCAGGCCGGGCAAACCGTCGTTGTCACGGGTGCGGGCGATTGCCTCAACGTCCGAACCGCGCCCGGACGTCTCAACGACGCGATCGTCTGCGTGCCGGATGGCACGGAGCTCACCATCCGGGGGGGCCCGGAAACGGCCGGAGATCTCCGCTGGTGGCGGGTGCAGACGTTGCAAGGAGAGGGATGGGCAGCCGAAGACTTTCTCGTTCGCAAGCCCTAGCCGCGCTGGTAGCTGTCCTCGTCCTGGCCGCCGCCTGCAGGGCGGAGTCCGAAGAGCCGCCCGTCCACCCCCCGACCGCGCCCCCCCCCCCCGCACGGCGTCCATGCGCCCAGAACAGTCCAATTTCTTTCCGGGATCAATGCTGTTCTCGATCCTCGGCCACGGGCTCAGCGGCCGCGACCTGATCCTGCTTCT
>CAZQCR010000045.1:0-16528 GCA_964591745.1 uncultured Anaerolineaceae bacterium
GGCGAGGCTCTTCTTCCGGAACGAATCGGAGACGTACCTGGCCCTCAAGAGGATCGATGTCCCCGTGATCGCCTCAGTGAACGGGGTGGCGGTGGGGGCGGGGCTAGATATGGTGGCGCACTGCGATATGGCGGTGGCATCGACGGCGGCGCGCTTCCAGGTGGCGTACGTGAAGCGGGGGCTGTTCGCGGACCTCGGCGGTTTCTATTCGCTGCCCAGGGTGATTGGCTGGCGGAAGGCGATGGAGCTGATGACGACGGGGCGCTTCATGTCGGCCGAGGAGGCGCACGAGGCGGGGCTGACGAACTACCTGGTGGCGCCGGATGAGCTGGAGACGAAGACGATGGCGCTGGCGCTGGCGGTGGAGGCGGGGCCGCCGCTGGGGCAGAAGCTGGGCAAGATGCTGGCGTACCGAACGCAGAATATGGACTTCGAGAGTGCGCTGGAGTTTTCGGGCATCGCGCTGGGGACGACGGCGCTGTCCGAGGACCGGCGCGAGGGCGCGGCATCGTTCGGGGAGAAGCGGGAGCCGCGGTTCACGGGGCGGTGAACGGCGGCGACGCTACGTAGCGGGGCGTTCATTACTGCGGCTCAGCTGGCGCCGGCCACCCAGAATTGACACGGAGGCCGCTGATGTGGACGATTTGCGGCGCGCGGTGCCAGTGAACGCATCGGCTTTGGGAGATGTGCCATGCCAGAGAATGCTGCTCAGCCTGTTCCCGGTTCCGCCGGGACGTGTCCCGTCGCCGGGGAACTGGGGATCGACCTGTTCGCGCCCGGGGCCCAGGAGCGCTGGTTCGAATCGTACCGGGTGCTGCACGAATCGGCGCCGATCTCGCGGATCCCGGGGGCGGGCTGGTGGCCGGGAACGGACGCGTTCATCCTGACGCGGTTCGCGGACATTTCGCGGGTGGTGAAAGACCCGGAGACGTTTCCGACGAACCCGGAGGCCCAGGGCGGTGGTTCGAGCCAGATCGAGGCAGAGATTTTCCGGGAGCAGGGCTTCGCCGATGCCGTGGACGCGCAAAAGACGCTGCGGCCGACGATCGAGCAGCACAAGCGGTACCGCCAGGAGCTGTGGGACCCGTGGGTGGGGCCGGAGGGGGCGAACCGGCACCGGGCGATGATCACGGAGTGTGTGAACACGCTGATCGACCGTTGGATCGGTCGCGGTTCGGTGGAGTTCGTGACGGAGTTCGCGGCGCCGTTGCCGCAGATGGTGATTACGAAGGTGCTCGGCTTCCCGCTGGAGGATATGCCGATGCTGAAGAAGATGGAGGAGGCGCAGGTACGCCGCTTCGTCTATGGCTCGGGCCCGAAGAACGAGCTACCGCCGGATGAAGACCGCGAAAACGCCGCAGTCCTGGTTGAGTTCCAGCGCTACATCCAGGGCCAGGTTGACCTGAAGCGAAGGGCGCCGAAGGAGGACATGGTCTCGTTCCTGACGACGGTGGAGTACGAAGGCCGGCGGCTCACGGACGGCGAGATCATCAGCATCGCGATGCTGATGCACATCGGCGGGAACGAGACGACGCAGTATGCGCTCACCTCGGAGGCGCTGCTTCTGGCCCAGCACCCGGAGGTGGTCGGGGAGCTTCGGGAGAACGCGGGCAAGGTGCGCTTCTTCGTCGAAGAGGCGCTCCGCCTGTACGCGCCGACACAGGGGGGCGCGGGAGGCCGGTTCGCGGCGCGCGACGTGGAGGTCGGTGGTGTGGTGATCCCTCGCGGCTCGCTGGTGCACCTGCGGTTCGGCGCGGGCAACCGGGATGCCGCGCTTTGCCCGGCGCCGGAGGAGCTGCGCCTGGACCGAAGGAACCCGGGCCGCCACCTGACGTTTTCGGCGGGGCCGCGAAACTGCCCGGGTCAGGGGCTTTCGCGATTGGAACAGAACATCGCGGTGAGGACGCTGACGGACCGGTTGGGCGACCTGCGGCTGGCCGAGGGGAAGAACAGCTTCACGCATCAGCCGGGGATCATGCTCGGGCTGTACGAGTTGCACCTGGAATTCGTGGCGCGGGGTTGACGGCAAGCCGCGGCCCGGCCTGGCCGTTTCAGCCCGCGCGGCCGAAGCGGCGGAGCGCGGCCGGGTCCAGGTCATCCACCCATGCCTCTTCGAGCCGGGGGAACTCGGTGACCGTAGCGAGGATACTGACGGAGCAATCGGGGCCGAGGACGGCGCGGATTCGCCCGACGACGTTCTCGAGGTCTCTCGGGTCACAGAAGAGCGCGACGGGGAGCAGCGAGCCTGAATCGAGTCCGACGCGGTCGTAGCCACGGAGGAAGCGGCGGAGGACGAGATAGGCGTCGATGCCGCGCAGTTCGTCGGGTGGTTCGATGGTGACGAGGTGGCAGGGGAGGCCGAAGCGGGGCGCCGGCCGGTAGGAGAGGATGCCTGTCGCAGTATCCCGACCGGCGGCGGCATCGGGGTCGGCCATGCGATCGAGCGCACCGAGGACCTGTTGGCGGGAGAGGGGGGCGACGAGGAGGTCGCGGGCGCCGGCGCGCATGAGGACGAGTGCGTGGTCGATCTCCGCCGGGTCGGCGATGACGACGGTGCGATCGAGCAGGCTGGCGGGGAGGGAGGCGGCGTGGCAGGCGAGGCGTGCGTCGGCCCAGGCGAAGATCAGCTGGTCTGGGGCGTGCACCTGGCTCCATTCCTGGAGGTGTTCGAGGGTACCGCCGAGCGAATCGATGGTTGCGGCGAGTTGCGCGGTGGCGGCGGGAGAGAGGCCGAGGGCGACGCAGCGGAGGCCCGTCGTCTTCCCTGGCCCCGCTTCAATGCTGGCGAAGGAGCGGACGGCCCGGGCGGCGACCATCTCTTCTTCGACGAGATCGCGTGTCCAGGCGTGGCAACGAGCGCAGGCGTTGAGGCGAAGCGGGGACTCTGGCTCGGTGAGAATCGGGGCGAAGGCTGTTGGCGCGGGAACGAGCTCGATCGGGCGCAGAAGAGGCGCTCCGAGAGGGCCGAGGCAGATGTCGCAGGGGGGACCGTCGATGCTGACGGATTGGGACGCGGCCGGTGTGGTTGGCCGATGGGTGGTGGCATGACCTTCTGGGTCGGTGAGGGTGATGCGGAGGAGCCCGAAGCAGGGTGAGCAGAGGGGGCGAACGTGGGCCGCTTCTTCGCCGAAGAGTGTGTAGTGGAGGTCACCGCGGTGGTCGGTCGAGCGGCAGACGGCGCAGAGCCGATCAGCGTTAGCGGTATGCGTGTCCATCTGCATGAGTTTCGGCTGGAGGTGGGGATCTCCGCAGGTCGGGACTGGTCGTTGTGATGTGAGCCAGCTTTTCGTGGTTGCGAACAAGGTTGACGGCGGTAATGACGCCGTTCGCAACCGCGAGAATGAGGACGGTGACATCGCCATGAAGGTGAGCGAGGACGATGGCAGGCCCTCCGTTCAGATCGGCGAGGCGCACGGAACTTGCCGGGTTCTTTCGGGCGATGCCGATGATGAATCGGGCGACGCGTTCGCCGCCGATGACGGGGTTGGTGGCCGCGACGACTTTCCCACCGCCGTCGGAGTAGGCGATGGCGTCCTGGGCGAGGAGCTGGAGGAGGCCGCCGAGGTCTCCAGCGCCGGCAGCCTGGATGAACTGGTTTGTGAGCCGGAGACGGTCCTGCTCGTCCGCGGCGAAGCGTGCCCTGCCGCCGGCCAGGTGGGCGCGGGCACGGCGAAGGATCTGGCGGCAGGTGGCCTCGCTGCGGACGACGATCGGGGCGATCTCGGTGTAGTCGTAGTCGAAGACGTCTCGCAGGAGAAAGACGGCCCGTTCGACGGGGCCGAGCCGTTCGAGGAGGACCATGAAGGCGAAGGAGATCGACTCCATGGCGTCGACCGTGCTTTCCGGTGAGTGGGGGGCGACGAGTTGTTCGGTGGCGACCGGTTCGGGGAGCCAGGGGCCGAGGTACTGTTCGCGGCGAACACGGGCGCTCTTCTGACGGTCGATGCAGAGCCGGGTGACGGTGGTAACGAGGAAGGAGCGCGGTGACCGAACGCCGCCGGGACCGGCGCGCTGCCAACGAAGCCACGCTTCCTGGACCATGTCCTCGGCTTCGCTGGCGCTGCCCAGCATGCGATAAGCGACGCCAAAGAGGAGACGCCGCTGCTCCTCGAAGAGGGCGGTGGCCTCGCCTGTGGAACCTGCGCTGCTATTCATGCGTCTTACCTCGCGCGTGGGGCCGCGTGGATGCGAATGGCGCCTGGCTCGCGGAGCGCCTGGGCCGCCAGGCTGGCGGCCAGCCGGCCGCTGGCGAAGGCGGCGTCGGCGAGCATGCCTTCGCCCCCAACCCAGTCACCGGCAATGTACAACCCCGGTGCCCCGGGGACCGCCGGGCCCGGGCGACCGGCGAGGCCGCCGCCGTCGGCCGTGACGATGGCGTGGGTGACGGTGAGGTGAGGCAGGTAGCGGTGCTCCACCACGAAGTCTCGCCACCCCGGGTGGACGAGGCCCATGGTGGCTTCGAGCATCGTCAGTGTCTCATCGGCGGGCGGATTCTCGGTTCCGAGGTAGCGCGCGACGGTCACGAGCGCGGCGCGGGGTGGCCCAAGCCGGGCGGCGAGCGAGTGGGCGGAGAGATAGGTGGGCTGATCGAAGCCGAGGGCGAAGTTGCCCTTGCGATTCGGGAGGCTGTTCAGCCCGAGGTCGAGGCTGGCGGCGCTGACGGGGCGAAGTCTTACGGCGGCGGCGGCGAGCGCTGGAGGCGCGGGGTCGAGCAGCCTGGTGGCGTCGGCCGGGCTGAGGGCGAGGATGACGGCGGGGGCGTCGTGGGTGGTCCCGTCATCGAGGACGGCCCGCCAGCCGGGGCCGCCAGGCAGGAGGGCAACGATCTTGCGCTGCTCCTCGATAACAGCTCCGTCCTTGCGTGCCAGGCCGGAGAGAGCATCGACGATGGAGCGCCAGCCGCCGTCGAGGTAGGTGACGCCCGCGCGGGCCATGCGGAACTGGTCGATAGCGGCGCCGGCGGATTCGATCGCGGGAGCGTTGGAATAGGTGGAAACGCGGAAGAAGGCGGAGAGCGCGTTCCGGACTTCCACCTGGCTGGCTACGGTGGAGATCCAGGTGGCGAGAGTGGCCCCCTGGCAGCGGGGAGGTATCGACGGTCGCGACGCTCCTGATCGCCCGCGCGAGTTCGGCCTTGCCACGGAGACTGAGGGCACCGGTCCGGGCGGCCGTGAGCGGTGAAGACGGGAGTGTGGTCCGCCGCCCGCGGACGATGGCGTAGCCGGAGGTTGCCGGGCTGCCACCAGGGAGAGCGAGGCCGAGGTCGCTGAGGGTCGCGGCGCCGGCGCCCGCGCGATAGAGGGCGTGTGGCCCGAGGTTCAGAAGGAAGCCGCCGCGTTCTTGTGTCCGGGCACGGCCGCCGAGGGTTGCGCTGCGTTCGAACAGGAGAGGACGGAGGCCGGCGTGGGCGGCGAAGGTGGCGGCGGTCAATCCGGCGATGCCGCCACCGACGATAATCAGGTCCGATTGCTGGGTCATGCCATGGCTCCTCAGGTTTCTTAGAGGTAGGACGAGGCAGAGGGTTGTTGTGTGACAGGTGAGCTGCGGGCAGTTAGCGGCGGCCGCCGCCGCCGCCGATGATGCGGAGGACGAAGAGGAAGAGGTTCACGATATCGAGGTAGATGCCGAGGGTGATGACGACGGCGTTGCCCATCGTGTCGGGAGCGTACTTCGCACGGTTGACATCGAAGACAAGCATCACGCTGAAGAGGGCCGCGCCGGCCCAGCTGAGTACGCCGTACATGACGCTGCCGCCGACGAAGAAGTTGACAATCATCGCGACGAAAAGACCGATAAGGCCGACGAAGAGGAAGGGCCGAAGGCCGGAAAGGTCGCGCCGGGTGACGAGGGCGTAGGTAGAGAGCCCGGCGGTCATGACTCCGGTGACGGCGGCAGCCTGGAGGACGGCGCCGCCAAGGCCCGCGTTCACGTACGAGGCGACAATCGGCCCGATCGTGAGGCCGGAGACGAACGCGAAGGCGTAGAGGAGGACGATGTTCAGCCCTTCGCGCTCCCGCAATCCCTGGACGGCGAAGAGGAGGCCGAACTGGACGATGATCAGCGGCAGAATCAGGCCGCGGTCAAGCTGGGAGCCGACGGCCCCGCCGACCGTAGCGAAGACGAGGGAGAAGGCGAGGAGACCGAAGACCTTGCCGAGGAGCCCGGCGGAGAGGCGCGCGCGGACGCCTTCGCCCGCGGATTGTTCGGATGGGAAGTAGGACACGCTGGTGCCTCGGCTTTCTGCGGCGGCCCGGGGCCGCGCGAGGACGATCGTAGCATGCCGCGGATGCGCGCTGGCGGAACCGCCGGTAAAGGGGGGCGCGCAAGGGCGGGCAAACTACGCCAGGGAAATCGCGTTTCTACCGGCGGTCTTTACCTATGGCCCGGCGCCTGACGCGGTATACTGGGTGGACAACGGAGGTACCCAGACCGAGAGATGAACATGATTAAGACAACGGTGCTGCTTGCAGCCCTGACCGGCATTCTTGTGGGCATCGGCGGGCTCGTGGGCGGCGTGTCCGGGATGATCATCTTCCTTGTGATCGCGGGGGTGATGAACTTCATCGCCTACTGGTTTAGCGACAAGATGGCGCTCCGGATGGCGGGCGCGCACGAAGTGACGGAGGCGCAGGAGCCGCACCTCTTCGGCATGGTGCGTGAGGTGGCCGAGCTTTCGCACATGCCGATGCCGAAGATCTACGTGATCCAGACGGATTCGCCGAACGCGTTCGCGACGGGGCGGAATCCGAAGCATGCGGTGGTGGCGGTGACCACTGGCATCCGGCAACTTCTGGACGACCGGGAACTGCGGGGCGTACTCGGCCACGAGATGGGGCATGTCAAGAACCGGGACATCCTGACGAGTTCGATCGTGGCGACTGTCGCCGGGGCGATTCAGATGATCGCGCAGGTGATGCTGTTCAGCAGCATCTTCGGAGGCCGCCGGAACGAGAACCAAAACCCGCTGCTGATGCTGGTGGCGATCCTGATCGCGCCGATCGCGGCGACGTTGATCCAGCTCGGGATTAGCCGGACGCGTGAGTACGCGGCGGACAAGACGGGAGCTGAGGTGACGGGTGATCCCGAATCCCTGGCCCGGGCGCTGGAGAAGCTTCAGCGGGGCGTGGCCTACCGGCCGATGCAACCGACGCCGGCTCAGGAGGCGGTTTCGGCGCTCTACATTGTGAAGCCGTTTGCGAGCGAAGGGATGTCGAACCTGTTCAGCACGCACCCGCCCCTGGAGGAGCGAATCGCGCGTCTGCGGGCGATGAACGTGAGTGCCCCGGGCCGGCGGACGCCGATCGACCCTCCGCCGCCAGCTGCCGGCACGAGCGGGCCGAGGACGGCGAAGCGGCTGTAGTTCGGCCCGGCAAGATACAGGCGAACGAAAGGCGGCCCGAAAGGGCCGCCTTTTTTGGTAGGTGGTGCAACTCCCGGTGGAGCCGTCTTACGGAGTCTGCGGATCGATCAGGAGGAAGACGCCGCGTTCGGCTGCGAGCCGGGTGACGGGCTCGCTGGCCGCATTGCCCGCGGCGACGGCTTCGGCCGGGTAGCCAAGTCGGCTAAGAATCGCCGCTCGATCGGCGGCCCGGGTCACGTCGTCGTTGTCGATCGTGGAAGACACCTCGACGGCGAACATGACCTCCCGGGAGTCCGCACCGCGCCCCCTGCGGCCGGTCACGATCAGGTCGAGGTTACGAACCGCGAGCGCTTCGGCCTCTGTGATCTCTCCTGCGTCGTCCGCGGCCTCGAAGGCGGCGAGTTCGCGCGGCTTGACGACCTTTACGCGGCGAATCCAGCGCCCGAAGATGCCGTCTGCCCGCTCGCGGAAGCGGGTTTCGAGGGCGTACCCCTTGAGTTGACCGATCTCTCCGCGGAAAACGCCGAAGTCTTGCCGAAGGGCTTGTAGACCGGTTTCGACGCCTTCAAGGCGAGCCTCGACGCCTTCAAGGCGAGCCTCGACGCCTTTGAGCCGCTCTTCTGAGCGGGTCATCTGCTCGGCGAGGCGGTCGATCGCTTCGCTGTTCTGGCGGACGAGGGCGGGCAGCGAGAGGATCTCTTCGCCGAGGAGTTCGCGGCGCACCTCTTCCTTCCACTCGGGGTTCTCCCGGAGGACGCGAAGGAGGTCACGAACGTCGGAGACGGTGAACGCCATGCAGCCAGTATACCGGCCGGCGAATCAGAAGAGGGCGGCGTCCAGCCCCCAGGTCATGCCGGCGGCGGTGGCGAAGAGGACGACGCTTACCAGGAGCATCATGAGGTTCTGGCCCTGCTCGCCGTAGTCGCCCTTCACGCCGGCGAGGAGGAAGTAGTTGATGTTGAGGAAGGCGCCGACGATGCAGCCGGCGGGCGTGAGAAAGCCAAACGTGAGGCTGATGCCGACGGAGAGCTCGCCGAGGACGACGAGCCATGAGGTGACGACGCGCCTGCGTGGCGAGGAGAGCGAGACGCGTTTGATGGTGTTGGCGAAGGCCGGGATCGGGTGGTCTTTGGTGAGCGATTCGACCCAGCCCATGGAGCCGCCGCCGAGGAAGTCGCGGATGTTCTTGTGGCGGACGCTTTCGAGCCACCAGAGGCCGATGCCGATACGGAGGATCGCCAGCCATTCCTGCCGGGTGAGCCAGTCGAAGATGTCCATGGGTAGTTGCCCAGCTCTTAGGATTGAGGACGGATGACGGCCTCGCGCGGGAGTATGGGCGCTGCCGGGCGTCTCCGTCCAACTGCGGCTCAGCTCCGGATTGAGCGGCGGATGACTTCGATGTGGGCGCTCTCTTCGAGGGCGGTGGTCCAGTGAAGGGCCTCCCAGAGGTTCTGGCCACGGGCGTAGGCGCCGTGGCCGCGGAGGAGAACGACGAGGTGGGACTGGAGGGCGATGGCGATCTGTTCGACCTGGAGCGGCCCCTGGGCGATGACGGGGACCTCTTTGAGGTGGAGCTGGCCTTCGAGGTCGCCGGGGACGAAGAGGTCGGTATCGAAGGAGAGGGCGGTGGCGTGGCGGGGATGGCCGTGGACAACGGCGCCCGCGCCCGAGATCGCGTAGATGGCGGCGTGGAGGATGGTGTCGCTTGAAGGCGGTGGGCCTTCGTGGCGGCCGTCGGGCATGACGAGGCTGATGTGCCGTTCGCGGAGGCGGCCGAGCATGGTGCCGGTGCCCGTAATCCACATTTCGTGGCCGCGGCGCATGCTGAGGTTGCCGCCGTGGCTGGTGACGAGGGCGAGGCGATAGAGGTCGCCACCGACCTCTTGCATTTCGGCCAGGACACCTTCGGGAACGGTCACGATGGTTGTTCCTCCGGGTGGTTAGTAGCCGAGGACGTTGCCGCCGCCATCGACGTAGATGCGCTGGCCGGTGAGGTAGCCGGAGGCATCGGAGCAGAGGTAGGTGACGACGTCGCCGACGTCTTCGGGCTGGCAGACGCGGCCGAAGGGGCTTTCGGCGTCCATATCGCGCATGGTGAGCTCTTTGTTGCGGCGCATGGCGCGGGCGAGGCGGATGCCCATGTCGGATTCGACGAGGCCGGGGGCGACGATGTTGACGTGGATGTTGTGCTGGCGCTCTTCCTTGAAGAGGGTCTGGGCGAGGGCTTCGGCGGCGGCCTTGCCCATGTTGTAGGGTGAACCGTTGCCGCCGTTGCTCTTGGTGGCGGCGCTGGTGATCATAATGATGTCGCCGCGCGGCTGTGCCCGCATCGAATCGAGGACGAGCTTGGAGAGGTAGAACGGCCCGAAGGCGTGGATGCGGACGACGCGTTCCATCTCGGCGGGGTCGGTATCGTGGACGCTGTTGCCGCGGCTGGCGATGCCTGCGTTGTTGACGAGGATATCGATGTGGCCGAGGTCCTTGAGAACCTGTTCGACCATGGCAACGTCTTCGTCCCAGACATCGACGCCGGCGAAGTACTTTCGGGCTTTGCCGCCGGCGGCGACGATGTCGGCGACGGTCTGGTCCGCAGCCTCTTCATCGCGCCGATAGTTGACGGCGATGGTGGCGCCGGCGGCGGCCAGTCGCATGGAAATCCCGCGTCCGATACCGCGACCGCCCCCGGTGACGAGGGCGACTCTTCCTTCGAGTGACATGCTGTTCTCCTGGGGCGTGGTGTTGGTGTGGGGGCGATTGTAGCCGTGCGGTGCGGTGGGCGCTCTGCCGGCGGTTGGACGCAGAGAAGCGGAGGAGCAGAGGGAAGGTGCTTCCGGGTGGAAGTGGGACGAGGTTGGCGGCGTGACGTTTTGCGAGTCAGGTGGAGGGTTGCAGCGGGTACTGGGTGGCGCAGGTTTCGGCCAGGAGGGCGCTCCAGCCTTCCGTCGTGAGTGGGGCGCCGGTGAAGCCGGGACAGTCGAGGTGGCGAAGGAGGAGAGGCGTCAGTTCACCGTCGATCTCTCCGCGGAGGGCGGCGGCGACAGTGCGGTTGATCCCTTCGGTGTCGGCGTAAGCGGGGCGGCCGGTCTCCCGGGAGATGGCGACGACGAAGTGGGGGTAGAGGCGGCAGGCTTCGGGGCGGGCGTGGTACTGGGTGCAGGAGAGGTCGTCGCCGAGGAGGGTGCAGCGTCCATCGGTGCGGCTAAGCACGTAGGGCTGGGCGAGGGGGAGGGCGATCGGTGCGCCGTTTTCGGATTCGAGGAAGGCCACGGGTTCGAGCTGGCTATAGCGGGCAAGGCGATCGACTTCGGCCTCGCCGAGGTTGACGGTGAACTTGCGGCAGCAGTGTTCAGGGCAATCGCCCTGGAGGCAGATGAAGCGGGGTGAGCCGGGCGCGACGAGGTCGTACGGTTCGAAGCGCGACCGGACGAGTTCCCAGGCGCTGAGGGCGGCTTCGAGGGCGGTGTCCATTCCTGAACATTGTACGGCGAAACGGCCACAATCCTGATTGCTCTGGAGCGAAGCGTCGGGTATCCTGCGGCTCCTTACAGAGACCCGGAAGTGACAGTGAGCAACGCCCCTTCTCTTGATGCAATGCCCCCGGATGAGCGTGCGCGCATCCGAAAACAACTCGGCGAGCAGGCCGTGAAGCTGGCGGTGAGCAGCCGCTGGGACGAAGCAGTGACGGTGAACCGCGAGGCGCTGCGGCTCTTCGGGGCTGACGCCGATGTGTTGAACCGCCTTGCCAAGGCGCTTTCTGAAGTTGGGCAGATCTCGGAGGCACGAAAGGCGTATAGCCAATCCCTCGAGATCGACCCGGCGAACACGATCGCGAAGCGCAACCTGGACCGGCTGGCGGCGATGAAGGACACGGTGCTGGTGGGCCAGCCGGCGAGCCAGCTGGATACGCGCCTGTTTGTGGAGGAGACGGGCAAGGCGATGATGGCGACGCTCCAGGCGGTGGCGGAGAACCGTACCGTCATCCTGGACCCTGGCGACCTGCTGAATCTTGAGGTGCAGGGCAACGCGGTCAACGTAGTGAGCACCTCTGGCGAGTATATCGGGATGGTGGAGCCGCGGATTGGCCTGCGCATGTCGAAGATGATCGCGGCTGGCAACCAGTACAGCGCTGCCCTGGTGACGGCGACGGGCGGGCTGAAGGTGATGTTGCGGGAGATGTTCCAGCACCCTTCGCAGATTGGCCGGGTGAGCTTTCCGCAGGCGAGGGCGACGGAGGTCCGGGGGTACACGCGCAAGGGTCTCCTGCGTGGCGAGGAGATGGAGTTCGGCGACGACGACGACGATGTGGACGACGATGTCGACGACTGGAACGAGACGAGCGAGGAGATCGAGGCCACGGGTGTGGACGTGGATATCGAGCAGGACGAGGACTCGTTCGACTAGCGTCGAGGTCCGAGGTCCGAGGTCCGAGGTCCGAGGTGCGCGTGGCTGACGCCACCTCCGGCCGCTCAGGCTACGTCGCGGGCGCTGGCGACCTCTGTGGGCCGTAAAGGACGTACGGCGGCGGTGGGCAGGGTCACAACGGCGAGCGTCTCGCCGCCCAGGGTTGCGAACTCCACCTCGAAGCCCCGACCGTCGCCGTGGATCATCACGACCGTGCCAATATAGCCCAGCTCAAGGCGGTGATCGGGAAGGCGCTTTGTCAGGGCGACAACGTCAAGTTCGCGAATCATCTGGGTGCTCCCGGCGGGTAGGCCGTCACCAATGTTACCGGGCCCGCTTCGTCGGTAGCGAAGCAGTTCGAGCGTACCAGAGGATCACGGCCGTCGGGGGATTGAAGCGGACCATCGACAACGTACTTCCATCCGAAAGCGGTGCGTTCAACAGCGACAAGCGGTGAGTCCCTCGCGTGAACCAGGAGCGCGGTGCGGAATGCTGCGACGCCAGCGCATGGAATCCGAAACGGCCGCCGGAGGGTAGGCGTCCGGCTACCCGATACGAGCGATGTGAATGAGTGGCGGACAGCGGCGAGGATCGGCGGCGTCGCCGATACCGATCGGTGGGCGGATGCCCTTGCTGACGCGCGGGCTGCGGAGTCGGGCGGGCCATGGCTGACGCGGGGGTGTTGGCTATTTGAGGAAGGGGTTGGGGGCGGCGGCCATGCCGAAGGTTTCGGCGACGGGGCCGCGGACGAGCTGGCCGCGGTGGGTGCTGAGTGATTGGGCGAGGGCGGGGTCCGCGGCCATGGCTTCTTCGACTCCGCGGTCGGAGAGGGCTTCGATGTAGGGCAGGGTGGCGCTGGTGAGGGCCTGGGTGCTGGTCCGGGGGACGGCGCCGGGCATGTTGCTGACGCAGTAGTGGACGACGCCTTCTTCGATGTAGGTGGGGTTGCTGTGGGTGGTCGGGCGGCTGGTTTCGGCGGCGCCGCCCTGGTCGATGGAGACGTCGACGAGGACGGAGCCTTCGCCCATGGAGCGGACCATGGCGCGGCTAAGCACCTTGGGCGCGGCGGCTCCTGGGACGAGGACGCCGAGAATGGCGAGGTCCGCGCCTTCGGTCTCTTCGGCGCAGGCCTGGGGGTTGGAGACGCGGGTGGCGATGCGGCCGCCGAAGTGCTCTTCGAGCCAGTGAAGGCGGGCGAGGTCGCGCGACATAACGACGATGCGGGCATCGAGACCCATCAGGACGCGCGCAGCGGCGGTGGCGACGGTGCCGGATCCGATAATGACGCAGCGTCCCGGGGGCACGCCGGCGATGCCGCCAAGGAGCTTGCCTTTGCCGGGGCCGGGATGCTTGAGGAGCTGGGCGCCCATTTCGGCGGCCATACGCCCGGCGACCTGGGACATGGGGGCGAGGAGGGGGAGGGAGCCATCGGGCTTGCGGACGAGTTCGTAGGCGAGTGAGGTGCAGCCGGCGCCCATGAGCCGTTCGGTGAGCTGGCGGTCGGCGGCGAGGTGAAGGAAGGTGAAGAGGGCGCAGCCAGCGCGCAGGTAGCCGTACTCGCCGGCGGTCGGCTCTTTCACCTTTACGAGGAGGTCGCTGGTGGCCCAGATCTCGTCGGCGGTTTCGAGGATGGCGGCGCCGGCGGCGGCGTAGGCGTCATCGGCCATGCCCGAGCCGAGGCCGGCGCCACGTTCGACGGCGACATCGTGTCCGCGGGCGCGCAGGGCGAAGACGCCCTCAGGGGTGAGGCCGACGCGGTTCTCTCCATCTTTTCGTTCACGAACAGTGCCGACGCGCATGAGAAAGCTCCTTTTTCGGATGCCATGGTAGCGCGTTCACCGAGCCGTCACGCGATCGGCATCGGCTGTCCCCGTTGGTTGACGCGCGGTGGGCCGACCTTCAAGGCAGGGGATTCGCGCCACGCGCCCCGCCGTGAAGAGGAGCCGATTGTGCAGAACCAGAAGCGACAGGCGACGAGGACGAACCGGGTGTTCCGGGCGATTATGAGCGCGGGAGCGTTCGTCGTGATGGTGTGGGCGGTGGCCGCCTGGGTCTCCGTGGCATCGGTGCCTGCGCGGGCGGAGCCGACCGTTAAGTTCCGGGCGGTTGAGACGCTGATAGCGGTGCCGATCGACGGTGAGTGGTTCAACGTCTCGATCGAGATGCTGATCGAGGACGACGGCTCGGGAGACCTTGAGGCGGACTCGGTTGCGGCGAAGGCGGAGATGGTCGCCCGATTCCCCGGGGCCGTGGAGATCACGGATGGCGAGATGAAGGCGCAGTACGCCATCAACGGCTACTGGTGGCCTACGAAGTCGGCGGCCTGGGCGTACAACCCGGCCGGGAAGCCGGGGACCCTGGTGGACGAAGGCGGCGCGCTGGCGGGTGGCTCGACAGCGTGGGCGTCTGGCGGGTTCTCGTTTACGGGCGGCGGCTCGACGACGGCCGGTACGGGTGGCTGTAGCGGCGGCGGGCTCGATGGGACGAACACGGTTGGCTGGGCGGCTCAGTCTGGCTCTGTGCTGGCCGTCACCTGTTCCTGGTTCCAGGGAACTGGGAACCCGAAGACGGCGATCGAGTTCGACATGCAGATCGACCCGGGTTGGAACTGGACGACGGGGAACAACGCGCAGGTGGACCTCGAGAGTGTGTTGACGCACGAGTTTGGCCACGCGCTCGGGCTGGGGCACTCGGCGGATAGCGGGGCGGTGATGTACGCCTCGTATACGACGGGAACGCTGAAGCGGGGGCTGAGGAGCGACGACGTCGCGGGGGCGCAGGCAATCTATGGTTCGCCGGCCACGCCGACGCCGACGCCAACGGGGACAGCGACGGGGACAGCGACGGCGACCGCGACCAGCACGCCAACGTCGATGCCGACATCGACGCCGACGCCGAGCGCGACGGCTTCCCCGAGCGTGACCGCGACACCGAGCGCGACCGCTTCGCCGACGGCTACAGCATCGCCGACGGCGACGGCGACGGCATCACCAACGGTGGCGTCGACGCAGACGCCGCGATCGGTGGCGCTGGTGCCGGGTGCGAACCTGATGACGTGGCCGGGCAAGACGGGCACGCCGGGGCAGGTGATGGTTGGCCAGGCGTTCGGGCTGCAGGCGATCTACGGCTGGGACGCGACGACGAAGACGTGGAAGCGCTACCTGCCGGGGGTGCCGGGCTTTGTGAACAGCCTCTCCAGCCTGGAGCAGGGCAAGGCGTACTGGTTCCTTTCGACGGCAAACTCAACGGTGCCGTACCTGCCCTGACCGTTTGTCCAGCGGTGGATTTCCTCAAGGGGCTCCGGAGTATCCGGAGCCCCTTTACGTTGGTTGAGTGCGTGTGTATGGGAAGTTCACCGATGGACGGTTAGGTGACTGATTGGTGTCGACGGGTGGCTGAGGGGGTGTAAAGCGGTTACAAAGCGGGGGCCATCGGGGTATCGTTGGCCCACGACATGAAAACGCGACAGCACAATGGCAGCACCGTACGGTCACTCGGGTTCCGAGTCGTCCTCGCCGCTCTTCTTGGGGCGGCCGGGATCGCCTTCCTGGCGGCGGGGGCCGGGAAGATCGCGGCGACGGAAGCGCGGACGGTTGACCTCCGGGTCCTGGACGCTTCTGGCCGGACGGTGACGATGCACTTCCTTATCCGGGCGGAGACGGATGAGCAGGCGTTGGTGGCGGCGAGGGCGGCGGCGGTACAGCTGAATCCGGCGGCGGGCGTGGCGAAGGCCGCTGGCGAGGCGACGGCACAGTTCGCGCCGTGGGGCTGGCAGTGGAACGACAACGAGATCCCGGTGGTGGTGGCCTACAACCCGGACGGCGCGCCCGCGGGGCTGACGGCGGCACCGGTAGCGAACGCGCTGAAGAGCTGGAGCGATGTCCCCGGGTCGCGCTTCCGATTCGAGTATGAGGGGGTGACGGATGCCCAGGCGGGGACGCACGCATCGCACTTCGATGGCGCGAACGTGATTTCGTGGATGGACCTGGATTGTGGCGCGGGCTGTGTGCTTGGTGTGACGAGCAAGGTGGATGACCTTCACGAGATCGACATCGTGTTGAACAGCAGCCCGCTGGCCCGGATTGGCGATGGCGGCAACGGTACGCTGGACCTTGAGACGGTGGTTCTGCACGAAGCGGGCCATATGGCCGGGCTTGAGCACAGCTGCCAGCCGTTGCTGGGTGCATGCACGCAGGCGCAGGGCGAGGCGATCATGTTCTTCCGCTACCGGGGCATTCACCGGACGCTGGGTGCGGACGATATCGCGGGGCTGCTCTCGCTCTACGGGGATAGCGGGTCGCCGCAGGAGGCGCCGCGTGAGGGGCTGCCAGCGGAGCAGTCGGTGGTCGCGGTGAGCACGCAGCCGGGCTGGAACCTGGCGCTGCTGCCGGCGAGCGACATGCAGACGATCATGAAGGCGCTGCCCTGCGTGAAGGCCGTGTACGCCGTCGGCGCGAACGGCCAGTGGCTGACGTGGGTGCGGGGGGCGAACGCGGCGCTGAACACGCTGACGGTGGCGAGCCTGGATGACGCTTACTGGCTGAGCTCGGACGGTTCTTGTTCGGCTTCGTTCACGGCGCTGGGGAAGTAGAGGGGCTGGCCTTCACCCCTGGCCGTTTCGCACGGCGGTGGGGATGGTAAGCGGCCCGCGACCGCTTGTGGGTCGCGACTACGGCGGGGCGGGGTGTGTGGGGCGAGGGTGAGCGCGGTTTGGGATGGTAAGGGGGCCCCGCCCGCTGGGGGTCGCGGCTACGGCGGGGCGGGGGG
>CAZQCR010000046.1:0-12989 GCA_964591745.1 uncultured Anaerolineaceae bacterium
CAGCGCCAGCGCTCGGCGAACCTCCTGGCGGTTGCCAGCCGCTACGGCTCGTTCCCGATCATCCTCGAAACCTACCGCGAGTGCCTGCGTGACGTCTTCGATATCGCCGGGCTCCGCGAGATCCTGGCCCAGGTCCAGTCGCGCGAAATCCGCGTCGTCCCCGTCGAGACCACGGAGGCTTCGCCGTTCGCACGCTCGCTCCTGTTCGACTACGTCGCGGCCTACATGTACGAAGGCGACGCACCCCTGGCCGAGCGGCGAGCCCAGGCGCTGACGCTGGACCGGAACCTCCTCCGCGACCTCCTCGGAGAAGCGGAGCTGCGCGAGCTGCTTGACCCCGACGCCCTCCTCCAGCTCGAACTCGAACTGCAGTCGCTCGCGGACGGCCGCAAGGCCCGGAACGCGGACCAACTCCACGACCTCCTCAGGCGGCTTGGTGACCTTACAGAGACGGAGATAGCGGACCGCGTGACCGCCCCCGGCAGTGTCCGGGACTGGCTGGCGGAGCTCCAGGCTACGCATCGCGCCTGCCCCATCCGCGTCGCCGGCCAGGACCGCTGGATCCCCGCCGAAGACGCGGGGCGCTACCGTGACGCCATCGGCGTTTCGCCGCCGGTCGGCGTCCCCGAAGCGTTCCTCGGCCGCTCCGAAGACGCGCTCGATGGCCTCCTCGCCCGCTACGCGCGTACGCATGGGCCGTTTCTCGCGCACGAACCCGCCGGCCGCTGGGCCCTCCCCATCGCCTTCGTGGCCGAATCGCTGCATGCCCTGGAAACAGCGGGCGTCATCGTCCAGGGGGACTTCCGCCCCGGCGGGCAGGACCGTGAGTGGTGCGACGCCAACGTCCTCCGCATGCTCCGCTCGCGCTCCCTCGCCCGGCTCCGCAAGGACGTCGAGCCCGTGCCCGGGGATGTCTACGCACGCTTTCTCGCAGCCTGGCACGGCGTCGGCGGCCCGGGCCCCGGTGGCACTGCCCGCCTGCGCGAAGTCGTCACGCAGCTCGAAGGGCTGCCACTGCCCGCATCCGTCCTCGAGTCCCAGGTCCTGTCTGCCCGCATCCCGGGCTACCAGCCCTCGCTCCTCGATGAACTCGGCGGGGCCGGCGAGATCGCGTGGGTTGGCCGCGGCAAACTCGGCCGCGACGACGGCAAGGTCGCGCTCTACCGCCGCGAACGCCTGGCGGACCTCGCGCCACCGGAGAACGGGACGACCGAGGGCGAACTCCAGGCCCAGGTCCTGGCCGCCCTCGAACGGCGCGGCGCCAGCTTCTTCGTCGATATCGTCCGGGATGCTGGGGCGGCCCCACGGGAAACGCTCGAAGCGCTCTGGGAACTCGTTTGGGCCGGGCTGGTCACGAACGACACGTTCGCCCCACTCCGGGCGCTCGCCCACCCGCGTCACCAGGCGCATGGGCCGCGCCGCAACGGCAGCCCGCTCGCGCCCGAATCGGCTGGACGCTGGTGGCCGCTCTCGTCCGTTTCGGCCGGCGGCCGCCCGACGGCTCACGCTCACGCCCTGGCGCTCACCCTGCTCGACCGCTACGGCGTCGTCACGCGGGAAGCCGCTGCCGCCGAAGCGATCCCCGGCGGCTTCTCCGCGGTCTACCCCGTCTTGAAGGCGATGGAAGAGACCGGCCGTGTCCGCCGGGGGTACTTCATCGAAGGGCTCGGGGGCGCCCAGTTTGCCTTGCCCGGGGCGGTGGAACGGCTACGCGCCCATCGCGATCCACCCGAGCAGGCCACAACCCTCATCCTCGCCGCCACAGACCCGGCCCTGCCGTACGGCGCAATCCTCGCCTTTCCGCGCCGCGAGGACGCCGGCCGGCGGACGCTGGCCCGGGCGGCGGGGGCACGCGTCGTGCTCGTCAACGGTGTGCCGGTGCTCTACCTGGAGCGCGGCGGGCGGGGCGTGACTACGCTGCCCGCATTCGATGACGAAGCGCTTGCTGCGTCCGCTATCTCGGCCCTGGTCGAAGATGCAGGCCGCCTGAATCGCCCGTTCGCCATCGAACGGCTGGACAGCGAACCGGCGACAGCCTCGCCATCGGCCGGGCCGTTCCTGCGGGCAGGGTTTGCACCCGGCTACCGCGGCCTCGCCTATCGTCCACCCACCCGGGAGCACGCCGTTGCCGGAAGGCGATAGCCTTTACCGCTTTGCGGAGATGCTCCGGCCTGCCCTGCTTGGCAAAGCGGTGCTGGCGGCGCGCGCCCACGGTCCCGGCGCCATCCCGCGCGTCGAACGGATCATCGGCGCCACGTGCACGGCCGTCCGCTCGCAGGGAAAGAACATCCTCATCAGCTTCGACAACGGCCTCGTGCTGCGCGGCCATCTGCGGATGTACGGCACTTGGCACGTCTACGAGCCGGGCGAACCGTGGCGCAGACCCGAGCGCGAAGCCCGCCTTGTCCTCGATGTGGGCGATGCGATCATCGTGAACTTCAGCGCTCCCGTCATCGAACTCATCGAAGAACGCGCCCTCGCCGCCCACCGGCCGATTGCCGGGCTCGGCCCAGACCTCTTGGACGACGAATTCGACGCGCAACTGGCGCTCGTGAACTTCCGCGACCCCGCTCGCGCCGACCTGACGATCGGCGACGCGATCATGGACCAGCGAGCGATGGCCGGCGTCGGCAACATCTGGAAGAACGAGACGCTTTTCCGTTGCGCGCTCAACCCATGGATGCTGGTTCGCGAACTGACCGACGAACAGCTACTCGGCATGATCGACACGGCCCGGCACCTCTTACTCGCCAGCGTCGGCAAGCCGAATCGGTTCAACCTCACGCGCCGTCCGGAGATGTACGTGTACGGCCGGGCGGGGCGGTCCTGTTATCGCTGCCGCACGCGGCTGCGTTCGGCGCCGCAGGGCAACGACATCCGGCATACCGCATGGTGCCCGCGTTGCCAGCCAGAAACGGCCGAACAGGCCGTCCACCCGGTGCCGCGCGTCCGCCAGCCCCGCCTCTATTCCTGAGTGCTTTCGCTCTGGCGCGGAGAGGCGAGACGGCCGTTCAGGGTTCACGGCCACCGGCGATGTATGATGCCCGACATCTTGGGCGCTGGCCGCCGGGAGCACCACGATGCGGCTTCGTCAACGGCTCTTCCTGAAGTACGCGTTGGTCTTCGCGGCGCTCGTCGGCGTTTCGCTGGCCGTCAGCGGCGCCGTCCAGGGCTACTTCGCCTTCCAACAGAAGAAAGACACGATTCGCGACGTCCAACGCGAACAGACCGCCGGCGTGGCGGCCGAGATCAACGCCCTCCTCGACGCCGCCGAGAGCACTGTCCAATCGTTCTTCCCCGGGACCGACCAATTGGACTTTCCCACGACGTTCGAGCCGAGATTGATACCGGCGCAGTTCGATATCGTCCTCCGCGACCTGGCCAACCCGGTGAGCGCGCTCATCTACTACGACAGCGCCGGCACCGCGAGGATTTTCGGCAGTGTGCGTGATATATCGTTTCCCTCTGGCCCCGCCCAAGAGAACGAGGCGGTCTCGGAGGAGGCGTTGCGCCTGGCCACCTCGAACCCGGCGTACTTCAGCCCGACGCGCTACCTCGAAGGGGTGGCTTACGTCGAGGTCGCGGTCCGCGACCCCTCCGGCGCCTTCGGCGTGATCGTCGGCATCGTCTCCAACCCCGAACTGGAACGCGTGGTCCGCCCGATCGACGGATCGGGCCAGCTCCTCGTGTTGGACCCGGCAACGGGCAATCTCATCGGCCGCGCCATTGGCGGGCTACTCCCGGGCCGAATCGCCGGGGCAACCCGGGTCGTCCCGGGGTTCGGTGACCTCGCCGCCGTCCGCCGTGCTTCAGAACCTGGAGCACCCCTCCAGGGGACCCTCCAGGCCGAAGGCAGCGATGGCACCGACGTCCTCACGTCGTATCAGGTGATACCGCGGACGGGGTGGCTGGTGGTTGTCGAGCTGCCGGCGAGCGAAGCGTTCGCGCCGCTGCAGGGAGTGATCGTCCGCACCCTCTTCCTCATCGTTGGAGGCGTGGCCGTGGCCGTTCTCGCCAGCCTCCTCCTCGCGCGGCGCATGGTCGCGCCAATCCGCGCCCTTCAGGCCGGCGCCGCGAACATCGCCTCGGGGAACCTCGAACAACGCATCGACGTCAGCCGTTCGGACGAGCTCGGCGCCCTCGCGAGGGAGTTCAACACCATGGCGGCGACGCTCGCGGAGTCCTATGCCTCGCTCGAACAGAAAGTCGAAGACCGCACCCGTGAGCTGGCCGCGACGAGCGCGAGCCTGGAAGTAGTCAGCCGCCACAAATCAGAGTTCCTGGCGAACATGTCGCACGAACTGCGTACGCCGCTGAACGCCATCATCGGCTACTCGGAGATGATCATCGAAGAAGCGGAAGACACGGGCAGCGAAGCGATCGTCCCCGACCAGGAGAAGATCCTCATCTCCGCGAAGCATCTGCTCGCCCTCATCGGTGACATTCTCGATCTGTCCAAGATCGAAGCCGGGAAAATGACGATCTTCCTGGAGGAATTCGATATCGCACAGCTCGTGCGTGACGCGCAACCGATCGTGCAGCCGCTCGTCGCCCGGAACGGGAACACCCTCGTCGTGGTGTGCGCGGAGGAGATCGGGCGCATGGCCGCGGACCAGACGAAGCTGCGGCAGGCGCTGTTCAACCTCCTGAGCAACGCCGCCAAGTTCACCGACCACGGCACGATAACGCTGACGGTCTCCCGCCATGCGGCGCGCGAGACGACGCCGGAGGTTATCCGTTTCGCGGTCTCGGACACGGGGATTGGGTTGACCACGGAGCAGGCCGGCCGACTCTTCACCGCGTTTACCCAGGCGGAAGACTCGACGGCCCGGAAGTACGGCGGAACGGGACTCGGCCTCGCCCTGAGCCGTGAGTTCTGCCGGATGATGAGCGGCGACATCACCGTCACGAGTACCCCGGGCGAAGGCTCCACCTTCACCATCTCGCTCCCGGCGGCCAGTAGCGCGGCGGCCGAGGGCGAAGAAACGCCCTGAGGGTTAGGCCGCGTGTACGCGCGACCCTCGCCGCGCCCGTGTAGCCCGCCCGTGACGAGAGGCCACGACAACCGGCCGGGCCCGCCGCACCCGGCCAACGGCCGGTTCGCGCATGGCCCATTGTTCGGCAACCAGCGAGGCGATGATCGCCAGCGCCGAGCCGACAATGAAGAGGTCGAAGAGGATGGTCAGCACGGGATTGATCATGGTTAGGACATCCGTTCTGTAGTGGCACGAGCATAAGAGAACGCCTGTGCTAAAGTCAACACAACTGTTCTGGGCGCGTTCGCCGTTCCTCTGGCACACTCTGAGCGGAGGCAGACCATGGCACGGCAGCAGGGATTCTTCGGCCCTTCCCAAAACGCGCTCGAGTTCGGCGCCCAGTACGCGGACGTCCTCGCCCGCTGGGGCGAGCTCTTCGTCGCCGCCAGCGCCCTGGTCGATGCCAACGTCAAGCTCGGCGGCCTGGCAAACGATGCGGCGAAAGAGTTCGACCAGTGGATTCGCCAGAGCGCCTCGGCGCCCTGGAACTGGATGAACCCGGACATGGTCGGCAAGTTCATGGAGTCGATCACCCGCCCACCGAAAGCGTGACCCGCTCCGCTACCGGCTGCTGGCAACGGCATCCGCGTCCCCGGCGAACTGGCGGTAGTAGAGTCCCGCGTAGACGCCTTCTCGCATCAGCAGCTCTTCATGCCGCCCCTGCTCGACCACGCGGCCGTGGTCCAGCACCACGATCACGTCCGCCGCGAGAACTGTCGAAAGGCGGTGCGCGATCGCCAGCACCGTCCGGCCACGCGCGAGCCGTTCCAACGCCGCCTGGATAGCGTGCTCCGTCACCGAATCCACGCTCGACGTCGCCTCGTCGAGGATCAGGATCGCCGGGTCCTTGAGCAGGGCACGGGCGATTGCCACCCGCTGCTTCTCGCCGCCAGAGAGCCGATAGCCCCGTTCGCCGACCACCGTCTCGTAGCCGTCCGGCAGCCCGGCGATGAAGTCGTGGATGTTCGCGGCCTGCGCGGCCGCTTCGATCTCCGCATCCGTGGCGGCCGCCCGCGCGTAGCGCAGGTTCTCCTTGATGGTCGTATGAAAGAGGAACGGTTCCTGGTTCACCATCCCGATCGCGCCACTCAACGAGTCCATCGTCAGGTCGCGAATGTCGTTGCCATCCACGGTGATTCGTCCGCCGTTGACGTCGTAGAGCCGCGGGACGAGGTAGGCTGCGGTCGTCTTGCCCGCGCCTGAGTGGCCGACGAGCGCCGCGAACTTCCCCGCCGGTACCGTGAACGAGACGTGTTCCAGCGCCGGCTGCCCTGCGATGTAGCTGAAGCTCACGTCCTCGAACGCCAGGTCGCCGCGCACGGACGGGAGTGATGTCGCGCTGGGCCGGTCCGTGATCTCGTGGTCAAGGTCGAGGAAGTCGAAGATCCGTTCGAACAGCGCGAGCGAACTGAGGAGCGTCACATTGATGCTCAGGAGCTGCGACACCGGCCCGAAGAGCCGCGTGAGCAGCCCCGCGAAGGCGACGACCGTGCCGAGCGAAGCTTCGCCGCCGATGACGCGGTGGCCGCCGTACCAGTAGACCACCACCGGCGCAAGCGAACCGAACAGGCCCATGCTGACGCCAAACCAGCGTCCGACCATCGCCCGGCGCATGTTCAGTCCGCGAATTCTGCGGTTCGTCTCATCGAAGCGGGCGATCTCTTCGTTCGCCCGCCCGAACGTCTTCACGAGGAGGACGCCGCTCACGGAGAGCGTCTCCTGCATCTGCCCGTTCATGAGCGCGATCTGCTCCTGGGACTCGCTCATCAGCTCGCGTTGGAGGTTACCGACGCGCCGCATCGGGATGATGAACACGGGCAGGAACGCCACCGAAAACAGCGCCAGCCGCCAGTCCAGGACAAGCATCAGGGCGAACGTCGAGGCGACCGTGATCACGTTGCCAACCACGCCGCCGAGCGAATCGCTGACCACCCCCTGGACCGCGCCGACGTCGTTCGTCACGCGCGAGAGCACCTCGCCCGTTCGCGTCGCCGTGAACCAGCGCAGCGACATGCCGCTCAGGTGGCGGTACAGGCGCGATCGCAGGTCGAACATCACGCCCTGGCCGACCGAGTTGCTCAGGAAGGTCTGGCCCACACCGACGAGGGCCGAGACGGCCACCAGCCCGGCCATAACGAGCACGAGGACGTTGAGCAGCGAGCCGTCGCGATCGGCGACTATGGCCTCGTCGATGATCTTCTTGATCAGCAGCGGCGGGCCGAGGCCGAGCACAGAACCCACGCCGATCGTGAGGAGAAGGAGGAGCACGGTGCCAAGGTGGGGACGGTTGAGTGCGAGGACGCGGCGGAGCGTTGGCCAGGCGGGCCGTTGAGGACGAGCTTTGCGACGCGCGAGCCAATCGGAGGGTCCAGGGTGCATGTGTCTTCAGCGTACCCGCTGGCTGCCATCCCCGCCCCCGTCCGAACGGGTGGGCCCGCGCAACGCCGCTTGCTATCGCGCGCGGTCCTGACGGGCTAGCCCGGTGGCGCGGCCGTCACGCCGTTGGCGGCGGCCAACCCGGAGGTAAGCGCGCTGAACGTCGTCCCAACCAGCACTCCGGCCGAAACCATGACGATGACCACGGCGAACAGCGCATCGATCCTGCCTGCGAAGGCGAATGGGAAGAAGGCCAGGCCGGCGGCCAACACCGGCGCTCCGCCGAGCAGGAGGATCGGCCCCGCCGCGCGGTGCGCCGCTCGCCATGTCTCGTCTGAAGCGGTCACCGTCGATACGCGGATCCCGAGCCGGGCGCCGCGACCCATTCTTCCCGTGAGCCAGAGAAACCCGAGGTAGCAGTAGCCGAAGCCGACCGCTGTCGATACCAGGAGGAGAATACCAAGGAGCGCTTCCATACCTACTTCGCCGGGCCCGTCACGGCAGAGACGGCCTCTTCGAGGATCGCGCATGCCTTATCGATCTCGTCGTCGCTCACGATCAACGGCGGCATGAGTCGCACGGCGTTCGGGCGGACGTTGTTTAGCAACAGTCCGCGCTCCCGGCAGGCGGCCGTCACATCGGCGGCAATGTCTTTCGAGAACCCGACTGCGATCAGCAATCCCTGGCCCCGTACTTCCGTGACCTCCGGCACGCGGTCCTCGATCGACCGCAATCGGCCCTTCAAGCGTTCCGAGGCCGCCCGGCACCGCTCCAGGACCCGGTTCTCCAGGACGAAACGCACGGTCGCGACGCCAGCGGCCGTCGCCAGCGCGTTCGCGCCGAAGGTCGTGCCGTGGTCGCCCGGGATGAGGTGGGCGGCGATCGCCTCTCGCGCCAGGATTGCGCCGATCGGCACGCCGCCGGCCAGGCCCTTCGCCAGGGCCATGATGTCGGGCTCGACGCCGTACTGCTCGTAGGCGAAGAGCGTCCCGGTGCGCCCGATGCCTGTCTGGATCTCGTCGAAGATGAGGAGAAGGCCGCGCTCGTCACACCAGCGGCGCACGCCTTCGAGGTATCCGTCGGCGGGCATGTTGACGCCGCCTTCGCCCTGGATCGGCTCCAACAGGATGGCCACGGTGTTTGCGTCGGTGGCTGCCTTGATCGCCTCAAGGTCGTTCCACGGCACGATCGTCGCGCCGGGGATCATCGGTTCGAACGGCTCGCGGTAGCGGGCCGTCCCGGTGACGGCGAGCGCGCCCATCGAACGGCCGTGGAAGCCGTTTTCGGCGCTGATGATGCCGTAAGCGCCGCCCTTTGTGTCGTGGCCCCAGCGCCGGGCGAGCTTCAGGGCGGCCTCGATCGCCTCCGTGCCCGAGTTGCAGAAGAACACACGGTCGAGGCAGGAATGCTCCACCAGCAGCTTCGCCAGCTCGATCATCGGCTTCGTGTAGTAGAGGTTCGATGTATGGATCAGCGTCTTCGACTGCTCGGCGAGGGCCGCCGAGACGGCCGGGTGGGCGTGGCCGAGGATGTTCACGGCGATGCCACCGACGAAGTCGAGGTACTCCTTGCCGTCCACGTCCCAGGCACGCGTACCTTCGCCACGCTCCAGCACGATGGGCTGCCGCCCGTAGTTTTGGAACAGGTACTTGTGCTCTTCGGCGATCCAGTCGGTCATGTCACTCCCCGGTTGTGGCGTTCAGCCATCGTACGGCATCCCGCCATCGCGAACACCCGGCCAGCCGCGACCGACCCCAGCAGTCCCCCCTGGTCCCTTTGAACCCTTGCGTTTCAAGAAACGTTGGCCGTGCGACAACGGCCCCGAACCCCCAGAATGGGCGCACTCCGGGTCACACGAGGTACGCCATGAAGTTCGGACTCCACATCGGCCAGCAGAACATCACGATGGAGGAGATGCGCCGCCTCTGGCGCTGGGCGGATACGGCGGGCTTCGACTGGGTCGATGTCTGGGATCACTTCTACGAAGCGCCACCGATCGATGGCAACGGCAGCTGCTTCGAAGCGACCACTTGCATGGCCGCCATCGCCTGCGAAACCGTGAACGTCCGCATCGGCGTGCTCGTCCTCGGGATGAACTATCGGCACCCGGCCGTCCTCGCGAACGCGCTCTGCACGATCGACCACCTGAGTGGCGGCCGCCTCGAAATCGGACTCGGCGCGGGCTGGCACGTGCCCGAATACACGGCCTATGGCATCCCCTTCCTCCCGATCAAGGAGCGCCTCGACATCCTCGAAGAGGGCGTCCAGGTCGTCCGCAAACTCACGACCGAGGACCGCGCCGACTTCGCCGGCAAGTACTTCACCCTGACGAACGCCGCCTGCAATCCGAAGCCGGTGCAGGCCCGCCCGCGGATCTGGGTCGGCGGCAACGGCGAGAAGCGGACGCTCCGCATCGCCGCCCGCCATGCCGACGGCTGGAACACGCCCTACACCTCGCCGGCGGAGTTAAAGCGGCTCTCCGGCGTGCTCGACGCGTGGTGCGAGAAGGAGGGGCGCGACCCGGCGTCGATCGAGCGGAACGTCAACCTCAGCTTCCACATGGCCGCCTCCCCCGGCCACCTTGCGAGTGCGGAGACGCAGTTACAGGAGACCTGGGGCGCGGCCGCCGAGGGCATGCGGTCGCGCGGCGTCGTCGTCGGCCTGCCCGCTGAAGCGATCGACCGGGTGGCGCAGTACGCCGAAGCCGGCGCCGCCCGCGTGAACATCGCCATCCGCCCGCCAGTGGATTGGGACGCGCTGGAGGCGTGGTCGCACGAGGTCATCCCGGCGTTTGCTGGCCGGTAGGCGGGCGATACGTGGCGGTGCTTGACGCGGGCCTGCCACTCCTTACGATGGTAGTATGAAAGTCAAGACATCGGTCACGCTCAGCCCTGGCCTCATCGAGGCTATCGACCGTATCTGCAAATCCGAAGGCACCCGTTCTGAGTTTCTGGAGCGCGCCGCGTGGGAGGAAATCGGCCGCAAAGAACGGGCCGAGCGAGACGCCCGGGATATCGCGATCCTCAATGCCCTAAGTGACGATCTTGATGCTGCAGCTGAAGCGGACTTCGCGTTGCTGGGCGCCGTGCCGTTCGGAACTCTTGGCGACGAGTTTACGGAGGACGACCTCGTCCATGGAACGCGGTGAGCTCTACCGCGTCAGTACCACGCCGCCCGCTGACCCGCGACGGTTCCGGGTCTACTGCCTTGTCAGCCGCGGCGCGTTGATACGGTCGCGCTATCAGTCGCTCATTTGTGCACCCGTGTACACCACCCGCTCTGGGCTCGAAACCGAAGTCTCGATCGGAGAAGCCGAAGGGCTGAAGCACGCGTCAGCCATCCGTTGCGACGAACTGACCTCTGTGCCACGGTCCGAGCTCCGGGCGTTCGTGGGTAGTCTCTCGCCCGGGGGAGTCGTGCTCCTCGATGCGGCCCTCCGCGTTGCCCTCGACATCGGCCGGGCGTGATGGGCCGGCCCGACCTGGCTTCACCGCCTCAATACACGTCCTGGCGCTCCCCGAACTCGAACTCGTAGGCGCGTTCACTCAGTTCTGCGCCGTCCGTCAGCCCGATTCCGCCGAGAACGTCTTCGAGGGCCGCCAGCCAGCAGCGGTAGTAGTCGAATGGCTCGTCCGAACTCTCCGCCGCGGAGACGCGAGCGATGAGCCGCCCGCGGAACGTCTCCCAGTCGAACAGTCCGCGCTCGTGAAGGCTGACAGCCATCCCGAAGGCCCGCCCGTGCCACGGCTGCTCGAAGACGAGTTCACCATTCCGCCGGGGTAACGCGGCGGCGCCTGCCATCGCCGCAATCACCGCCGAAGTCGCCCCGTCGTCCGCGTCACCGCCGGCCAGGTCGCAGCCATAGTTCGAAGGGACGAAAGCATCGCCCGGCAGTTCACAGGCGGGCGTCGGGTCGGGCCGCGCGTCGCGACCGCGCCAGCCGCGAGTGTCGTCTACCGGCTGTCCGTCGGGGCGCGGCTCCCAGCTGTGCGCCGTGAAGTGGTGCTCGGCCAGGTCGCCGCCGGGCTCGCGGTAGCCGCCTTCGCCAAGCATCGCCTCGATGTAGTCGAACAACAGGCCAACCACCCGCCCGTCGTTCACCGAATGGAACCAAAGCGACCGGCCGTCGAACACGAGGAGGGCGACGTTTGCCAGGGCGCAGGGCCCGAGGCAGCCGCCGGAGGTGAGGTGTACGTAATTGCGCAGACGGCGCCGCATCCACTCCTCGTGGTAGAGGCTCGACGGTACGGGCGCGTTCTTCAGGTCTTCGCGGCCGCAGCAGCAGGCGTTCTCGCAGAAGAAGAGGCTGCCGCGGAATCGTGCGACGTTCACCGTCTTGCCATCGAGGTGGCGCCGGACAAGGTTTCGCCGTGGTTCGAGCGTGCTCATCGCCGTGGGGTTGCCACCGGCTCAACGCCGATCAGCGCGTCGCGCGTCACGGCGGCCGCCAGCTCGTCCTCCGTCCAAGTCGCGAAGCCATCCGGCGGCAGCGGGAGCACCATGTAGCGCAGCTCGGCGCTGCTATCCCAGACGTGGATTTCGCGCGATTGCGGGATCTCCCAGCCCATCTCCGCCAGGAGCTTCCGCGGCTCGAGGACCGCCCGCGAGCGGTAGGGCGGCATCTTGTACCAGGTCGGCGGCAGCCCCATCACCGCCCATGGGTAGCAGGAGCAGAGCGTGCAGACGACGAGGTTGTGCACGTCCGTGGTGTCAGCGACCACGCGCAACTCGTCGTATCCCGTGATCCCGAAGTCGCCCAGGGCAGCCGTCGTATCCGTGACCAGCTTCTCGCGGTAGTCGTTACTCAGCCAGGCCCGGGCGACCATCCGCGCGCCGAGGAGCGGGCCCGTGTCGCCTTCGTAGCGGGCGATGACCCGGTCGACAGAATCCGCGCCGAGGACGCCCTTCTCGAGGAGGATCGACTCCAGCGCCCGAACCCTGGAGACGACGTACTCCTCGACGTTGGGGTGGTACTTCGCCATCTCAGTGCTCCGCCGACAGCAGGTAGGGCTCCCAGAGGTCGATGAACACGGTGGTGCCGGGCTCCGCGGATTCGCCCCAGAGCTCGCTGGCGGTGAAGCGGACGCTGTAGAGATGGCCCGGCTGTTCGCCCAGCCCGTGAGCGTTCGCGTCGGGGAAGACGTAGGCGCCGTGGTGGGCGCGGACCACGCCGCGCTTGCCGCGAGCGTAACGCGCCAGCCGGGTGTGGCCAGCGGGCGCGAACGTGCGCGTTGCGACCTCGTCGCCAGGGCGGAAGCGGGGCGGCGCGCTGATTTCGCGGCGGACAGTGCCGCCACCGATCGGCGCGGCGGGCACGGGTTCGGGCAATGGCCGGCGCGCAGCCGCCGGCGCGGCCGTGCGCGACTCCAGTTCGTCGGCGTCAATCTCGTCACGTTCGATGAGGAGGCGGGCGATGCCATCGAGCCAGTGTTCGAAGTAGGGAGAGGCCAGGTAGTGCACCGGTTCCATCCGTTCGATGCCGTGGCGAAACTCGTCCATGTTGTAGAGGCCCGCGCGCATCGTGTCGTTCATGATCGCGATGACTGCCGCCTCCCAGGGTTCGAGGGTGGGCGGACC
>CAZQCR010000046.1:13089-16413 GCA_964591745.1 uncultured Anaerolineaceae bacterium
CTTGCGGCCCCAGAGGAGCGCCCCGGCGTTCGGCGCCAGGACGGCAAGGAGCGAGAGAAGCGGGACCGGGCCGAGATGCGGAAACCAATCGAGCGCGCTCCACCACCATGGCGCGAACACCAGCGCGGTGCCGGCGATGGCGCTAACCACCCAGATCCACATCGCGGCCCGCACGCCAGCTGATTCGTAACGAATGCGCGTGTTGAACGTCACCGCGGCCCACATCAGGTGCCGGCGCACGAAGGGGACGCCCCGTTCGCAGAGCGCCTCCAGGAAGAAATCGTCGGCCTCCGCCCGCGTTGGCGCGTCGCCATTCACGGCCGCGACCGTCGCGCACTCGCCCCGGATGAGACAGTCGTGGAGGAGCGCTGGCAACGTATGCCGGCCGTAGGCATTCACGAACCAGCGAAAGAGGAACGGCACCGACGTCAGGTCGGTTGGTCCGAGGCCCATGGGCGTGACCTCAAACACTCTTCCGCTCAAATCATCGACATACCGGAAGCCCTCGATCAGTTCGAACTTCTTCGATTCCACCTGCTCGAGCTTAATTGGGGCCGGGACGGTTCCATCGAGCGCACAGAATGGCATGCGGCGCATGCTACGCCCGGCACGCGCCGCCGGTCTGCGATCCGCTTCACACAACACCGACCTGGGGGTGGCTTACTTCGGCGTCTCTTTCACGGTGACCGAGAGGATAGTGATCGGTTCGACCGGCTTCTGGTTGTTCACCGCGACGTTGCTGATGGCGTCCACGACATCCATGCCCTGGATAACCTCCGCGAAGGGATAGAAACGGTTATTGGCGGCATCAAGGCTCGGGTTGTCCTTCAAGTTGACGAAGAACTGGCTGCCAAAGTCCTTCGCTCCGCTCGTCTTCGCCATGGAGATTGTGGCGCGCTTGTTCAACAGCTGGTTCGGCTCCTCGGCCGTCTTGTAGCCGGGGCCACCCGAACCGGTGCCCGTCGGGTCGCCCGCCTGGATCACGAAGTCCTTCTGCACGCGGTGGATGATCGTGTTTTCGAAGTACCCCTTCTGAGCGAGGAAGACGAAGCTGTTCACGGTGTTCGGGGCGACATCGGCATCGAGCTTGAGGACGAACTCTCCCTTGTTCGTCTTCACGGTCGCGACGTAGGTGTTCTTCACGGCGTCGATCACCTGTTCGGCGGCGGTGAACGACTTCGGGTTCACCGTCGCCGAAACGGCTGGCGTCGGCGTGGCGTTCGGGTCGGGCGTCGCCGTCGGTGTCGCCGTCGGCAACGGATCGACAGTGTCGTTGTTGTTCGTGGTGAGCACGGCCCCGCCGACGATGAGGATCGCCACGACCACGCCGATCACGGAGAAGAGCTTGAGGTTGCCGAAGAGGTTCATCGGAAAGCCGGGCTTGTAGATCTCGTTCGGGGCGGTACCACCGACCGCGTACGAGCGCTTCTTCTGCGACTCCTGTCCCTGGTGATGCTGATCGCGACGTTTTCGTTTGGGCAAGGGGAACCTCTGTTTTCTGCGCTCGGTGGCCGATGTTCTGGCTTCAGACTGAGTATACGGACGGACCCCGGAAGGGGGAATTTACGACGGGAGGCGGCCGGTGGGTGCAGCCCGGCGAATCGGCAACTCAGCCAGTGGCGATGAACCCCAGGCGGGCCAGCTCTTCGCGGGCGACTTCGCGATCGTCCCAGGGCAGCTCCGTGGATCCGTAGACGATGGAGTTCTCGTGGCCCTTCCCGGCGATCACCACCACGTCCTCCGCATTCGCCCGGCGGAAGGCTTCGGCGATGGCGGCCCGGCGGTCCTCGATCTCGACGAAGTCCTGGCCGGGAACGCGACCGGCGTCCGTCGCGTGGCGGGCGATCTCGCGGACGATCGCGCCCGGATCCTCATTCCGCGGGTCTTCGCTGGTGAACACGGCGAAGTCCGCGCCTTCGGCCGCCGCCCGCCCCACGCCAAAGCGCCGGCCCGGATCGCGGTCCCCGGCGGCCCCGACGACGATCATCAGCCGCCCACGGCAGACCGAACGCAGCACTTCGAGAACCTTGCGAACGGCGTCGCCGGTGTGGGCGTAGTCGACGATGACCTCGAACGGCTGCCCGGCAACGATGCGCTCCATCCGCCCGGGTACGCCGGGCGCATCGGTGAGTCCGCGGCCCACCGCATCGAGGTCGACGTCGCAGGCCAACCCGGCCGCCGCCGCGGCGAGCGCGTTGTAGACGTTAAAGAGCGCGGGCAGGCGAAGGCTCGTCATCACCGAACCCTCCGGCGTGACCAGGCGAAGGCTCGTGCCATCCGCGCGGAGGTGAACGTTCCGGCCGAGGACCTCCGCATCCAGGGTCTCCATGCCGTAGCGCAGGGGCGCACCGCGCGTGGTCCGGGCGAGCAAGAAGTCAGCAGACGGGTCATCGGCGTTGACGATCGCGACTTTCCCGCTGACCTTCGGCGATTCGCGATCGAGCGCCGCGAAGAGCATCCCCTTCGCTTCCCGGTACGCTTCGAAGGTCTTGTGGAAGTCCAGGTGGTCGCCGGTGATGTTGGTGACTACGGCGACGTCGTACTCCACATCGGCCAGCCGGTGGAGGGCCAGGCCGTGGCTCGTCGACTCCACGACGGCGAAATCGCACCCGGCATCCACCATCTGGCGGAGGATGCGCTGGACCTCGGGCGCTTCGGGCGTGCTCATCCGGTTCGAGACCTTGCCGTGTTCGCCCGGCAGGTAGACATCGACTGTCCCCAGCCGCCCGACAACGCCCCGCCCTGCCTCCAGCACGGAGGTGAGAAGGTGCGACGTGGTCGTCTTCCCGTCGGTCCCGGTGATGCCGACGACGGTCATTTCGCGAGAAGGGTGGCCGTAGAACCAGGCGGCGGCGCGAGAGAGCGCGATCCGCGTATCGGGCACGGCGATCACGGCGACGGAGGCCGGCAACGAACGCCAGGCGCTCTCATGGTCGTCCTGGACGAGAACGGCCGACACCCCGCGCGTTACGGCGCCGCCGAGGTAGGCGTGTCCATCCGTACTAAACCCGGGAATCGCGACGAACAGCCCACCAAGCTCCACCCGCCGCGAATCGTGTTCGAGCGCGAGCACCGATGCTGCCTCATCGCCCTGCACCAGCCGCACCTTCGGTAGTTCGGCAAGCAGGCTGCCAACGGTACGCGTCACATCCATGGCGAAGATGGTGGCCGCTTCAACGCCGGAGGGCAAGCGCGGGTAGACGAGAGACGGTGGGCGAGAGACGAGAGGAATCAGGACTCCGTCGCGGTTTGCCAGACATCGAGGAAGTTTGAGACGAAGCGGCCGGTCAGCCCCCAGATGAGGTCATCGCCGAACTGGTACGA
>CAZQCR010000047.1:0-16227 GCA_964591745.1 uncultured Anaerolineaceae bacterium
GCGGGCCCGATGGCGGCGATGGCGGCAGGGGTGGACGGGTCCTCTTCCGCGCCGTCGATGATGTCTACACGCTTGAACAGTACCGCGCGAAGCGGAAGTTCAAGGCTGGCAACGGCGGCAACGGTGGCCCCAACCTTCGTACGGGCGCGCACGGCGGCGATATCATGCTCGATGTGCCGGCGGGCACGGTGATTACGGAGACGGAGACGGGAGAGCCGATCGCTGACCTCGCGAAGAGGGGTGACGAAGTGATCGTGGCCTACGGAGGCCGCGGCGGCTGGGGCAACAAGCGGTTCGCAACCAGTACGAACCAGACTCCCTCCTACTCGCAGAAGGGGCATGTCGGCGAGGTTGTCGAGGTGGATCTGGAGCTACGGCTGCTTGCCGATGTCGGCCTCCTTGGCCTGCCGAACGCCGGGAAGTCCACCTTCCTGGCGGCCGTATCCGCGGCGAAACCGAAGATCGCGAACTACCCGTTCACGACCTTGGAGCCGATGCTCGGCGTGGTGAACTCCGGGTACGATCGCTTCACCCTGGCGGACCTGCCGGGGTTGGTCGAAGGGGCGAGCGAGGGGTACGGCCTCGGCTTCGAATTCCTCAAGCACATTCGCCGCTGCAGGGTGCTGCTTCACGTTATCGACTGTTCGTCCCCGGACCCGGTGACAGACTTCGAGCTGATCGAGGGCGAGGTGCGGGCGTACGACGCGCGGCTGGAGAGCGTTCCCCGCGTGATCGTGGTGACGAAGGCAGACCTTGATGGAGGCACGGCTCGTGAATCGGCGGCTACCCTGGGCGCACACGTTGGCCGGCCGGTCCGCGCCGTCTCGGCCGAGACGGGTGAAGGCATCGATGACCTGATCGCGGAACTGATGCTGCTCGTGCGAGCGGAACGCCAGAAGGCGGACGAGGCCGAGCCAGAGGACGTCCCAATCATCCGGCCGGAGTCCCGCGAGCGTTTCGCGGTCACGCCCATGGGGCCGAACCGCTTCGCCATCGAAGGGCGCCGCGTGGTCCAGTTCGTGGAGATGATGGACACGGAGATGGAAGGATCGCGGGACGAGGTGATCCGGCGCCTGGATCGCTGGGGCGTCGCCAAAGGGCTGCGCCGCGCCGGCATCGTGCCGGGGGACCGCGTGGTCTTTGGAGAAGTAGAGTTCGTCTGGCCCGATTAAGGCGGTCCGCAACGAATTCCGCTACCGGGACGGTGGATTCGCGTACAATTCGCCCAACCGGAACAGGAGCAGCGCCATGGCCATCCCCGTCGAACAGGTCGAAGCGATCTTTACGGCCGTTGAGAACGACGACGCGGCCGGCCTGCGCCACCTTATCCAGAACCGCGCCGATATCGTCGATGCGCAACGGAAGGCGGATGGCCTCTCCGTGCTCCTCTACGCGATGTACCTCGGCAAATGGGAGATGGTGGACCTGATAGCGCCGTTCCACCCGGGCCTCGACATCTTCGAATCGGCCGCCCTCGGGCGGGAGAGCCGGATTAAGCACCTCGTGACGACGAACCCCCTGCTGCTCGCCAAGCATTCGCCTGATGGTTGGACGGCCCTCCACCTGGCGGCCTTCTTCGGCCAGCTGAACGCCGCCCGCGTCCTCATCGAACGGGGCGCCGACGCTAACGCCCGGAGCGAGAACGAACTGGCGAACTGCCCGCTTCACTCGGCCGCCGCCGGTCGCCACTACTCCGTCTGCGAGCTACTGATCAGCAGCGGCGCAGAGATTAACGCCCGGCAGCGGGGCGGCTACACCGCGCTGATGGCCGCTGCCCAACATGGAGACCGGGGGCTCGGAGAACTCTTCATTAAGCGGGGAGCGGACCGGGCGATTCGCGATGAAGCGGGAAAGACAGCGGCGGACATGGCCGCCGAACACGGGCACACGGAGATGGCGGCCTTCCTTTCGCCGTAAAGCGTGGTTCCAGGATTAGGCGACGCAAAGACGAGCCGGTAGCGCGCCTTCAGGTGAGCGGCGTCGAGCGCGCGCTGGCGCGTCACGGGCTTCACCTCGATTGGGAGCTGGGCGATGTTCGCCAGCACAGCAGCCACCTGCTCGCCACTGGTGCGGCGTTCGATCGTGTAGGCCACTTCACCCAGGTTGACCGCCGAAATGTGCAGGCTCAGAACCTCGGCCTGCGCGGCCAGCAACAGGTTGGAGATGTCGTCCGCGCCCGGTTCGCCGTTGATGTACGTCAGCAGGCCATGGGCGTCGAGGACGTACCGCTCATCCAACGGATTCCTCTTCCCGGTCCCGTTCAGGGCGGCGGTCGCCCAGGAGGGTTTCCGGCAGCGAGGTTTCGGTCCGGATCATCCCTTTCAGGGCACGCGCCGGGTCCGGAGGGAGCGGTACGAGGTGAAGGACCCCGCCGTATTCGACGAACTCGACAGCGTCACCCGCGCGGATCTTCAAGCGGGCACGGATCGCCGCTGGAATCACAACCCAGCCCTTCGAGGAGACGCGGGAGATGGCCATGGGTGAACTTCGTTATACGGATGATGCCGCAAGTATAACGCCGGTTAGTGTCCGTGGGGCGGGTGGCAAGCACGCGCGGCCGCCGTAGTCCTGCTACGATGTCGCGGCAAACACGCACCAACTTTTCGAGGTTTTCGTATGGATTGGAAAGACACCGCGCATGAATCCGCCTGGCGCAACGAAGTGCAGGCGTTCCTGAAGAACGAGATGCCCGCCGAGTTCGCTGATGGCGATATGGCCATGGAAGAGATGATGGAGCGGCGGCGCAGTGGCTCCGATAGCGACGCCTGGGAGCGCTGGCGCAAGGCCCTCGCGGCCCGCGGCTGGGTGGCCCCGGCCTGGCCGAAGGAGTTCGGTGGCGCCGGAATGACGGCGATCGACCAGTTCATCCTCAACCAGGAGTTCGCCGAGGCTCGTGCCCCCCAGATGGGCGGCCTTGGCGTCATGATGCTCGGGCCAACCCTCATCGCCCACGGCACGCAGGAGCAGAAGCAGCAGCACATCCCGCGCATCCTTGATGGCACGGTGAACTGGTGCCAGGGCTACAGCGAGCCGGGCTCCGGTTCGGACCTCGCCAGCCTCCAGACCCGCGCTATCCGCGATGGCGACGACTTCGTCGTGAACGGCCAGAAGATCTGGACCTCGGGCGCGCACGTCGCCGATTGGTGCTTCTGTCTCGTCCGGACGGACCCGGATGCGCCCAAGCATCGCGGCATCACCTACCTCCTGATCGATATGAAGAGCCCGGGGATCACGGTCCGGCCGCTCGTCAACATGGCCTGGAACCACAGCTTCAACGAGGTCTTCTTCGAAGATGTGCTCGTTCCCGTCAGCAACGCCCTTGGCGATGTGAACCGGGGCTGGTACGTGGGCACCACCACGCTCGACTTCGAACGCTCCTCGATCGGCAACTCCGTTGGCCAGCGCCAGGCCGTCGAGCGCAACCTCACCTGGATGCGCGCCCACAAGGCCGAGATCGCGCCTACCGACTATGAGTCCGTGAAGCTCCAATGGGCCGACCGCTGGATCGAAGTCCAGACCGCGACGCAGCTCGCCTACCGCGTCATCTCGATGCAAGCGGCCGGCCAGATCCCGAACGCGGAAGCCTCGATCGCCAAGCTCTTCAACACCGAACTCAGCCAACGAACGAGTAAGACGGCGCTGAAGATGCTCGGGATGTGGGGCGGCATCGTCGATCGCTCGGCGCCGCTGCGCGGCAACGTTGCCCTTGGCTACCTCTCCAGCGTCCCGGCGACGATTGCCGGCGGCACGAGCGAGATCCAGCGAAACATCATCGCGACGCGGGGACTGGGCCTGCCCCGGGCGTAACTCCGCCCCAAATGAGCCCGGTGCCACACCCGGCTGCCGCGTTGTGTACCATTGCGCTCAATGGAACTCGAACGCGTTCAGGTGAGGTTACGCCCCGAAGAGCGTGAGGCAGTGCGCTGCGAAGCCCGGCGCCTCGGCATTTCGGTGAGCGAGGTCGTTCGGCGGGCGATTCAGCCCCTTGTGAGCGCCACCGGGGAGGTAGATGAGAGCGACCCCCTCTGGTCGATCGTCGGGGTTGCCGATGGCCTGGGCCTGCAGATCGAGGACGACATCGACGAAGTGGTCTACGGCGATCCGCACGGCGACCGACGCTGAGCCGCACTCGCGGCACGAGCGAAGTAGGGTGCCCGACGTTCTCCTCGACACCGGTCCGGTCATCTCGCTGGCTGACCGGACGGAACTGCGGCACGCCGACGTAAGAGCTTACTTCCGCACCTCCTTGCTGCGACTGCATCTGCCAAGCGTGGTCCTGGGGGAGATGTTCACGTTCCTCAGAAGCCGCAAGGACTACAGGACTGCGAGGAGAGCAGTAGAGGGGTTGACCGGAAGCTCTGTAGTAACGATCCACCAGCTCGATGCGGCCTTCGACCGGGACATCTGGGCCGTCACCGACGAATTCGCGGGCGTGCCCTTGAGCTACGCCGACGCCAGTCTCGTCGTCCTCGGAAGGCGGCTGCGCATCCAGGCCGTCTTCAGCTTCGATGACGACCTGCGGCAGGCCGGGTTCGATCTGGTTCCCGACCGGTAACCGGCTCCTCTGTCCCATCGGCGGCCCGCGCCCTACGCTCGGGGCGTATGAACCTGCGCACCGCCGCTGCCGTGACCGCTGGCCGCATCACGGGTGCAGTCTCTCGGGTCGCGGGCCGCGGTGGCGGAACGGCGCTTCCGGGGCTCGTAGCCGAGCGCATCCAGCCCGCCCTGGTGGCCAGCCTTGGCCGCCAGCTCGGGCTCGGCAGTGTGCTGATCACGGGCACGAACGGCAAGACGACTGCCAGCCACATCCTCGCCAGCATCCTGGCTGCCGCGAACGTTCCCGCGCTTCACAACCGCGAGGGCTCGAACATGATGCGCGGCCTGGCGAGCACGCTGCTCGTCGAAACGACCTTGACCGGCGCACTCCGCGACGTCCGCGCCCGCCTCGGCCTCTTTGAGGTTGACGAGGCGACGATGCCGGCCGCGGCCCGTGCCCTGCAACCGCGGGTGCTCGCCTTCACGAATCTCTTCCGGGACCAGCTCGACCGCTACGGCGAGGTGGATACAGTCGCCGCAATGTGGCGCGAGGCCCTCGCCGAAGCGCCGCCCGCCGCCACGCTCGTCCTGAACGCGGACGACCCATCAGTCGCCGAACTCGCGGTCGGCTGGACGGGCCCCATCCACTGGTTCGGGCTCGATGACCCGGCCTGCGCGAGCGCCTTCACGGGGGCCTTCGACGCCCGCTGGTGCCGGGTGTGCGGGGGCACGTTCGCCTACGACCGGCGGTACTTCGCCCACGTCGGCTACTGGCGCTGCCAGGGCTGTGGCCGCTCACGGCCAGCGGCGGACACGTCGGCCGAGGACGTCCGGATAGCCCTCGACGGCGCAACCTTCCGCGTCCTCGGCGTGGGCGAACTCTCGATGCCCGTCACCGGTCTCTACAACGTCTACAACGCACTCGCCGCGATTGGCGTCGCCCGGGTGCTCGGCGCGGGGCCGGAGGCGATCACGGCGGGAGTGGCCAACGTCCGCGCCGCCTTTGGCCGCCAGGAAGTGGTCGTCCTCGAAGGGCGTCGCCTCCGCTTGCTGCTCACGAAGAACCCGGCGGGCGCCAACCAGGTGCTGCGCCTGCTTGGCGCGGTTGCGGGCGAGACGCCCCTGCGCGTCGCGGTCCTCTTGAACGACCGCTTCGCCGACGGCCAGGACGTGAGTTGGACCTGGGATGTGGATTACGAGATGGTCGCGGGCCAGGTGCGCCAGTGCTGGGCAGGCGGCGAACGGGCGGAGGACATGGCCCTGCGCCTGAAGTACGCCGGCTGGCCGTCGCCGCTCGCCGTGGAGCACGACTCGGCCGACCTCCTCGACGCCATCCTCGCGGGGACCGCGGCCGGGGACGACGTCTTCGTCATCCCCACCTACACGGCGATGCTTGACCTGCGTGCGGAGCTGGCCCACCGGGGCGCCGTCGGCCAGTTCTGGGAGCACGAGGGGTAGGAAGGCGGCGGCGCCCCGTTCGGGACGCCCGCCGATGCCCTTCCTGACGGTCGGGCTACTGACTGCCAGCTCGACGCTATCCTCGGTAGCCGGCCTGCTGCATGGGCCCGAGGCGGCCAGCGCGGGGGTATACTGGCTCGATGGCCACACCCGCCACACTGCCGCCGCCCGAGGCCGTGGACCGCGCCCTTACGGTCGATGACTGGTTCACCGCGCCCGATGACGGGTTTCAGTACGAACTCTTCGAAGGAGTCCTCCTGCGTATGGCTCCACCATCCCGAAAGCACCAGGATGTCGTCGGCGAGATCTTCATCGGCCTGAAGAACACCTGCCGCACCTCCGGCGGATACGTCGCCGTGGCACCCCTGGGCATCGCGCTTGAAGAACGCCTCGGCTTCCTCCCGGACGTGGTCTACGTGGCTCCCGGGCGGCAGCACATCCTCAGCGACCGCGGAATCGAGGCGGCGCCTGACATCGTGGTCGAAGTGCTCTCCCGCTCCACCGCTGCCTTCGATCGGGGCACGAAGCTCACGACCTACCTGGCGCATGGGGTGAGAGAGGTCTGGCTGGTCGATCTCGTCGCGCGGACCGTGACCGTCCACAGTGCCGCGTCCGAGGCGCGGACTGCGCCCTTCGGCGCCGCGGTTCCTTCAGCGCTCCTGCCCGGGGCCGGCGATTGCGGGCTCGGCTCGCTTTAAGCCCGCAACCGCCTCCTGGGAAGCTTCGGACTTAGTCGAAGGTGAGCACGGTGCGGGCCACTTCGCCCGCCTTCATCGCGCGGAAGGCCTCGTTCACGTCCTCCAGGCGGCCTGTTTTCGTGACCATCTCGTCGAGCTTCAGGCGGCCCTGCTTGTACAGCTCCACGTACTGGGGCATGTGCACGCGGAAGTGGTTCGAACCCATCGTCGAGCCCTGGATCTTCTTCTGGCGGAGGAAGACGCTGCCCTCCAGTTCCAGCTTCTGGCCCACCGGGATCATCCCCACGATCGTGGCGAGGCCGCCGTCGCGGATGCTCTCGAAGGCCTGCTCGGCCGCCTTCTTCAGGCCGATGCATTCGAACGAGTAGTCCACACCGCCGGGCACGATCGCCTTGATCTTCTCGACCGGGTCGCCGCTGCCGGCATCGACGGTATGCGTCGCCCCGAGGTCGCGGGCGGTGCGGAACTTATTCTCGTGGATATCGACGGCGATGATCGTAGCGGCGCCGGCGATGCGCGCGCCCTGGATTGCGGCGAGGCCGACGCCGCCCGCGCCGAAGACGGCGACGGTGGAGCCGGGCCGGACGGCGGCGGTGTTCATCGCCGCGCCCACGCCCGTGGTCACGCCGCAGCCGATGAGGGCGGCGGCGGCGAAGGGCATATCGTCGCGCACTTTCACGACGGCGTTTTCGTGGACGAGCATCTTCTCGGCATAGGTAGAGAGGTTGGCGAACTGGCCGACGGGGTTGCCGTTCCAGGTGTACTTCGGCCTGTCGTTCGGGCCGCGGCGAACTTCAGGGCTGCGGCAGAGGAAGGATTCGCCGCTCAGGCAGCGATCACAGTTGCCGCAGAAGACGCTGAGGCAGCAGATCACGTGGTCGCCCGGCTTTACATAGGTGACCTGAGAGCCGACCTTCTCGATGATCCCGGCGCCTTCGTGGCCGAGGATGGTTGGCGCGGCCATGGGGTAGTAGCCGTCCACGAAGTGGAGGTCGCTGTGGCAGACGCCGGTGGCCATCGTCCGGACGATGACCTCGCGCGGCATGGGCTCGTCGATTTCGACGTTCTCGATGGTGAGTGGCTGGTTCGGGCCATGGAAAATGGCAGCTTTCATTCCGGTGCCTCCTGCGCGAAGAGAGTTTGGGTCGCGGATGCGGATTCTACGCCGAAACGGAACGCCTGAGGCAAATGGCCAACGAACGACCCTCCACCGTCCCGCCCGTATACTGCCCGGCATGACGCAGCCCTTCGACGGTATCCGGATCATCGACGCGACTTCGGGCATCGCCGGGGCGATGGCGACCATGCACTTCGCCGATTTCGGCGCGGACGTCGTGCGAATCGAGCCGCCGGGAGCGGACCGTTCGGCCGATGAGCCGGGCTACCTTATGTGGAATCGCAACAAGCGCCGTGTGACGGCGGATGTGGCGACGTTTGCGGGGCTTTCCGCGCTCCGCGAGCTGCTGGCGGGTGCGGACGCCGCGGTCTTTGATGAACGTCCGGGGGAGCTGGAACGCCTTGGCCTGGACAGCGTTACGGTGCTGACAGCGAACGCCGCCCTCCTCCACGTCTGGATGCCCCCATACGGGACGGAGGGCCGCTGGAGCCAGCTTCCAGCGGATGACCTCCTGCTGCACGCCGTGGCAGGCGTGGCCCACCTCCAATGGAGTTACGAAGACCAGCCGGTTGCGCTGGTGACACCGCAGGGCGTCTACGGCCACGCGACCATCGCCGCCAACGCCATCGCCGCCGGGCTCTGGGAGCGCGCCCGGAGCGGCCAGGGGCAGGCCCTGGTGGTCAGCGGCCTCCACGGCGTCTCGTCCGTGGAGATGGGCGGGGCGATAACGGCCGGGGGATCGATTCGGATGGCGCGGACGAGCCGGGGCGGGGCGCATTACGGCCTCTACCGGGCCGGGGACGGCGAGTGGTTCTTCCTCGGCTGTCTGACCGCGGGGTTCTTTCTCCGCGCCCTCGAAGCCGTTGGGCTCATGGAGATCATGGCGTGGGAGGGAGTGGATGGGCAGCTGACGAACATCATGGCGAATCCGGAGCTGACGGAGCGTGTTCGATCGGCCCTCGAAGCGAAGTTCGCCGAGGCGACGCGTGAGCACTGGCTCACGATCCTCCGGGAGGCGAATGTGCCCAGGGGACCGGTCGGGCGGCGGGAGGAATGGTTCCGCGAGGAGACGGTGGCCGCCAACGGTATGCGCCTCGAACTCGACCATCCGAAGCTCGGCCTGGTGGAGATGCCGGGCGTCTCGCTCAAGCTTGCCGATACGCCCGGCACGGTGCGCGGGTTCCTTCGCGACGCGGAACTGGCGGATGTGAGGGCGGAGTGGCCCTCGCGCCCGGGCATCGAGCCGCGCCCGGGAGTGTCGGCGGCCGCGCCGCTGGCCGGCGTCCGGGTTATCGACATCGGCGCCTACATCGCGGGAACGTTCGCGCCAACCGTGTTAGCCAACTTCGGCGCGGACGTCATCAAGATCGAGCCGATCGATGGCGATGGTTTCCGTCCCTACGGGCTCAACTTCACCGGCCACAACCTGGGCAAGCGCAGCCTCTCGATCGACCTCAAGTCGCCGGAGGGACGGAAGGTGCTGGAGCGGCTCGTCTCCGGCGCTGATGTCGTCCTCGATAACTTCCGCATGGGCGTGCGCGAACGCCTGGGCATCGACTACGCGACGCTCTCGGCGATCAACCCCCGGATCATCACCTGTTCGGTGACGGCTTACGGCCCGGTGGGCCCGCTTTCGGCCGACCCCGGGTTCGACCCGCTGCTCCAGGCTCGAAGTGGGATGATGCGGGCACAGGGCGGCGAAGAGGAGCCCGTGTACCACCAGATCGCCGTCAACGACACGGCGACCGCGATGATGGCGGCCTTCGGCATCCAGGCGGCGCTGCACGCACGTGAACGGACGGGCCACGGCCAGGAGGTGACCACCTGCCTGGCGAACCAGAGCGTGCTCTTCCAATCGGGCGAACTGACCTGGTTTGAAGGGCGGCCCGAGGCGCCCACCGGCGGGCGCGACTGCATCGGCTTCACCGCGCTGCGGCGGTTCTATCGCTGCGCCGATGGCTGGTTGGCCATCTCCTGCCGCAGGGCGGGCGAATTCCACGCGCTCGCCGTGGCCCTCAGCCACCCGGAGTGGGCGGGGCGGACGACGGCGGAAAAGGCGCTCCTTGAACCGATCAATGGTGTTCTCGGGCAGGCGCTGGTGGAGGCGCTGGCCGCGATGCCCCGGGCCGAAGCCCTCGATCGGCTGCTGGCGAAGGGGGTGCCGGCGGCGCCAGTGACGCGGGCGGACGAGCTGTTCGCCGATCCATGGCTCAGGCGGAACGGCTTCTTCCAGACCATTGATGATCCGCAATGGGGGGCCGTTACCGCGCCGCGCACGTACGCTACGTGGAGCCGGTCAGCCTCGGGGTTCCCGCGCCGGGCGCCGCTCAACGGTGAACACAGCCGCGAGATCCTGCGCGAATGCGGCTACGACGAGGTGGCGATCAGCGAGTTGGTGGCGGCCGGCGTCGTGCTCGCGGGTGGCTGAACGCTCTAGCTAGCGATCGAGACTTCGGCATATTCGACGGTACTGGCGGGCGGTGGGACGGGCTCGCCGTCTACTACCATCCCCTGGATGTGGATGGCGATCGCCTCGCGGATGAGACGACGAACCTCGTCCTCGCTCTCGGCGGCGGCAACGCAACCGGGAAGGTCGGGCACGTAGGCGCCGAAACTGCTCGGCCCGCGTTCGACGACAATGGCGTAACGGCTCATCGGTCTGTCTCCCGCAGGCCTGTCTGCTTCCAAATGTTCTTCAGTGTGCCGATTGGGACATCCACCGAAGGATGGCCCGCCACGGTTACGCGTTCGGGCTTGGTGGCGTGGCGAAACTGACGGTGACTCCCGCGCACTACGACAAGGTACCCCCCGTCGGCGTCCAGTGTTTTCAGCACATCGCGTACGTTCATTCGCGCGGGCACCTCGGGGCGTACTGTAGGATTGCCCGATTCACGAAGCGAGGGACGCCGTGACGATCGACCTCGGAGATAGCGAAGCGATCCTGGCGCCCGCGACCTACTTCGCGCGGCTCCGCGCCGAAGGCGGTGACGTACAATGGAGCGAGGCGCAAAAGGGTTGGGCGATCCTGTCCCACGTAGAGGTGGAGGCTGCTTTTCGTGACGGCGAAACGCTCTCCTCGGACCGCGTGGGGCCGCTGCAACGTGCCGCGGCCGGGCGTGCGCCGGAATTCGCGAAGGTGGTCGAGTTGCTCTCCGGCTGGATGAACTTCCGCGATCCGCCCGTTCACACCCGCCTCCGCGAGCCCGTGCGAGCCGCCTTCACTCCGCGAGCGGTTGGCGCGATGGATGGCGAGGTCCGGGCGATCGTGGCCTCCGTTCTGGATGCGCTGGGAGACGACGAGGTGACCGACCTTGGCCACAACTTCGCCCGGCCGCTCCCCGCCCTCGTGATCGCGGCTCTCCTTGGCGTCGATGCAAAAGACCGGGCACGCCTTCAAGAGTGGTCCGATGACCTTTCGAAGATCGTTTTCGCCCTGGCGCCGGGTGCCGCTCCTGAAGAGCGGGTGACACGCGCCACGGCCGAGTTCACGGCCTTCTTCTCCGCGCTCATCGACCGCGAACGGGCGGCGCCCACGGGCACAATTCTCTCCGCGATCGTCAGGTCCGACGTCGGCGAGCTGGGGCAGATGGAGCTTGTTGGGGCATGCACGCTGCTCCTCTTCGGCGGCCACGAAACGACCACGACGATGCTCGTGAACGCTATCGGCACACTGCTCGCGCGGCCAGACCAGCTACTGTGGATGCGCGAACATCCGGAGGCGGACGCAACGGCCGTGGAGGAGTTCCTGCGGATCGGCGCGCCCGGGCGGACGATGGTGCGGAAGGTGAAGCTGGCGCACGAACGGGGCGGCCAGAGACTCGAGCCGGGGCAGAACGTCTTTCTCTCGATCGCGGCGGCGAATCACGATGCCGCGGTGTTCGCCGAGCCCGGCGAGATCCGGCTCGACCGTGACCCAAACCCGCAGCTGGGCTTCGGTTGGGGGCTGCACTACTGCCTGGGCGCGAACCTGGCCCGGCTTGAGCTACAGATCGCCCTGCGAGCATTGATCGACCGTTTTCCGGCACTGAGAGCGGCGGAGCCGGTGCCGCCGCCACGGGCGAGCGCCCTCGGCTTCGGGCGCCGGCCGCTGAAGGCGCTGCTCCGGTAAGCGGCGCGCCCAGCGGAGCGGACGCTCGCCGTTTCAAGCACTGTGAACGGTGTTCGGGCGTCAGCGCTCACCGGAAGGGCGCGGCTCCACGATTCCCGTCTCAGGCGATCCGGGCCGTCCGGGCGGGGAGTTCGACCGACTCGAGCGTGGTCAGGTCGAGCCCCGCTGATGCGTGGTCGATGGCGAAGCCGACCACGCAGCCGGCTTCATCGACGTCCATTACCACGCCCTCGGCCACTTCGTCCGAATCGGCGGCTGGGACGGGTCGGAACTCGATGTAGAGAGAGTCCGTTTCGGGGTAGTAATGGAGCTTCATCAATTGGCCTCGCGGGAGGTAGACAAATCGCCGGTCAGGGACGGCTAATCCCGCCGCTGGGCCATCAGCTCTCGGCAGGCGCCGTCCTTCACCTCGTACACGTGCGTGGCCACGCCATCGACGATTGCCGGATCGTGGCTCGCGCAGAGGATCGTGCCGCCGTATCCCTGCAGCGCCTCGATCAGCTTGCGCCGCGTCGTCGTGTCCAGGTGGTTGGTGGGCTCGTCGAGGAGCAGGACGTTCGTCGGCTGGATGAGGAACTTGGCCAATGCTACGCGGCTTCGTTCGCCGCCAGAAAGCACGTTGATCGGCTTGAAGACATCGTCGCCGCGGAAGAGGAACTGGCCGAGGACGGTGCGCAGCCTCACATCGGGCTCGTTCGCCGCGACCGTCCGTACCTCTTCGAGCACGGTTCGGGTGGGATCGAGGGCCTCGTCCTGGTGCTGGTCGTAATAGCCGGGGCGGGCGCGTTCGGCCCATTCGACCTGGCCCTCGGTCGGCCGCAACTGCAGCGCGGCGATCTTCAAGAGCGTGCTCTTACCGCTGCCGTTCGGCCCCGTAAGGACAACCTTCTGGCCGCGCTCGATGTGGAGGGTGACATCGATCAGGACGGGCATGCCCTCGTCGTAGGCGTGGCTCACTTCGCGCATGAGGAGGACGTCGCGCTCCGTGCGGCCGTGGGCGGTGAGCTGGAAGTGGACCTCGGCGTCCTTGCGGGTGTGCTGGATGCGCTCCACCTTCGCGAGCTGCTTTTCGCGGCTCTGGGCCACGGAGGTCTTCGATGGCTTCGCCCGGAAGCGCTCGATGAAACGCTCCTGGCGGACGATCTCACGCTCCTGGCGCGAGGCCGCCTTGTCCTGCGCCCCGAGTTTGTCCGCCTTCTGGCGCTGGTAGTCGGTGTAGTTGCCGGCGTAGCTTTCGACGCGGCCGTCGCGGAGGTCGAGGATGCGCGTCACCGTCTGATCGAGGAATGCGCCGTCGTGGGTGACGATCAGGATCGTTCCCGGGTACTCCTTGATCTCGGTCGCCAGCCAGGCGCGGGTCTTCTTGTCGAGGTGGTTGGTGGGCTCATCGAGGAGGAGATTTTCCGGCCGTCGAACGAGCGCCTTGGCGAGGGCGATGCGCATCTGCCAGCCGCCGCTGAAGGCGCCGCACAGCTTCAACGTGTCGTCCGGTAGACCGAAGCCGAGGCCGTTGAGGACGCGGCCGATGCGCTGTTCGATGCGATAGCCGTCCATCGCCTCGAACCGTTCGAAGAGGTGGGCCTGCTGGTCGATCAGGGCGTCGAGGTCGCCTTCGCCGGCTTCGATCTGGTGGGCGACCGCTTCCAGCTGGAGTTCGATGGCGCGGGCCTCGGGGAAGGCGAGCCAGAGCTCTTCGAGCAACGGCAGGTCTTCATCGAGGCCCGCTTCCTGGCGGAGGTAGCCGATCGCGCCGCCGCGATGCCCGGCGTCGCCGGAATCGGGTTTGTAGTCGCCTGCGAGCAGGCGAAGGGTGGTGGATTTACCGCCCCCGTTGGGCCCAACGAGGCCGATCTTCTCGCCGTCACCGGCGATGAAGGAGAGACCTTTGATGACATCGTTAGGGCCGAAGGAGCGCGTCGCGTTCTCGGCATACAGCATGGGTACCATCCAGCCTACATGGCGGAGGCCCGAGGAGCAGCATCGGGTGATTAACCGGGGCGCTGGAGGGGGACCCCTCCAGTCGGAGTGGCCGCTCAACAGGCGGGTTCGATCACCGCCGACATGCTGCCCTGGCTCTCAGGCATCAACGGGTCCGCGCCGAAGGCGTGGACCATCTCCTGCTTCAGTTCGACTTCCGAGCGGCGGCCGGTCATCAAGATCGCCTGGCCGTCGTTATCTACGACGCAGGCCATCGCGAAGGCTTTCTCCGACGAGTAGCCGAAGACGCGGCCGAGAAGGTGCACGACGTAGTTGTACGTGTGGTACTGGTCGTCGAGGAGGATGAGGCGCCAGGGCGGCTCCAGCGCCGTGTCGGCGTCCTCGAAGATCTCGATGCCGGGTTTGGTGATCGTCTCCACGCCGGAAGTATAAGCGATGTCCAGCGGAGCGGGAGGGCGGAGTGCCCGGCTACCGGGCGCTCGCGTGGAGGATCGTCACGCCGACCAGGTCGTCACCGTCGTAGCGGACGATGACGTCGTCGTCGGTCAGCTCAGCGTCGTCGGCCTGCGATGGATTGCGGAAGTTCACGTAGAGGACATCGGCCTCGCGGTCGTAGCTCGACCAGAGGGCGCCGCCTGGAACGTCCCGCAGGGCGGGGAGGAGCGCGAGGAAGGCGGCGGGGTTCAGGATGGCCGTGCTCTGGAGGGCGCGTGGGCGCGGGGCGGCTAGAAGGTCCAACCCTGGTCAAGCATGAACTTCTCGAGATTCACGCAGGGTACGCCAAAATGGAGACAAACGTTCGGGATCTTTGCCGCGTCGGGCCTGAAGGCTTCCTCCGTAACTACGGTGCCGTCGATAACCTTCGCGGCCGCAATTACGAATGGGTCGGCAACCGGTGTCCCCTTGAGAATGGCCTTGCCACCGATTAGGGGTTGGAAGCGGGGAATCGCGAGAATGTCCTGAACGACGAGCTGCTCCGCAGTCGAGGGAACGCGGAAGATGCCTTTGTTGTGTTTGGCCCAGTCCTGAATCGAGTCGGGCTCGTTGTAGTTGGCGAGTTCGTTGAGGACTTCGCTCACCGAGATCAGCCTCCCGGCTGCAACCAACTCATCGAAAAACGACCAAAGCGTTGCGAACGTGCGTATGTAGTAGTTCTTGAGCACGACGAAGGAGCTGGTATCAAATACGTATATCGTAGCTATACTGCCTTCCGGAGCATGAGTTCCTCAAGTCCTGCTACGCTCTTGGTCCGAACACCCAAGTAGTCCGCTACTTGGTCGATCGTGAGCTGGCCCTGGTAGTGCTTGCCGAAGACGAGCTGTAGGTAGCGCTCGCCAAGATATGTGGAGCGTGTGGCGTAATAGTTGCCACCCGAACCGGCGCCGCCCGCGTCGTCGGCCCACTGCTTGGCTTTCACTTCATAGTAGGCCTTGTTGATCAAGCCACGGTCCAAGAGCCGACGAAGGAGAGCTTCGCGGCTCACCTGGTAGCGACTCGCCAGGTTCCCAACGAACTGATCGCTGACTTGTTGGAGGGCCGCGAGTTGGATGTCTAAGTCGTTCGACGGTATCAGAACTTCGGCCGCGAAAGCGTTGCAAAAGCGCTCGACACGCTGTTGAGCCTGCGGAAGTCGGGTAATGGGGCTCTCGTCGAACGTAGAAATCGAGTTGCCGTGAAGCAGGAGGTGGGCTAGTTCGTGAAAGAGACTGAAGATTTGGCGAGTCTTGGGCGCGCTGTTATTCAGGTAGATTATGGGGAACTCGTCATCAAACAGGCTGAAGCCGGAGATTGTCCGCTGCTTGAAGGAGTTCTTAAAGACGAAGATCCCTGCGTCCTGCACGGCGTTGCGCCAGGCTTTCAGAGCATCGTCGCTGGTCTTCCACGACGTTTGGACGCTCATCGAAACCCCGAGGTACTGACGGACGGCGCTGGCTGCAGGGAAGGCGGTCGACTCTTTGGTGAGCGAGATGTCCCGGAAGATCTTGTGCTCGACGGGGTTTAGGCCGTTGTTGAGCTCACGTAGTGAGATCTGATGCGCATGCGCCAATCGAAGGTGGTAACGGGTGTCCGCGGTCAAGGCGTCGAGGTCGGCGTCGGGTAAGGTCCGGAACTCCCGCTGTATCTTCTGTTCCGGCGGTGGGCTGGGCAGAAAGAAGACGGCGAGGGGACGCTTGTATAGCCCATATGCGAGGCGCTCAAGCTGAGCGTACGTGGGCGCTGACTCTCCCGACTCCCACGCTGCGACCTCGGCCGGTGCGCGTTTGAGAAAACCCGCGACATCCTCCAGGGAGTGGCCGAGGCTCTCCCTCGCCCAGCGGAGCACGGTAGGTTGAATGCCCATGACCTGCCTGGTCATCTTCGTCTCCGTCACG
>CAZQCR010000048.1:0-16211 GCA_964591745.1 uncultured Anaerolineaceae bacterium
ACTTCATCCGGGGCGAGGGCGAAGCGGGAGGAGGCGCCATTCCGTGCCCAGTCGCGCAGCGCGTCCTGGTAGGCCCGCCGTGAAGCCTGGAGTTCGCTCAACGCCTCGGCGGGGATCGTGAAGGTCGTGTGGTCCATCTGGCGGAAGGCGTCGCTCGACCCGGCCGCTTCGGGAGGACGCACGATGATCCCCTCCGCGTCGATCCAGACGGCCGTGGGAACGTTGACCGTGCCGTAGAGCTCCGAGGTCAGGTGGTGCTGGTCGATCAGGCAGGGGTAGGTCGGCTTCGCCGCCTCGATCCACGGGCGAGCCGCCTCGGGACCGCGGCTATCGAGAGCGACGGTGATCGGAAGGAAGTTCGTATCGGAAAGCTCTTCGAAGAGCGCCTGCCACACGGGCAGGTCCATCCTGCAGCCTCACCACGAGGCCCAGGAGGCGAGGAAGACCTTCCTTCCCCGGTAGTCCGAGAGGGAGTGCTGCTTCCCTTCGAGGTCGGGGAGGGTGAAGTCTGGCGCCTGCAGGGAGAGCAGCGATTCACGCCGCGACCCGGCCGATTCGCCGAACGCCCACGTCCCGGTCGCCGCGTCATGCAGCACGGGCTGGCCAAGGTGAGCGGCCAGGGCGGAGAGGTTGAAGCGGCCTTCGACCACCCATCCGGCGCCCGCTGGCAGGGGCACGCAGACCTCGCCGCGACAGGCGCCTTCCGGTTTGATCTCCCAGCCGGTGGCCGGGGCCAGCTCATCCAGGGGCACCCAGAGGGCGCCGGCGCGGGCGCCAGCGCCCTCCGCCTCGTAACTGAACTCGGGCATCACGATCGTCTGAACCATTTCGTCCTCCGTGCGGTCGTCTAGCGTCTCGCCTCTCGCCTCTCGCGTCTACCCCTAGCCCCAGCGCGGGCTGAAGTCCCGGGGGATGCCGAGATGCTGCTTGGCGATCACTTCGAGGGCGTTCACGTCGCTCGGCGGGTGCGCCTTGGCCCCACGCACGTCGCGATAAAGCCGCTCCAGGCCGAAGCGGCGGAAGATGCCGGGGCCGCCGGCGATGTCCATCGCCAGGTCCAGGACACGGAGGTTGTTGTTGCTCACGATGTACTTAACGATTCCGCCACGGTAGGCGGTGTCCTCTGGCGTCCAGCGCCGGACGCCGTAGTCCTGGGCGGCGCTGGCGATAATCGAACGCGAGGCCTCCATCAGCGCGAGCATCTCCGCCAGCTGGTACTGGATGCCCGGCATGTGGGCCAGCGTCCGCTCTTCCGTCTGCGGCTTCCGCGACTTCACGTAGTCCGTCACCCAGTCCACGGCCGACTGCGCAATCCCGAGGTAGACGGAGGCCACGCTGATCTGGAACCAGGCGCCGAACGCGGCCTGGCCGACGAACGCGTTCGCCGGGTCGATCGGCGCCTGCATCATCGCATCGGGGACAAACGCATCCTCGAAGATCACGTCGTAGCTGCCGCTCGCCCGGACGCTCATGACGTCCCAGCTCTCGGCCCCGGCGATCGTCACGCCCGGCGTCCCCTTCGGCAGGAAGACCATCGCCATCAGGTTCTCACCGTCCGGGTGGCCAACCAGCGTGACGTTCCCGCCGACGAACTCGGACTGGGGGAGGTTCGAGTTGTACGACTTCCGGCCTTTCACCCGCCAGCCACCTTCGACCTTGGTGGCCGTGGTCTGGGGCAACAGGTAGGCACCGGCCGCGCCGGTCTCGCTGAAGGAGCCGGAGCTGATCAGGCGCTGGCCGCCGGTCATCGTGAACATCATCTCCTGCATCGGATCCGTCACGCCCGTGCGGCGGGCCTCGTCCTGGAGTGCACCCATGGTCAGGAGGTGCATGTTGACGCCGATCGCCGTCCCGCCGCAGCCCTGGCTGAGTTGCTCCTGGCAGGCGCAGAGTTCGAGCAGCGTGACATCTTCGCCGCCGTACTTCTCGCCCAGCGTCATCGTTCCGTAGCCGCTCTCCCGCATCTTCTCGTAGTTCTCGAAGGGGAAGCTGTTCTCGCGGTCGTGCTCGTCGGCCCGCGTAGCGAAGTCCTTCGCCAGTCCACGGGCGCGGGCAAGGAGCCCGGCCTGGCGCTCGGTGATCGGCTTCGGAAGAAGCGTGGGGAAATCAGGGAAGACGCCGGCCGGGGCCGGTGCCGCTTCGGCGGTGCTCATGGCGGTACCTCGTTGGTGATGCAGGCGATGGTGAGGCGGCCAGCAGAACGGGTCAAGGAAATGGATACCAGCGGTTCCCAAATCGTCGTTGGGAGGCCGGGCGGATTGGACGCAAAGGTTCGAAAGGGTCAAAGCCCGAGGCCCGGCGCGCGGACCTCGGACCTCGGACCTCGGACCTCGGACCTCGGACCTCGGACCTACAGAGCCTCGTCACACTCCAACCGGAGGATGTCGTCGAGCGTCTCGCGCCGGCTGACCAGGCGGGCGGCGCCATCTTCCCAGGCGACCTGGGGGGCGCGCCCGAGGGAGACGTAGTTCGAACTCTGGGAGACGCCGTACGCCCCCGCGTCGTGGAGGACGAGCAGATCGCCGGGCTCCGGCCGTGGAAGGTCCCGCGGCTGGAGGAGCTCCTGGTCGTCCCGCGTGAAAACGTCGCCGCTTTCGCACAGCGGCCCCGCGACGACAAGCGGCTCAAGCGCGTTCGCGGCGCCCGCACCCACGATCGAGATCTCGTGATAGGACCCATACATCGCCGGCCGGATCAAGTCGTTGAAGCCCGCGTCCACCATCACGAAGGTGTGGCCCGGGCCCTTCTCGTTCGCGCGCGTCGACTTCACGTCCGTAACCCGGGCGACGAGCAACCCCATCCCGGCCACGCCGTACCGCCCCGGTTCCACTTCGACGCGAATATCGTGGCCCGCAATCCGCGAGAGCAGCCCGTGCGCTTCGAGCAGGAAGCGCCGATAGGCCACGAGGTCGATCCGCTGAACGCCCGGGCGGTAGGGGTGGGGGATGCCGCCACCGAAGTTGACCGCCTCCGCCGCCGGGAACTTCGGCAGGAGGCTCCCGAAGACATCGGCCAGCCTGCGCATGTTCTGGTCGAACTCGGCCAGCTGCGGGCCTGTCCCGATGTGGGCGTGCAGTCCTGTGACCGCCAGCCCAGCGTCCCGCGCAAGGCCGGCCGCCCCATCGATCTCCTCGAACCAGATTCCGTGCTTTGAAGACGGCCCGCCCGTGTCACAGGCCTGGACGTGGCCGTGGCCGAAACCAGGGTTGACGCGGAGGTTGATCGGGCCACGATATCCAGCGGCCGACAACGCTCCGACCTGACCAGGAGAGCCGACGTTCGGAACCACGCCCTCACTGAGGATGACTTCAAGGGCGTTGTCGCGGTAGACATCGCAGGTGAGCATGACGACCGGTGGGTTCGCACCCATAGGGAAGCCAGCGCGTTTGGCACGCAGGACTTCGTTGCCCGAAACGGCGTCGATCCACATGCCCGCCTCACGGGCGCAATCCAGCACCATGCGGGCCGAATTAGCCTTCATCGCGTAGCGCGCCTGGAGCCCGGGGCCAGCCGTAAGCGCGGCGATTTCGCCCATCCGCAGGCGAAGTTCGGCCTTGTCGTAAAGGAAGAAGGGCGTGCCCGCGCGGGCGGCGATCTCCTGGAGTGGGTACTGTGCGAGGTCCATGCCGAAATGATAGAGGAGGGCGCCAATACGGAGCGGACGATGGAACCACGAAGGCGCGAAGCTGGTAGGAGAGCGGCCGTCTCATCCTGCTTGCTCGCGCTCCTTGCCATCGCCCGCGCGGTGCCGTAGAACCGCGAAGACTGGCGCGACCGCGCGCCGAACCACTGGAGGAACGCGATGAGCGTCGAAGGCTGGCTGGATCTCTCGGGCAAGGTGGCGTTCGTCACCGGCTCGGGCCACGGCATCGGGGCGGGGATCGCCGAAGCGCTCTCCGCCGCCGGGGCAACCGTGATCGTCAGCGACATCAACGCCGCCAGCGCCGAGACGACGGCGCAGCGGCTGGGCGCCGCCAACATCCCGCTCGACGTGACGGACCGCGAGGCCGTCGACGCCACTCTCGGTCGGGTGGCGAGGGAGTTCGGCAGCCTCGACATCCTGGTCAACAATGCCGGCGTCTACCGCGGCTTCGGCGGCCCGGTCGCAACGATCACCGACGAGATGTGGCGCACGCTCTGGTCGGTCAACGTCGATGGCGTCTTCTACTGCTCGCGAGCGGCCGCACGGATCATGACAGCCCAGGGGAAGGGCGGCCGGATCATCAATATCGCCTCGACCCAGGCGGTGACGCCGGGGGTCGGCGTAACGTACGACGGCTCTAAAGCGGCAGTCGTCCAGATCACGCGGTCGCTGGCGCTCGAACTCGGGAGCAAAGGGATCACGGTGAACGCCGTCGCCCCGGGACCCACCTGGGTGGCCGATGCTCCGAAGCCGCCGATCAGCGGCGACGTGCCTCCGCGCACGGGCGACGCCCTGGCCGACACAGTCGGCGCGCGAATCGCCCGCATGCCGCTCGGGCGTTGGGGCGAGCCAATCGAGATCGGGAAGGCCTGCCTCTTCATCGCCTCACCGATGGCGGATTTCATCACCGGCGTCTACCTGCCGGTGGATGGCGGCTGGCTGGTGGAGTAGGCACGCGGCCTCGCCGGGACGGCCCTTCGCGCTCGGAAGGCGGCCACGCGGTTCCACTCATCCCCGGAAAAGGGTTAGACTCCGCTCACTCGCATATGGCTGATGATCGATTTCTTGGAGAGCTACCCTGGTTGGCCCGCCTGCCGAAGGAAGACCGCCAGGCCCTGGCACAGCGTGCTCGCCTCCGCGTATTCACGGCGGGAACGGCCCTGGTCACGCAAGGTTCGCCGGCCGACGCCCTCTACGTGATCACGGAAGGCCGGGCACGCGTCGTCGTTTCCAGCGGCACGGGCGAAGAGGCGACGCTCGCCGTCTTCGGGCCTGGTGAGCCGATCGGCGAGTTCTCGATCTTCGATGGCCTGCCCCGTTCCGCCTCGGTGATCGCGACGATCGAGACGACGGCGTTGATGGTCACCCGCGAAGCAGTCCTCGACTGGGTCCGTGCCCGGCCGGACGCGGCCATCGCCGTCATCGAGACGCTGGCCGCGCGGCTACGGCGGACGAACCAGCGGATAAGCGACCTCTCGTTCCTCGATCTGCCACACCGCCTGGCAAAGCAGCTCGTCAACCTTGCCGGTGTCTACGATGTGGAAGGCACGGCATCCAACGCACGGGTGCGGATCAAGACCACCCAGGGCGAACTCGCCTCTATGCTCGGCGTTAGCCGAGAGAGCGTGAACAAGCAGCTCAACTCCTTCCACCGGCAGGGATGGGTTTCGCTTTCCCGCGGCGCCGTCACGCTGGACGATATCCGCTCGCTGCGAGAGTTCTCCTGACCGTCTAGCCCACGTGGATATCCTCTCCGAACTCGATCAGGTCCAGCTTTGCGGCGACCGCGAGCGAAGCGGCGTTCTCCCACGAGGTGCTGTAGAACGGGATCCGGCCACCGGTCCGTACAGCCTCGGCCCAGGCGGAGACGGCCAGCCCGGCGCAACCCTGGCCGCGGAACGCAGCGACGGTTTCCACTCCTGCCTCGGCAGCTTCGCGAATTGAGCGGGAGCTGCAGCAGATGGAGACAGCCTGCCCGGCCCGGAGAACCGCGAAGGCCGGCCGGCTGCGTGTGAGGTCGGGGCCCCAGAGGGCGAGTTCGGGGTGGAGGAGGCGGGCGTGCGCCGGGTAGAGCTCCATCGCGCCCATCGGCGGGAAGAGTGGCGGCGGGAAGCGGTAGACCGGCCCCTGCCACCCGTTTGCGGCGGATGCAAGCCCGGCAGCCGGCGCCAACCGCCCGGCCACGGTGCGGTCCGGGCCCCCGGGCGCCCAGGGCGGCAACGAGTTCGCAACCACCTGGACCGCGGCGCGCAGAGCGCCCGGGACCGCCGGGGCGAAGCGTACCAAGAGAACACCGTCGGCCCGGCCAACGTAGACGAGCGGGCACTCTCCGCCGCCCGCCTCGTTCAGGCCGGTGATATCGCCCCGTTCGTCGTGGGCGAAGAGGACCCGCGCGTGCAGATCCATCAGGCTGGCGGAGTCGAGGTCGTCCAAAGCCGTGGCGCTCCCGGTAGGTCCGCCGCCAGTGTACCGCGCGGCCCCGCAACCGCTCGGGCGAAACACGGTAGAGTGTGCTCACTTCGAGCGCAGGGAGACCAACGAGATGGCAAGTGAACTCTGGCGAAAAAACGCCCGTGAACTGGCGATGATGATCGCCCGTGGCGAAACCACCTCCACTGAAGTCCTGGAGGCACATCTCGACCGGATCGCCACCGTGAACCCGGCGCTCAACGCCGTCGTCGTCGTCCTCGCCGACGACGCCCGCAAGGCTGCGGCCACCGCCGATCGCGCGGTCGCCACGGGCCAACCGCTGGCGCCGCTTCACGGCGTCCCCTTCACGGTTAAGGAGAATATCGATGTCGCCGGGCAGCCGACGACGAACGGCGTACCCGCGCTGGCCAACGCGATGGCTACGATCGACCACCCGATGGTCGAGCGGTTCAAAGCGGCCGGGGCAATCCCGATCGGCCGCACCAACCTGCCGGACATGGCCTTGCGAATTCACACGGATAGCGCGCTCTACGGTCTCTGCAAGAACCCCTGGAACGCCGCCGTCACAGCAGGCGGTTCCAGCGGTGGTGATGCCAGCGCCCTCGCCGCCGGCATGACGCCGCTCGGCCTTGGCAACGATATCGGCGGCTCGCTCCGCAACCCGGCCTTCTGCTGCGGCATCGCTTCGCTGAAGCCGGGCCTCGGCCGAATCCCGAGCGCCTCCAGCATCGAGCCGATGAGCGGGGTGCTCGTCGGCCAGATGATGGCGGTGCAAGGGCCGATGGCGCGCTCCGTCGGCGACCTTCGTCTCGCCCTGGGCATCCTGGCGGGACCACACCCCCGTGACCCGTGGTCCTTCCCCGCCCCACTCGAAGGGCCTTCGCCAGCACGGCCGCTCAAGGTGGCGCTGGTGGCGAACCCGCCCGGCGGCACCACGGACGCCGGGATCGCCGCCGCGGTCGAGCAGGCCGGCAAGGAGCTCAGCGCGGCGGGCTACGCCGTCGAGTCGGTCGCGCCTCCGATGGTCGAAGAAGCCATCGAAACCTGGGGTCGCTGGCTCGCCTGGGAACTCGGGCTCCAGGGCGACGTCTTCCGGCAACTTATGTCCGATGAGGCGTTCGCCTTTTGGGAGGCGTTCGTGGGGCACTTCGGCACGCCAACCTACGCCGACGGCGTCGCCCTCATGGTCAAACGGCACGAGATCGCGCGGGCCTGGTCGGAGTTCTTCGCCCGCTATCCGGTCATCGTCGGGCCTACCTGGTGCCAGCCCCAGTTCGCCCACGGTTACGACATCGCAGCGCCCGGAGGGGTGGCCGAGACCATCAACCTGATGCGCTTCGTGACGCCGATGAACCTGCTTGGCCTCCCAGTCGTCTGCGTGCCGACAGGGGTCACGAACGGGCTGCCGGTCGGCGTCCAGGTGATCGGCGACCGTTTTCGCGAAGACCTCTGCCTCGAAGTCGGCGAAGCACTCGAAGGGCGCGTCGGGACGATCACGCCGATCGATCCGCGCTAATCGCTCCCCGTCAGTGCTGCTGCTCTTCGTGACGTACGGCCATCGAGCCCGGGATATGGCCGCCGTTCACCGAGATCGTCTGGCCCGTGACCCAGGCCCCGGCGGGAGAACAGAGCCAGAGGGCACAGGTCGCGATGTCTTCGGGCACGCCGAGGCGCCCGGTCGGCAGGTTCGCGCCCATCGCGTCCATCTGGCTCTGTTCCAGCGGGAACGTCTCCAGGAACTGCTCCGTCGGGATCGGGCCGGGGGCGATGCCGTTGACGCGAATCCGTTTGGGAGCCAGTTCGCGGGCGAGGGTCATCGTCATGTTCACGACGCCCGCCTTGGCTGCGCCGTAGACACCGGTGCGTGGCGCCGCGTTCAGGCCCGCGCCAGAAACGATGTTCAGGATCGAACTTCCCGGAGGCATGACGCGGATGGCCGCGCGCGCCCCGAGCCAGGCCGTCTTCAGGTTGAAGTCGATCATCCAATCCCACTCGGACTCTTCGACATCGGCGAGCTCCAGCATCTTGCGGTCGCGGTTGCCGCCGGCGTTGCTCACCCAGGTGGTCAGCGTGCCGAACTCCCGCACGGCCGTCTCGGCGAGGCGGTCGATGGCGCCTGGCTCCATCACGTCGGTGGGGATGGCGATCGCCTTCGCGCCGGCGGCCCGGCAGGCGGCCGCCACCTCCTCGATCTCGTTGACGCGGCGCGCGGCGATGATGACGTTCGCCCCCGCTTCCGCGAAGCCGATGGCGATCGCCCGGCCGATCCCGCGGCCCGCGCCAGTGACCACGGCGACCTGTCCCTTCATGCCGAACTGTTCGAGGATGCTCATGCGGTTAACCTTTCGTTGGGCGCGCCTGGCGCCTATTCGGAGCGGCGAAGCTGGGTGTGAGCCGGTTCGAGACGATGGTCCCGGATGCGCCAGGCCGCGCCATCGCGGACCAGTTCGTCGTGATAGGACGCCCAGAGCGTGAGGGTGGACTTCGGGTCATCGGCGAGGACATGGGTCGCCTGGACGTAGGTGCGCATCGTCGCCTCGTCGCCGCGCAGCTCGACGACGTGGTTGCCCATCAGATGCTGGGTGACGCCGAACCGTTCGAGCGCCTTTCGCACGTAGGCCACCCACGCCTCCCGGCCTTCGATGACGCCCGCATCGCCAAACCCGGAGACCACAACATCCGGCGTGAACGACGTCGCGTAGAGGTCGAGATCACGCGTGTCGACGCCGTTCGCATAGCGCGTCATCACGTCCTGGATAGCGAGGCGGTCAGCGATCGGGTCGCTCATCGGAATACCTCCATGTGGGCGGCATTGTATGAAGGGAACCACCAAGACACGAAGAATCCCCCGCCTTTTCTGAAAGTCTTCGTGTTCTTGGTGTTCTCCGTGATTCGGACACCTCTTCGTCGCTCACACCCGGGGCATCACCTCAGCCGCGAACCTGGCCATCGCCGCTTCACGGCCAGCCACGCCGCCATGGCTGACGAATTCGAGCAGCATGTGCGTCACCCCCGCCTCGCGATATGCGCCGATCTGCTCAACGAGCCGGTCGGCGTCCCCGGCTATCGTTTTCGCCGGGTCCGTCCTTCCACCTTCGAAATCGGCGAAGAGGCGAACGGAGAACTCGATCGTCGCCGGGTCCCGGCCCTCCGCTACGGCCAGCTCACGCACGCGCGCCCACTGCTCCTTCAGGAGCGGCAGCGGCGTGAAGGCGGCATGGAAGCAGTCGCCGTACTTCGCCACACGGCGAAAGGCCGGCTCGCTATCGCCACCAACCCAGATGGGGATGTGGCCCTGCGGCGGCTTCGGGTTGAAGCCGACCGGCGGAAAGTCGTAGAAGCGGCCGTGGTACTCCGGCGCCGGCTGCGTGAAGAGCGCTTCGAACGCTTCGATCTGCTCATCCCCGCGCTGGCCACGGTGGTCGAAGGGCATCCCCAGCACATCGAACTCCTCCTCCATCCAGCCGACCCCAACGCCGAGGATCGTGCGCCCCTCGGAAAGCACGTCGAGCGTGGCCAGCAGCTTGGCCGTCTGCACCGGCGGCCGGTAGCCAAGGATGAGGACGGTGGTGCCCAGGCGAAGCCGCTCCGTGTGCGCCGCCGCGAAGATCAGCGTCCCGATCGGGTCGAGCCAGGCCATCGTGTTCGGCGCCGGGAAATCCCCGTTGTCGCTGTAGGGGTACTTCGATTCGACGGACATGGGCCAGGCGACATGGTCGCTCACCCAGCCCGAGTGATACCCGAGTTCGTCCGCCCGCCGGGCGAAGCGCGCAAGGTTGGCGCGATCCGCGCCAAGGCCGAGTTGAGGAAGATGAACGCCGAACTGCATGGGGGAGCCTCCGCGGGAGTGGACGAGCGCATTCTACGCGGCGCAGGCCGCCGCCGGGCGTCTGCAACGCGCCCGCTCGCCGTGTAAACTCGAATCGAGGTACGAAGGCATGACCACCGCCAGCTCTTCAGGAAAGCAGGACCGCGCGTTCCGGGCGCGGATGCGGGCGCAGGGGCTGCGGCCGATCGAGATCTGGGTGCCGGATGTGCACTCCCCCGAGTTCGCCGCGGAAGCGCACCGCCAATCGCTGCTCGCCGCGCAGAGCGCAACCGCCGAGGAAGATCAGGCGTTCGTCGATTCGATCTCCGACTACGTCGAATGAGACGGGGAGAGATCTGGACGGGAGCGGGCGTGGGCGATTTCGAGGGTAAGCCCCGTCCGGTGGTCGTCCTGCAACACAACCGCTTCGACCTCACCGACTCCATCACGGTTGTTCCACTTACAACGACTGACGATGAGATCCCGCTTTTTCGCCCGCCTATCCAGCCAACGCCCGAGAACGGCCTGCATGCCCCTTCCCGCTTGATGGCCGACAAGGTCACGACCCTTCGGCGATCGCGGCTTACCACGCGCATCGGCCGCCTCAGCGACGAAGACATGGTCCGCGTGAACCGCGCGGTCATCGTCTTTCTCGGCCTCGCCGACGCATAGCCGGAGGGACACGATTTCCCGTCCATCGTCTATCGCCTCCCGTCTCCGTAGAATGAGCGCTCGCTGGCCCTGACGGGCCACTCCTGGAGGGCCCCGTGAGCATCATCGATCTTTTTCGTCTCGACGGTGAGGTTGCCGTCGTCACCGGCGCCGGTACGGGCATCGGCCGCGGCATCGCCCTCGGGCTGGCCAGCGCAGGTGCCGACGTGGTGGTTGCCGCCCGCCGCGCGCCCATGATCGAGGCCGTGGCCGACGAGATTCGCGCCCTCGGCCGCAAGGCCCTCGCCGTCCCCACCGACGTCATGGACGAGGCCCAGGTCCAGGCCCTGATCGACGCCGCCGTCGCCCAGTTCGGCAAGATCGACATCTGGGTGAACAACGCCGGCGGCATGCAGGGCGAACGGCCCGTCGTCCTCCGCCAGCATACGGACGAGACCTTCGGCCACATCATGGACCTCAACTTCACGGCCGTCTGGAAGTGCATCGCCCTCGCCCAGGCGGCGATATCGCCGGGCGGCCGGATCATCAACGTCAGTTCGATAGCAGCCACGCGCGATGGCACGCCGACGAACGGGCCCTACGGCGCCGCCAAGGCAGCCGTGAACCACTTGACGAAGACCTACGCCAGCGAACTCGCCCGACGCCGCATCCGCGTCAACGCCATCGCCCCCGGCACGGTGGATACGGAGGACCTGCGCGAGGCGATCCGGGCGACCGACGAGCAGGTCGAGACGATGGCCAAGAACCAGCTCCTCGGCCGCCTCGGCAACCCCGAGACCGACTTCGGCGCCGCCGCCGTCTACCTCGCCTCGAAGGCCTCCGACTGGGTGACCGGCCAGGTCCTCACCGTCTCGGGCATGCCGTAAGGAGACGAGAGGCGGGAGACTCTGGACGAGAGGGCGGACGCGAGGCCCTATACTCCCCGAAACACCGGAGGACCTGACGATGATCACGAAGCAAGCACTGGTTGATGGCATCCTCTTCGCGGGAGACCGCGCCGCGGCCGCCGCGCTCTACTGCAAAGACTGGGAGCACCAGCTTGGCCACCAGTGGACCACCGGCGACGCCTTTCGCCATGTCGCCGCGGTCGCCGGCGGCGCGGCTGGCTTCTACCCGTTGATCGGCGTGGGCGTCCTCGACAAGATGCCCGCTTCCCAGATTGCGGCCGGCAACGACAAGGCGATCGCCGACCTCAAAGGCAAGAGCAAGGAAGAGGTCGCCCAGGCGATCATCGAGGGCGCGAAAGCGTCGGCCGCCTTTGTCGCCACCCTGAACGACGGCGACCTGGCCGAAACGGTCACCCTCGGCGGCTACGAAATGCCGCGCGGCGAACTCGTCGCCCAGGTCTGGATTCACCACCAGGTGGCCCACAGCTACGAAGCGAGCGCCCGCTGGCCGATCCAGTAGACGAGAGCCGGTGAGTCAATCGGGCCAAGGAGTCCCGGACTATGCCCTCTGGCCTACCGCCTCACGCCTACATTAGCGCTGCAGCCCAGTCCTCCACCGCGTCTTCGTGGCCGTACACGAGCTGCACCGTGAGTTCGTCGTAGCCGGCCGCGGAAAGCTGTTCGGCCCGGGCGCGGACCTCGGCCGCCTCGCAGGTCATCGTCGAGGCCGCCAGCTGTTCGCCCGTGACGAATTGCCGCTCGTCATCTCGGACGAAGAGTAGGTGCCCCCGGTGGAGGGCGAGGTAGCGGGCGTCCGCTGGTTCGTAGCTTTCGTAGAGCGCTCGGTAGGCGGCGATGTTCGCCTGCAGCTCCGCCGGCAGCCGGGAGAAGTTCTCGATCATCCCGTGATAGCTCACGGCGCCGGCCGGCCCCGCCTGCGCCATCGCCCGCGGGCCATCCGGCGCCTCGCCCGGGCCGAGGACGCAACCAAGCGTGAAGACCGTCTTCCGCAGCGAAGCCGGGTCGCGGCCCGCGGCCTTGCAGGCGGCGTCCATCTCCGTCGCCTGGTGGAGCGCCGAACCGACGGGCCCCATGAAGGTGATCCAGCCATCCGCCTTCTCCGCCGTCAGCGCCCGGCCCTTTGGCCCGAACGCCGAGATGTGCAGCTCCACCGGGTCGTCCACGTTCAGCATCCCGTTCTCCGCGTTCAGGAAGCCGATCGTGCGTGTCTTCCCCTCCGTCCGGAAGGGCGCCGTCTCGCCCCGCAGCATCGCCTGGACGACCTCGATGTACTCGGCCATGTCTTCCAGCTTCTGGGCGGGCAGGCCCATCGTGTTCCGGCCCGTGAAGCCAGTGCCCACGCCGAAGTCGATCCGCCCCGGCGCCAACCGGTTCAGCGAGGCGAAGCAGTTCGCCGCCACCGGCGCTATCCGGTTCGTCGGGATGAGCACGCCGGTGCCAAGTCGAATGCGCGAGGTGTGCTCGGCGGCCAGGGCCATCGAGATAAACACATCCGTATACAGCAGCTGCGAGTCGTAGAACCAGGCCCGAGTGAACCCCAGCTCCTCCGCCCGCTTCACCGTCTTCCACGAATCCGGTGAGGGTGTCAGCGCGATCCCGTACTCCATCTTCCCCGTGGCGGCCATAACACACTCCAACGGCGCGGCAGCGCCCGGCCGCATCCTACGCCGGGCGGCCGGGGAGGGCGATAGCCCGCGTCTGCGGCCTCGTGAAACGGAGAGATTCGAAGGAGCAACGACCTGCAGGCAGGAGGCGGGCCCGGGCAGCGTGGGGTGTGCCGCCTGCTTCGGGCCGCGACCCGTTCGCCAGCGTGCTCCCGCGCCCGGTATCCTGCGCGCAATCACCCGCCATCCCCAGGAGGACCACCCGTGTACCGCACCGACGATTACGAAGGCATGCTCGCCGAGACCGTCACCATCACCGGCGCCAACGGCGATAGCGTTCGCGCCTACTTCGCCCGGCCCCTCGGCCCCGGCCCCTTCCCCGGCATGGTCTTCATTCACCACCTTCCCGGCTGGGACGAATGGACGAAGGAAGCAGCCCGCAAGATGGCCTACCACGGCTACGCCACCATCTGCCCGAACCTCTACCAGCGCACGGGCGACGGCGCGACGGACGATATCGGCGCCCGAGTCCGCGCCGAAGGTGGCGTCGCCGATGACCAGGTGATGGGGGATGTCGCCGGGGCCATGAAGTACCTCCGTGGCCTGCCCACCAGCAACAGCAAGGTCGGCGTCATGGGCACCTGCTCCGGCGGCCGCCACACTGTGCTGGCCGCCTCGCGCGTCCCCGGTTTCGATGCGGCGATCGACCTCTGGGGCGGCCGGGTCGTGACCGAAGCGAAGGACCTCACCGAGAAGCAGCCCGTCGCCCCGATCGACTACACCAGGGACCTCGCCTGCCCGCTCCTCGGCATCTTCGGCAACGATGACCGCTTCCCGACGGCGCCCGAGGTGGACCAGCACGAGGCCGAGCTGAAGAAGCACGGCAAGGACTACGAGTTCCACCGCTACGACGGCGCCGGCCACGGGATCTTCTACCAGCACGCACCCGCCATGTACCGCGCCGAGGCGGCCGTCGATGGCTGGGCGAAGGTCTTCAACTTCCTTGGCCGCCATCTCGCCGGACCCGGGATTTAGGCGCGCGACGATGTGCACCATGATCGCCGAAAAGGCCTCGATCGCCGGTAGCGGCAAAGGCCCCCAGGGATGGTTTTCGCTGGACCAGGTCTACGTCTCGTTCGACCACCCGTTCCACCTGGACCTGGAACACGCGTTGAACCTCGACTTCGTCAACGAATCGATAGGCACGGGCGCGCGGGTGGCCGTCGAACTCACACCCGACTCGGCGCGCGACCTCGCGCACCGGATCCTCGCCGCCCTGGACAAAGCGGGCGAGTAGACCGCCAGTCAGTCCTCCACATCGCCACCGGACCGCGGAAGCGACATGCTCGCGGGCTCGGGCGCGGCCGCCAGGGGGATCTGATCGTCCGCTCGCAACGGCGGCACGGAGATGTTCATGACGATTACGGTGCCCGCGGCTGGCCGGGCGGCGTGCGCCCTGCCGGCGGCAACGCGGTGGACGTGGTACGGGTTCACGACCGTCTCGACGCCATCGACCTCGATGGCCACCTGGCCCACCAGCGGGACGTAGACCTGCGCCGAGCGCTGGTGCACATGCGGCTCGATGCGCTCGGCGCCCGCCACCATCCGGAAGATGCGGACCGTCATCTCGTCCGATTCGTAGTCCGTCATCAGTTCGTAGTTGCCCACCTGGGGTGGGCGGCTGTCTGCCACGGAGGGGCCTCCTGCTCGAAGAATCGCTGCGATTCTCTCCCCTTCTTCAGCCGTTGCCAGCGGCCAGCCGTCGCCGAAAGGCAACCCTGTTCGGCCGTTCCCCGGAGCTACGCATCGCGGCGTCCTGCCTCGGGCTCGCGTGTGGGCCAGCCGCTGCGTACGCTTCGCCACCTCGGAGGTTACCCATGAACGGCTTACCAATCGGCGTCCACATCGGCGCCATGACCGCAAAGGGCCTGGTCGAAGGGATCGTCGCCGCCGAAGAGGCCGGGATCGATTGCGCCTGGCTGACGAGCGGCGGCGTCGCTCCCGACCCCCTCGCCGTCTTCGCCGCGGCCGCCATGCAGACCAGCCGGATCAAGCTCGGCACCTGCATCATCCCCACCTTTCCGCGCCACCCCATCGCTATGGTCCAGGGCGCCGTCACGGTCGATTCGCTCGCTCCCGGCCGGCTCCGCCTCGGCGTCGGGCCCAGCCACATCGTCTCCATTGAGCCGATGTTCGGCATCCCCTTCGACAGGCCGCTGGAGCACCTGCGCGAGTACCTCACGATCCTCAAGGCCCTGCTCAACGAGGGGAAGGTCGACCACGTCGGCAAGCGGCTCACCGCCCGCGCCGCTCTCGCCGCGCCCGTCGGCGTTACCGTGATGGCCTCCGCCCTCCGCCCTAACGGCTTCCGGCTCTGCGGCGAACTGGCCGATGGCGCAATCTCCTGGGTCTGCCCGCTGCCCTACCTGCGCGACGTGGCCGTGCCGGCGATCAACGAAGGCGCGGCAAAGGCCGGCCGCCCGGCGCCACCCCTCATCGCCCACGTCCCCGTCGTCGTCTCCGAAGACTTCGACGCTGTGCGGGAGGGCGCGAAGCGCCAGATCGGGTTCTACCCGCGCGTTCCCTACTACTCGCAGATGTTCCAGGACGCCGGCTTCCCGGAAGCCAAGGAAGGCCAGCTCAGCGACCGGATGATCGACGCCCTCGTCGTCCACGGCAATGCTCACCAGGTGAAAGCACGCCTGCGCGAGCTGCCCTCGTTCGGCGCCGGCGAACTGCTCGCGATGCCGATCATCCCGCCCGGCGACGACGGAGCCCGCGATCGCACCTACCGCGCCCTCGGAGAACTGGCGGCGGAGTAACGGGCGTGCCGGCCGCTACCACCTGCCTTTGGCCCTCACCGGACGCGCTATCCGCTCCGGGCGGCGCGTAGCTGCTTCGCTAGCGCTTCCAGGAGCCGCCAGGCGATCACGCCGTTACGCTCCACCAGCGGCCGAAACTCCCAGAACGTCAGCCCATGGCAGATGAGGTCGGTCGAGGCCGTCACGGTCGACGAGCGCGGTCCGCCGTCGATCAGGGCCAACTCGCCGAAGTGGTCGCCCGGGCCGAGCGTTGCCTGATCAACCCCGCGAAGCGAGACCGTCGCTTCACCCGAGTCGATCAGGAAGAAGGCGGCGCCGCCCGAG
>CAZQCR010000049.1:0-16076 GCA_964591745.1 uncultured Anaerolineaceae bacterium
CCGCGGCCTGCTCGGCGAAGGATGCCGCCCCAGGCGCCGCAACCGCGACCCAACCAGCCAGCACGAGCACACCCTCCGCACCGGCGGCGACCGCGACGGCCGCCAGCCCATCGCCGGCCGCCACCGCGCCCGCCGCCACGACCTTCGCCAACCGCGATCGCACCGGCCCACTCGGAACCTCCACCGGCGCCCGGACCACCGTCGCGAAGCCGGACTTCGAAGCCCTGCCCAACGCCAGGGCGACGTTTGGCACGCTCGGCCGCGCCGGCTACCGCATCGAGACGCCCACCAACTGGAACGGCGACCTCGTCCTCTACGCCCACGGCGTCCGTCTTGAAGGCAACACCGTCGCCGTCTCCAACCCCCTTGGCCCGCTTCGCCGCCTGTTCATCGAAGGCGGGTTCGCCTGGGCCGCCAGCAGCTACAGCGAAAACCTCTATGTCCCCGGCATCGGCGCCGACGACACCGTCACGCTCCTCAGGGAGTTCGAAGCGAAGGTCGGCAAGCCGAAGCGCGTTTACCTGGTCGGCGAATCGATGGGCGGCCACGTCGTCGCCCTCCTCCTCGAACGCTACCCGGAGCGCTTCGATGGCGCCCTGGCCGTCTGCGGCGCGGTCGCCGGCATCGATGAGATCGACCTGCTCGTCTCCTGGGCCATGCTCGCGGAAGCGGCCGGCGGCGTGGCGCTCCCCTTCGGCTCGGGCGCCCAGCAGCTCGGCGCCGCGCTCCTACGCCTGCCCCCCATTCTCGGCACACCCGAAGCGCCAACGGAGAAGGGCAGGCTCTTCGTCAGCGCCGTCCGCAACCTAACTGGCGGCCCGCGCCCGTTCTTCATCGAGGGGCTTTCGGCCCAGTACCAGCAGAACTTCCTCGTCCTCCTCGCGGACCCCGACCGGCGGAGCGTCGTAGGGGCGGCGGCGACGAACGCGGGCCACGTCTACGATATCGACGACGGCCTCGGCGAGAGCGACGCCGAGTTCAACGCTCGTGTTCGCCGTCTGGCAGCGGATGCGAGCGTGCGTGACCCGGCGAAGTTCCCGGACGCCGCACCCACGACGGGGAAGATCAGCGACCCGCTCCTCACCCTTCACACCACCGGCGACCTCTTCGTGCCGATCACCCAGGAGCAGCTCTACGGCAGCAGGGTCGCGGCCGCCGGCGGGTCGAACCTCCTCGTCCAGCGCATCATTCGCGCCGGCGGCCACTGCACCTTCAGCGACGCCGAGTACACGACCGCCTGGAACGACCTCGTAGCCTGGGTCCGCGATGGCAAGAAACCAGCAGGCGACGACCTCTCCGCCGACCTTTCAGACGCCGGCCGCACGTTTACGAACCCGCTCAGGCCCGGCGACCCGGGCAGCATTCGCTGAGCAGCGACACGCTGAGCAGGAATCGCTTGCCCGTTGCCCGCTCGGCCGCTCTACTTCGTCTTCGTGAACATCTTCTTCGACGTAGACGACACGCTGATCACCTGGGACGTAAAGCTACGGCCCCATGTCGCCGAAGTCTTTCAGCAGATCCGCGACGACGGCCACACCGTCTACCTCTGGAGCGGCTACGGCCCGCGCTGGGAGGTCGTTCGCCGCTTCGACCTCCACGAGCACATCACCGACTGCTACTGGAAGCCCCTCCACGATCACCACGCCCGGCTCGGCGAACTCGGCGTCCCCTTCATCCCGGACTACGTGGTGGACGACCACCCGGACATCATCAAGGCCTTCGGCGGCACCCACGTCTTCGAAGCGGGCAAGCCATTCGTCGAAGACCGCGAAATGTGGCGCGCCTACGAAGAGTTCACCGCCTTCGTACGTGAGCGCGGCGCGTAGCCATTTGTAACCCCGAGCCGTGCTTGCGAACGGCATCCGCCTATATGTCACGTCACGCCCGAGGTTGTCCCGTCGAGGTGTCCGCCGCGGACGCGTCACTCTCGATCAACCGCTTGAGGTTGGCGCCGTTGCGGGCGAAGGTGCGGCTCATCATGCGATGTACAAGCAGGGCATCCAGCAACTTCCCGAACACGCCACCCCTGAGCGCGTATTCGATTTCGACGGTGAGGTCTGTGCCACCACCGCGAGGATCGAGCCGGTCGCGTCCTCGCACGTACTTCGTGAAGGGTGACACCGACGTCACCTCGCGGCCGCGGGCATACTCGGCCGAAACGACCGTCAGCCTGCCCTCGGCGCGCCAGCGGCCGAAGCGCATCACCTGCGTGTACCCGGCCCCGGCGTGATCCAGGGGACCGTCGATCTCCTTTACGGCGGCGAGCTCCTCGTTCCATACGGGCAGACGAGCGCCGTCGCAGAGGACCTCCCAGACCGCTTCCGGTGGCGCGGCGATGTGGACGACTTTGCGGATCACACCCACTTGTTCCTCCGGCGACCCATGATAGTCGATCCGCCCGCTCGCCCGGCCAGGAGGTAATGGACGGCCCCGGCGATGAAGACCGCGGAGACAGCGAAGTGCAGGATGGCGTCCGCCCGCTGGTGTGGGAAGTAGAACAGCCCGGCGGCGGCATGCACATCGAGTAGCGCCCAAATGCCGGTGGCGATCAGAGAGCCGGCCGCCACGACGGTGAAGAGGCCGGCCCACGAGCGGCGCACGGCGGCGAACAGTCCGGGGACGGCGATGAGGAATCCGGACAGCGCATGCCAGCCGTTCATGTCCACGGCCAACACGCGCTCGGATGTCGCTGCGTCGCCCGTCGCGAAGTCCGGGTTCGCGAAGAGGCCAGCAACGCTCCAGGCGCGGACTACGAGGGAGCCCAGGATCGCCGCCCACTGGACGGGCGCGAGCGAGGCGGGCACGACACGCCACGTCTTCGCGGCCGCTTCGTGCTGGTTCATCGTGTTACCTCCTCGTCCCTGGTGTGGAGACACGCGGCGAAACCCGGCGGTCGGTCATGGCGGTTCCCCAGGCGTCAGGCGGGCGCGGGCGGCGCCGTCGCCACGGCATCCAACTCGTCGGTAGACCAGCATTCCGGCGGCGACAGCCGCCCTAGGCAGCGGCGGCCGCCGTCTCAGGAGAGTTTCCGCGCGATCCAGCCATGCGTCAATCTAGCGCATGGCTGGATCGCCCAGACGGTCAGGCCGGCGTCCGCGTCGGCGGCACCACCGCCGCGTCGACTCGCCGAAGGGCGAGCATCGCACCCGCGACGAGCAGCCAGCCAAGCACCAGAACGGAGGCCACCATGAACGTGAGCCACGCCGCGGTATCGGTTGCCTCGAACTGGTCGAGTGCGAATGCCACGAAAATCGATACCGCCGCCAGCGCCGGGGGCACCCGTAACCAACGCGGAAGCAGTGCCAGCCGCGTCGCTCCGACAGCGGTAGTGAAGACGCCGATGACGGTACAGAGTGTGGCCGCTATCACGGTATTGCCCATGACAAGCACGAGACCGCGCGCGGTGCCGGCCGTGCTGGCGTCGCCGTTACCCTCCGTGAACTCGCGCGCCAATTCCGCAAAGCCTGCATAGAGGGCGGCGCTCACGAGCGTAAGCGCGCCCGCAATCGCCAGGAACACGCCGCCGGAGGTTGCCAGCAGGCGCGAGCGTTGGCCCATGGTCACGGCCACGATGACGCCGCCGCCGATGAGGCCGAGGCCGGCGAGCATCTGGAAGAGATTGTTCAGATTTGTCTTCCACTCGTCCTGGCCGCCGATTCGGCGCAGCTCACCTTCCCAGCCCTCGCGGGCGGAGTCGTAGCCATTTATCGTGAGCGCGACGGGAACGAGGACGACGAACGCCAGGAGCACAAGCCCTATGGCCCGGTTGAACGGAATCGAGATATTCATGGCAAAGCCTCCAAGCCTGGTTCTCCAGGCGATGTCTGCCGGGATTCCCCGGACCATCCGGTCCGTGATCGCCAGCGAAAGCGCGGCGCGGCCAGCGCCCCTGGTGGCGGCGTCGGCCTGGTGTTCCCAGAGGTCCGACTCGATCTGGCAGACCCGGCGTTCCCGCTGCTGCGGAGAGGCGCCGGCCGTATAGCAGCGCAGCCACACCCGTACGAGCGAGGCAGCGCGAAGGTTGGTACGGTCCATCGGCATCATCATTGCGGCGCCAGCCCGCGTTCGAAAGTAGCGGCCTGCGCCGGGGCGTCCGCTCGTTCGACGGCGCGCATCCCTTCGGCCGTAAGCCGGTAGAGATGGCGGCGTGGCCGTCGTTCGCTTGCGGCCTGGTCGGCGTCTTCGAGGCGGCTGCTGAGGAAGCCCGAAGCCTCCAGCCGGTCGAGCGCCCGGTAGAGCGTCCCGTGGGCGGTCAGGCGGCGAGCTTCGGCCTGTTCGGCCAGCTCCAGGGCGATGGCGTACCCGTGGAACTCCTCCACCCCGGCGCGAGCGAAGGCAACGGCCGCGCCAAGAAGGTTGAGTTCCAGGGGAACGAGGGTGTTTGGTTTTCTGCGCATGCCCACAGAATACGCAGATAGCTGCGCTTGTCAATACGCAGATAGCTGCTTGTCGAGAAGGGAAGTCAGTTCCGCCTCGGGACTTGGGCCTCGGACCTCGGGACTCGGGGCTCAACACTCGGACCTGTCGCCTACGCCAGCGCGCCGTTCGCCGTCAGCAGCTCTTTCAGGTTCTCGAGCGAGGTCACTGGCCGCGGGCCGAGCGTGTCCAGCGCGTCAACGGCGTCATCCGAGACGCCTTCACGGTAGGCCAGGTCCACGAGGTCACCGCGATCCGGGGTCATGCCGGCCTCGAAGAGGTGCTTCACCAGGCCTTCGATCTCGGACCACTCTGCTTTCGCCATTGGGGCTCTCTCCCTGCGTTCAGTTGTTGGTGCGACAGCCGCCTCGTGCCTGCCGGACCGGGATTCGAAGCAGGCCGTCGAAACTCGCCTCCCCTCAATGTCCTCTGCGCCTCTGCGTCCACCTCGGCCGAAGGCGGCTCGGCTAGCTCGGGAAGGCCGACCCCGTGTACGGCGTGTCGTACTGGATGTACGGCGGGAAGAGCGACTCCAGCTCCTTGCGGATCGGGTCACCATCCGGCAGGTAACGGTGGAACTGCGGCTCAACGTCCTTGCGCTGCCAGCCCTTACCAATCGTGTCCTGCTTGATCTTGTCCTGCAACAGCATCAACCCGGTCAGCAGCGATTCCGGCCGCGGCGGGCAGCCCGGCACGTAGACATCGACGGGGAGGAGCGTGTTCACGCCGGGCGTGACGCTGTAAGCGTAGGCGAACGGGCCGCCCATTATCGCGCAACCGCCCATCGCCAGCGCCCACTTCGGTTCGGGCATCTGCAGCCAGACGCGGCGTACGGCCGGCGCCATCTTCCAGGTCACCGTCCCGGGGACGATCAGGAGGTCGGCCTGGCGGGGCGAAGCGCGAAAGATCTCCGCGCCGAACCTTGCCAGGTCGTACCGCGGCATCGCCGCCGCGATCATCTCCATCGCGCAGCAGGCCAGCCCGAACATCGCCGGCCAGAGCGATGAGCGCCGCGCCCAGTTCAGAACCTGATCGACGCTTGTCACCAGGATGTTCTGCTGCAGTTCAGTCTCGATATCGGTATCGAGGCTGAACTGCACCGGGAGCGGCTGGTAGATCTTGTTCGCCTGTGCCATGCACGTTCAACCTGTCACGTGGCCTGCGCTCGCCCGAGCGAAGGCCTGCGGATCGCGTGGATTATCGGCAAGTCTACCGTGCGCGGCCCGTATGGAACGAGCCATCGTTGATCGGCTCGTCGATGAAGAGTTCGCCGTTGCGGATCTTGATGTTGTAGCCGCAATCGGGATTCGTACATACCCACGCCTTGTACTGGATGGGCGCCCCCTGGCTGCCGAAATCCGAGAACGGCACCAGGTCACCCGCATCGCATTTGCGGCATTTCGGAAACTGATACATTCCACCACTTCCCTTGCTACGCTGGGGATGCTACCAGCCGAACTCGGCCTAGTTCAACCTGATCGTGTAAGGGGAAGCCCTACTCTTGGATATCGCGCCGTAAGAAAGCCCAGAATGAGCCGCCGACAATAGCGACTGACCACACCGCGAGGACCATCGCCCCCCGCCACTCCGGCGGCCCCGTGTCACCCAGGGCGAAGGGCACGTTCCCATCGCCGAACGTCCCGTTCGCCCGAAGCACTGCGTCGATGTTGATACTCAGAAAGAAGTTCGGCACGTGACGCGGCCAGCCGCTCGCCGCACTCAAGAGGCTGATAAAGATCCCTTCCATGAAGAACGCACCCAGCGTTGCCCCTACCGCGAGCCCGCCTGAACGCCAGACCGTCGCGAAGAGGAGCGCCATGAACACGAACGGGCAGATCGCGTAGAACGTCCTCGCCAGGCTGAAGGCCGCGTCGATGTACCGCTCCACGCCCCCATCACCCCACGGCAGGCCATAGAGGTTCGTGAACCACGCGCTGATAACCAGCGCGATCGCCAGGCCAAGCAGCAGCGTCACCATCGTGAACGCCAGGCTGACGACAGTCTTCGCGAACAGGAAGTGCCAGCGCCGCACTCCTCTCCCCGTGACCACCCCCACCGTCCGCCAGTCGAATTCGTTCCCCATCATCGTCCCGGCGAAGATCGCGCAGAAAAGCGTGGCGAAGAACCGCTCCAGCGCCAGGCTGTACGGCACCACGTTCGCGAAGGAAAGCGCCGAGCGCACGGCAAGCCAGGTCAGCAGCGTCTGCGGCGAATCGCCCGCTCCTTCGCGCACGCGCAGCCAGAGGATCACGTAGAAGAGAACGATCAACGCGCCGAACGACGCCAGGCAGATGTAGGTCATCCGCCGGCGCATCACCTTGAAGAGCTCCGCTCGAAGCGCAGCCCCAAGGCGCTCCATCTCCACGGCCCAGCCCTCAGCCATCGGCCGCCTCCCGTGTCAGGTCGAGGAAGGCTTCTTCCAGGCTCTGGCGATGCGGCCGCAGCATCGACGCGTACACGCCATGGCCCACCAGGAAGGCGTTCACCTCCGCCCCCTCCGCACTCGCCCGGTCGATACGCAGGATCTCCCCTTCGACCACTACCCGCCCCATCCAGGGCGACGTTGCGAACAGTGCCAGCGCCTCGGCCACCACCGGCACCGCGACTTCGAGGCTGTTCCCCGCACCCGTAGTCGCCGCCGTCTCTCCCTGGGCGATGATCCGGCCCCGCTGGAAGATAGCCACCGATCCGCAGACCTGCTCCACCTCGTGCAGCAGGTGGCTGCAGAGCACGATCGTCCGGCCTTCGCGCGCCAGCTCAGGAATCAGCGCCCGGACCTCCAGCGTGCCCTGCGGGTCCAGGCCGTTCGTCGGTTCATCGAGGATGATCAGCTCGGGGTTGTGCAGAATGGCCGCCGCGATCCCCAGCCGCTGCTTCATCCCCAGCGAGTACGTTTTGAACCGCCGATGAGCCGCGTCTTCAAGGTGCACCCGGCGCAACACCGCCTCGATACCCTCGCGGCCGACGCTTGGAACGTACATCTCCAGCAGCCGCAGGTTGTCCCGCCCGGAGAGATAGGGCACGAAGGCTGGCGATTCGACGACCGCCCCCACCCGCCGGAGCAATCGCGGCCCGTGATCCGCGACGCGTTCGCCGAAGAGCCGGACTTCGCCCGCGTCCGGCCGCGCCAGCCCGAGCAACATCCGCACTGTTGTCGATTTTCCCGAGCCGTTCGGTCCGAGAGCGCCGAAGACGCTCCCCCGCTCCACCCTGAGGTCGACGTCGCTTACGGCAAGCGTTTCGCCGTAACGCTTCACCAGCCCTCGCGCTTCAACCACGTATTCTGGCATAGGCCCTTACGCCTGGCCGGCCGGCTCTGCCGCCGCCCGCGCCATGTCCGCTTCCAGCATCGCGAAATCCTCCTCCGAGACCTCGTGCAGATTCCCCTGGTAGGCCAGCGTCCAGTGCGCACGCGGCCACCGCTGCGTCCACTGGAACCGATCGTGGTACGGCTCGGCGTCCAGCCAGCGCTCTTCTGGCGGCGCGACCACCGCCCGGATTCCCGCTCGGTACGGGTAGAGTTCGGCGGGGTTCTTGCCGTTCTGCCAGATGCGCGTCCGCTCCTCCGCAACCGGAGTCGTCACCTCGGCGATGGCCGCAAACTGCTTCTTCCCGGTCACGTAGAAGCCCAGCCGGTCACCGGGCTGAATCTTGCTCGCCATGATTCGCCGCGTGCTCTTGAAGCCGTGACGCACGAACCCCATCTCCCGCGTCTTGGCGAACACCTCAGGCCCGCCGACCACGATCCAGTAGCGTGCCATCTCTCTCCTTCACCACCCTCAGCGGCCCGGCTCCCAGGCGCCAGTGTAGCCGCGCACCAGTACATCCGGGTCAAGCGGCTCGATCCGCACGTCCTCCAGGCGGAGCGGGAACGGCCCCGTGTGGATGGCCGGGCCCGCCGCGCCGAGGAGCAACGGGGCAACGTACGCATGCACTTCATCCGCCAGTTCCGCACGGATGAACGACCCGAGCAGCATCGCTCCACCTTCGACAATCAGCGCCATCACCCCGCGCTGCCCCAGGACCGTGAGGAGCTGTTCGAGGTCGAGCCCATCCCCCGTGTCCTCCAGCTCAATCACCTGAGCCCCGGCGGCCACCATCGTCGCACGCCAGGCCGCGGACGCTTGCGGGCCCACCGCCAGCACGGCGCGGCCCGGCCCGGAGAGCACCGCGGCCGTCGCCGGCGTCCGTCCTTTCGAATCGACCACCACGCGCAACGGTTGGCGGGCCGCTGTCACCCCGCCGGGCCGCGCCGTCAACGCCGGGTCGTCCGCCAGGACGGTGCCCACCCCCACCAGTATCGCATCGACAATCGCGCGGTCCTCGTGGACCCGGGCACGCGCCCGCTCCGAGGTCAGCCAGCGCGTGCCCGGCCCGCCGAGCCGGCCATCGAGGCTCGTCGCCCACTTCGCGATCACGTACGGCCGCCCGGTCTGCCGATGCTTCAGGTAGGGCCGAAGGAGCTCCCTGGCCTCACCGGCGCCATCGCCCACCTCGACCGCGATGCCGGCCGCCCGCAGGGCCGCGATCCCCCGGCCGGCCACCTGCGCGTCCGGGTCTTCCAGCGCGATCACCACCCGTCCCACGCCCGCCTCGATGAGCGCGGCGGAGCAGGGCGGCGTCCGTTTTCCTTCGAAGGGGAAGCACGGCTCCAGCGTCACGTAGACCTCGGCGCCCCGCGCTTCACCCGCCGCTGCCAGGGCGACAGCCTCGGCATGGCGGCCGCCGGGCGGCTCCGTCGCTCCCGTCGCGACAACAGCGCCATCGCGCACCACGACAGCGCCCACCCAGGGGTTCGGGCTCGTCGTTCCCCGGACTGCCTGGCTCGCCTCGATGGCGGCGCGCATGAACGGCGAGGTGCTCACCGGCGCGAACGTCCCACGCCAGCGTTCCAGAGGTCGCGCAGGAGCCCCGCCTGGCCCACGTGCTCCTTCAGGTGGCCCATCGCGTGAATAAGGAGCTCCGCGCCCGTCGGCGTGCGGCCGGTGGGCCAGGCCCAGGTAGCGGGCGCGAGAAGGGCCTCCTCGCCACCCTTCGCCAGGATCGCTTCCAGGCCCGGGAGCGCGGCCGCGATCTCCGACTGCAGGCTCTCCGTCGTGCCCACATTCGCCGCGAACGCCTCGGCCCGGTCGCCCGCCAGGTAGGCCGCCCGGTCTGGGGCCAGCCCCGCCGCCGTGGAGGTGAGGAACCGCGTCCCCGTCAGGCCATGGCGGACGAGCACCGTGAGGCTGTTCGCCGCCGGGAACGGCCGCCAGTCGGCTGCCTCGGCAGGCAAGTCGGCGAGGACCTCGGTCAGGTCACCAAGGGCAGTGCGGAGGACGTGAGCGGCGGCATCGAAGGTGGCGTGCATCCCCGTAGTAGGCCACAGCGCGCCCCGGACTGCCACCGTCCCGTCCCCCTATCGTCTCCCGTCTCTCGTCTCTCGCCTACCCCGACACCCGCTCGGCGACCGCGTCTCCCATGCGCACCGTGTCCACCACCGTCGAGCCCGTGCCCGCGATGTCCGGCGTACGCAGGCCCGCGGTGATCACGCCATCGACCGCCGCTTCGATCGCCGCCGCTTCCGCTTCCAGTCCCAGCGAAAGGCGGAGCATCATCGCGGCACTCAGGATCATCGCGAGCGGGTTCGCCTTGCCCTGGCCGGCGATATCCGGGGCGCTGCCGTGGATCGGTTCGTAAAGGCCGATGCCTGTGCCATCCTTGCGCCGCTTGCCCAGGCTGGCCGAGGGCATCATCCCCATCGAACCCGCGAGCATCGCCGCCTCGTCCGTGAGAATGTCGCCGAACATGTTCTCCGTGACCATCACATCGAAGCTCGCCGGCCGGCGCAGGAGCTGCATCGCCGCCGCATCAACCAGCAGGTGGTCCAGGGCGACATCCGGGTACTGCTTGCCAACTTCCGTGGCGATCTCCCGCCAGAGTTGCCCGGTGCGAAGCACGTTCGCCTTATCGACGCTGGTCACCTTGCTCCGGCGCGTCCGGGCCAGCCGGAAGGCCACGTGGCAGATCCGGCTGATCTCCTTCTCCGAATAGCGCAGCGTATCGACGGCCTGCCGCCCCTTCGAGTTCTCCCAGCGCTTCTGCGGCCGGCCGAAGTAGAGCCCGCCCGTCAGTTCGCGGATCACCACCATGTCCGTCCCGGCGAGGACCTCCGGCTTGAGCGTGCTATCCCCGAGCATCAGCGGGTGGACCTTCACCGGGCGGAGGTTGGCGAACAGCCCCAGCTGCTTGCGCATGCCGAGGATCGCGTCCTCGGGCCGGACCGTCGCCTTGGGGTTGTCCCACTTCGGCCCGCCCACGGCCCCGAACAGGATCGCCTGGCTCGCCTTCGCCTTCGCGATCGTCTTGGGGCGAAGGGCAACGCCGTACTTATCGATGGCCGCCCCCCCGATCGTCTCCTCGTCGAACTCGAACTCATGGCCAAAGCGCTGTTCGATGCGGGCGAGGACTTTGAGCGATTCAGCGATGACTTCGGGACCGATGCCATCGCCCGGGGTGAGGAGAACGCGGAATGTCGACATCCCCGAAGCGTAACAAGGGGTGGGTCGAAACGCGAAAACCCGGAACCAGCGCGAACGGTCTCGCCGCCGGTGCTCGTTTGGAAGCCCTGCGACCTGGAACAACCCCTCGCACACCGCCGTGGGAGAGAGGCTGGGGTGAGGGCTAACTGCTGGGACCCACGCCGGCGCGCCCGAACTAAACGGGCACCGCGGCGCCTGCCGGCGCGTGCATCGCCGCAACCTGGATAGCGAAACGATCGACGGCCGCCCAATCGGTGTACTCGTAGTCCCGGTGGGTGTCCGTGTCGCCGCCGTACCCCTTGCTAATCCGCTTCATCACGAAGCGAACGAGCGGGTTGTACTTCGAATACTTCAGCGCCCCGGCGAAACTCTGGACCGCCGCTGGCTTCCACCCATGCTCGGCGAGGAAGTGATCGATGATCGGCTGAACCTGGGCGTGCCGTTTGCCGCTGCGATCCGCTTCCGCCAGGCTGACGGAGAAGAACGCGGAACGCTTCGTGCTCAGGGCATCGGCATTCTCGGAAATGAACCGGTGGAGTTGCTTGCTGAACTTGCCAGTGTGGATTGAGCCACCGGCGATAACCGCGTCATACGGCCCGAGGTACATCGAGCCGTCGGCGAGGTCGGCGAGGCTGGCCACGTGGCCCGCTTCGGCCAGCACCGCGCCCATGCGTCTGGCGATCGCCGCTGTCTGGCCTTCGCCTGTGGCATACGCAACGAGAACTTTCATGGTCACCTCACGAGGCAATCGTGCACGAGCGCCCCGCCTCGCGGAGCGGCCGTTCGGCCCAGGCATGCGAGCCGTTGGGCGACTGTGCCCGGGGGACATCCCCTGGCGCTCACGCGCGTTGGCCGATAGTCACCATTCGGGCAACCGTTCTGGTACCTTGACCACCGACGAGGAGGCCCTCCATGAAGAATCTCGCAACCGCCCTTGCGATCGCGCTCAGTCTCCTGGGAGTCCTCAGCGTTGGACCCGCTCCCACCCTGGGGCAACAAGCGCAGCTGGCGAACCTCGTTCAGAACGGCGACTTCGACACAAACGCAGACGGCTGGGAGAACGCCCCGACCTGGAGCGCTGAGCCCAGCCCCGGCACTTCGGGCTCCGGAACCGCCCGGCTGATGACCGCTCCGATTGACGAACGCTCAGGCGGCAGAGCTATCTGGCAGTGCATTCGAGTCGAGGCCGGCCAACCCTACCTCTTCAGTGCCAGTGTCAATGTCCCGGCCCCGCAGCCGCGAAGACCAACCGCACAGGTCTTCTTAGAGGAGTACGCCAGCGCCAGCTGCGAAGGCAGCTCCTCGCCGACGAACGCTGGCCAGTTAATCGTCGTAGAGAGTGGCAGCGGCTGGCGACGGGAAGCCCGGATCCAGCGGCTCCTGGGGACGACCAATGCCGTGCGAATCTACCTCCAGGAGGTATGGGCGCAGGCGCTCCCCGGCGAGCCGCTCACCCCGACGATTGAGGCCTCTTTCGATAACGCGTTCGTCTCGAAAGCCCCCTTCCAAACGTTCGTCCTGGCGGCCGCAAGGGACTGAGCCAGCGAATCAGCCGGTCATGCTACGAACTACTTCAGTGTTGAAGGCTGTCCAGGAGGGCGAGATAACGCGCCCGCGGTATCTCCACCGCGCCCATCGATGCGGTGTGCGGATTGAGCACCTGCACATCGACCACGCTGATCCCCTCGGCTTCGGCCCACTGCATCATCGCCGCCATCGCCGCCTTCGAAGCGTCCGTAACGCGGTGAAACATCGATTCAGCGCCGAAGACGTGGCCGAGGCGGACGCCGTAGAGGCCCCCAACCAGCTCCCCATCGAGCCAGGCCTCGACGCTGTGGGCCCATCCAAGCCGGTGGAGGCGCACGTAGCCCTCGACCAGGGCGGGCGTGATCCAGCTGCCCTCGCTCCGGTCGGCGCAGGCCCGCATCACCTCTTCGAAGGCGCCATCGACCGTGAAGCGGAAGCGGCCCTGGCGCAGCACCCGCGCCAGCCGCCGCGACACATGCAGCGAACCCGGGAAGATCACCGCCCGCGGGTCAGGAGAGAACCAGAGGTACTCCTCATCCGGGTGGGGCCAGGGAAACACGCCGCTGCTGTAGGCCGTGATGATCGTGGATGGCTCGAAGTCTCCGCCGTGCGCGATGAACCCGTCGGGAGGGGCGCGGCGCACGTCACCAAAGGTGTACGGCGACGGAGGGAGCGGCTGCGGCGGGCAGGGCGTTCGAACCTCGATGGCCAGGGCCGGCGCGTTCACTCTTCGTCGCGGACCTGGCGCGGTGGAGCGATCACGAAGGTCACGCTGCCCCGTGCCACCAGCCGGTCGCGGGCATCGGTCACATCGACCTGGACGAAGATCGCCGTGCGGCCCGCCTTCACCACGGTCCCCGTGGCGAGGATGACGCCCCGCGCGCCACTCAGGTACTGGACGTGCAGGTCGCTCGTCGCGTGCGGCCGATCGGCAACCTCTTCCAGCGTCCGGAGCGATCGCACCGCCAGCCCGGCCGCCGAATCGATGAGCCCGGAGATGACGCCGCCATGGGCGACGTCGTTGTAGTTGAGGTGGTGCTCCTGGAGCGCGATCCGGCAAACGCCCCGGCCACCGGCGGATTCGAGCTTCTCGATCTGGAGGTGGTCCCAGTAGCGGCCGGATTCACGGGCGAGAAGGTCTTCGAAGAGCGACGACACACCGCCAGCCTACCGAGCGCCGGGCACAGGCGCGACAGCCGGTGTTCTCATTGGCGGCGCGAATCAGCTCCGGAGCGTGGCCCCAAACTCCTTCTCCAGCCGCTTGAGCAGCCCGCCCTGGATACGCTGTACCTCTTCGTCGGTGAGCGTCCGGTCCTCCGCCTGGTAACGCAGGCGCAGCGCCAGGGATTTCTTGCCCGCCGGGAGGCCCTGCCCGCGATAGTCGTCGAAGAGCTCGCCAGACAGGCGCACTGCCCCGGAACGATGGGAACGCACGACATCCGTAAGCCGCGACGCCGGCAGATCCACATCGACGAGCAGGGCGACATCCTGCCGCACCTCCGGGAACCGCGAAGGCGGAGTGTAGGCCGGCCGTTCGGGCAGGGCCCGGGTCAGCTCCTCCAGCCAGAGCTCCGCCAGGAACACCGGCTCGGCGATATCGAACGCCTCCGCCGTCGCCGGGTGAACCTGGGCGAGGATGCCGATCTGCTCCTTGCCCGCGAACACGGCCGCCGAATGGCCTGGCAGCAGGCCAAAGCCCTCGGCCTCGCGATAGGACGCGCCAACCCCAAGGCTGGCGAAGAGCGATTCCAGCGTCCCCTTCGCATCGTAGAAGTCGACACGTTCTTCTCCCGGGCGGCCCCAGCGCGTCTCACGCTGGCCACCCACCAGCGCGCAAAGCACCTGGCGTTCGTGCGGAAGGTCCGCCTCCACTGGCAGATACTCTGCACCCACCTCGAACAGGCGGAGCGTCCCTTCGTGGTCACGGCGATTCGCCGAATACGTCTCCAGCAGGCCCGAACGCAGCGTCGTCCGCAGGTACTTGTGCTGTGCGCCAACCGGGTTCACAACGCTCAGCGGTCCCGCCCGGCGGGCATCGTCCGGGCCCACCGTCCGGCCCAGCCGCTCCAGGTCGGTGAGCGTGTAGTTGATCGCCTCCTGGAACCCGAGCGCGACGGCGAGATCACGCACCCGTTCGCGAAGGTCCTCCACGGGACGTGCCTCCGCCTCCGGGAGCGCGCCCCGGAGCATCGTCGCGGGCAGCTTGTCGTAGCCGTAGATGCGGCCAATGTCCTCGATAACGTCCTCGGCGATGGCAACATCCGGGCGCCAGTACGGCGGCTGAACGCTGTAGCGATCCGGCGGAAGGTGATGGCAGACAAAGCCAAGGTCCGTGAGGATGCGGCGAACCTCGTCCGGCGAGATCGTGAGCCCAAGGACCCGCGCGATCTTGTCCGCCGTCACGATGATCGTGCGCGGCGCCTCTTTGCCGGGGAAGACATCGATGATCCCCGTCGCGATCGTGCCCCCCGTGAGCCGCTGGAAGAGGTGGAGCGCCCGCTGATGGGCGACCATCGCAACCTCCGGGCCGATGCCTTTCTCGAAGCGGAGGCTCGCTTCGCTGCGAAGCTTGAGGTGCGTGGAGGTGCGCCGAATTGAGCCAGGCTTCCAGTTCGCGACTTCGAGCAGCACGCTCGTTGTCGCCGCGCTCACTTCGCTGTTCCCGCCGCCCATTACGCCCGCGACGCTCACCGGGCCTTCTCCGTCGCAGACCAGCATCATCTGGTCGTCGAGCGTCCGTTCGACGCCGTCCAGCGTCGTCAGCGTCTCCCCGGGGAGGGCCCGGCGAGCGATCAGCCGCTTGCCGCGGACCAGGTCGTAGTCGAAGGCGTGCAGCGGCTGGCTCGTTTCGAGCATGACGTAGTTGGTGATGTCCACGACGTTGTTGATCGGCCGCATGCCGTGATGCAGAAGCCGCTCTTGCATCCACGCCGGCGAAGGGCCCACCGTGACGCCCTGGATCACCGAGGCCGTGAAGCGCGGGCAAAGGTCCGGGTCGGCCACCTCGATCGACAGGCGCGACGCGACCGGCGGGCCTGACTCCGTGAAGGAGCGGTCCGGTTCACGCAGCACCTTCCCCGTCAGCGCTGCCGCCTCCCGCGCCAGCCCCAGGACGCCAAGCAGATCCGCCCGGTTCGCCCACGTCGAAATATCGAAGAGAACGTCCCCGAGCTGTTCCACCAAAGGGCGGCCAACGACAGCGTCGTCCGGGAGCACCAGGATGCCCTCGTGGGCCTCGCTCAGCCCGAGTTCGCGTTCGCTCAACACCATGCCCGCGGAATCCACGCCGCGGATCGGCCGAAGCTTCAGCTTCGTTGGCTCGCCCGTATGGCCGTCCATCAGGGCCGCGCCTTCGGTCGCGAACGCCACCTTCTGGCCGACGGCGAGGTTGGGCGCGCCGCACACCACCCGCTGGAGCCCCGTCCCCGTCTCCACCGTCGCCAGGCGCAGCCGGTCCGCGTCTGGGTGCGGCTCGACTGCGACCACAAGCGCGACCCGGATGCGCTCCGGGTCCCACTGCGCGCCGATAACCTCAAACGACTCGACCTCCGCCGTCGCATCAAGCAGCAACCGCTTCAGCTCCCCCGGCGGGATATCGACATCGACAAGTTC
>CAZQCR010000050.1:0-15731 GCA_964591745.1 uncultured Anaerolineaceae bacterium
GGCGCTGACGATTAGGATGAACGCGCCAACGGCGGCCTGCGCACTCGAATCGGCGCGCTCCGCTTGGAGGCCGGCGAACACGCCGAGCGCGTTATAGGACTCGCCACCCAGGGCCGCCAGGATGAGAAAGCCGATGCCGATCGCCGCGAACCAGACCGAGACGGCGAGAACAATGGCCACGACGGCCGTCAGAGCGGCGGAAGCCTCGGCCGCACGCCCGCGCCGCAGGCGGACAGTGAGCAGCACCGCGAGCATGACCAGTGCCGCCGAGTTGAGCCAGGTAAGGACTAGGCTGGCCCCTGAGATTCCGACGATCACCGCTCACCTCCCATCACGAAGTCGCCCAAAGGACGTCGCCCTTGAGGTCGGAGGCGTGGGGGCGGGCGGCGAAGGCGGCGTACTCCGCCTTGCTCGCGCCAATGGTCGTCCCATCCCCGTGGCCCGGCCAGATCCGCGTCGCCTCGTCGAGCGCGTACAGGTGGGTGGTGATCGATGCAATCTCCTGTTGCAGCAGCTCGTTCGAGCGCGAATTCCCAGGTCCGCCCGGGAAGAGCGTATCGCCGACGAAGGCGTGCTTGCCCCACGTGAAGGTCGTGCTCCCGGGGGTGTGGCCTGGCACGCTCAGCACGCCGAAGCTCAGGCCGCCAACCTCCACCGCGTCGCCGTGAGTGACCGCGATGTCGAGCTGGCCATCCTTCAGCCAGGGTTCCCGCGCATCGGCTACCACCCGGCAGCCGTACGCCTGCTTCAATCCGTCGATGCACGAAGTGTGGTCGGCGTGGCTATGGGTGAGCAGGATCTTCGAGGGCCGCACGCCCTCCGCTTCGGCGATAGCGATCAGGTCACCCGCGTCGCCCGGGGCATCGATAAACGCCGATTCGCCGGTCGCGCGATCGATGACCAGGTAGATGTTGTTGCCGAACCCAACCGGGCCTGCCGAGACGATCGTGAGATCGCCGTCTTCAACGCGAGCCATGAAGGCGCCTCCTGCAATGCCCGTTGAGTACGGGCTGGTGGGCGCAGCATAACGCAGAGAACGGGTGTCTGGCTGCTCTTCGTTACTTCTTCGCCGTCTCGAAGTAGCCCGGTTCGTCGGCGGTCTTCGGGTCCAGCGCGGCAATTTCCGCCGCGAGAGCCGCATACGCCGCATCCAGCGCCGCGAAGGTCGCCTTCGCGTCTCCCGCCAGGTAGTCCATCTCCAGGGCTTTGGCGCAGGCTTCGCCGTATGGCGTGCCAGGCCCGCCCAGCCGGCCGATGACGTCGGTATCGCAGACAACGCGGAGTTCGCCCTGGCGCGCCCCGATGGCGGCCACGCTGGCGCCCGGCACACCCCGCAGGTAGAGGGCCACCTGGGCCTGCATCGCAAGGAGACCCACGGCCGCGCGCTGCAACGCCGTCACCGTTCCGTTGGCGCTACAGGCCATCGCCCCGAGCTTCGGCTCAGCGGTCCGTTCGGCTCCCGCCGCCGTAGAGACCTTCTTGCACACCTCGGCCCACCCGGCCTGCGTGCCCGCGACTTCGGCGATGGTGGCGACATCGCGCCAGCGAGCCACGTCATAGGCGTCTCGCGCCCCCGCTGAGGCATCCGTAGCCCCCGCCAGGCCGAACCAGGTCTTGGGGTCACTTTCCGGCAGAGTGTTCGCCGCCGCTTTACCGATTGCATCAATGTAGACCGGGACCGGCTCCGGCGGGTTGATCAGCGCGCCCACCAGCGGCACGCCACCGAGCGCGGATTCGTAGTCGGCGTTGTAGCAGCGCGCCGTCGAAAGAAGCACAAGCGCCACGGCGAGGATTGCGAACTTGCCCACGCCCGATCATCGGCAGGGCGGATGACCGGCCGTACTGGGGCGCCCCCGGCGGGTAGAACTTCCTGTTCGGGAAGCGTCCCACCCCGATGCGTCCCAAATGGTTACATACATTCCCGCCCTCCGTTCGGGGGAAATCCGTAGGGAAATCACCGCAAGGGGTTGCCTTGCCCGTGGAAGGCGATGCTATAGTGACTCTTCAGGCGTGGCGGGGTGTCTGCCCGGTGGCAGCGCGTCTGGGCAGTTTTCTGCTATCCCGTGCCTATCTGAGAGATGAAGGACGGTCTCCCTTGACCGAACCCCTCCAGGTTGGCCAGTTCGCGATAGTTGATCACGAACCGGTTGACCGCGGTCCGAACGCCGGGATCTTTCACGGCAAAGGACCAGTCGACGACCGAGCAGAGCTCTACATCCTGGCCGAGGGCACGACGCCCGCGAGCGAGTCGTTCGCTGGGCATGTCGTATCGGCGGCCGGCCAGGTCTGGCAGTCGCTCGATATGAGCCTCACGGGCGCGCTTCAGCGCGTCACCGCCCAGGCGAACAACAACCTCGTCGAATGGAATCGTAAGAGCATCGCCCAGCACCGTGTTCGGCTGGGCCTCTCCTGCTTCGCCCGGCGCGGCTCCCAGGCCGTGATCGCACAGGCCGGCCCCTCCATCGTTTTCCATCAGTCCGCACGTGCCTGCGACATCTACGTCACGGAAGGCGAGCGCCGCGAGCCCCTCGGCGACTCCTCCGATCCCCGGCCGCAGCTCACGGGGATCGACTTCGCCCCCGGCGACCGCGTCCTCCTCATCTCGTCGTCCGCGCTCAGCGAGCTGGACGACGAGTTGATCGCCGGGATCCTCGCCCTCCCGGCCGACCAGGTCCTGGCGAACCTCTACCACCGGCTCCAGCATCTGAAGAACCTGACCGTCCTCTTTGTGACGTGCGAAGGGGTGCCCGTCGAGGCCGCGGCCGAGACGCTGGCTATCACCGAGCCGATGATCGGGGGCGCAACCGAGGCCCTGCCGCCCGCGGAGAGCCAGGCCCTCACCATCGGCGAAGAACCAGCCGCCGTTCCCGGCGAGCCCTTCCAACCGATACTCTTCATTCACGAAGAGCACGAAGACGTCGTTCAGGCCGCCCGCCGCACCCTGGAAGCCGTCACCATCCGCGCATGGGCGAACGCGCCTTCGTTGCCCGCCGTCATCTCCGAGCTTCCGGTTCCCCTGCGCCGTGCCGTCGGCGAACCCGTCTTCGCCCGAATGGCCGCGGAACGGCACGCGCGGGCGAACGCCTCCGGTGGCGGCCACGGTTACCGTGGCGCCCGCAGCTGGGCGTCTCACGCTCCGGCTGTCACTGGCGAAGTCAGCAGTTTCGAAGATCGGCGCCGTCTGCGCCGTCGCGATAGCTTCACCCGTGGCCTCGTCCGCGAAGAAGCGCCACAGTTGCCCCCGCACTCCATAGGCGACGCCCCGCTCGTCTCTGAACTGGTCGAAGACTACCGCGCACAGCCCGTGTCGCTTTGGCCGGTCAGCGAAACGATCGCTACGGAAGCTGCTTCGGCCGTGGTCGCCGGCGGTTCACTCGTCCGCGTCCGCGGTGGTATGTCCGGCCGCCGGCGCGGTGGTGGAGGCCTTTCCGGGGGAACTGCCGCCACCACCTTCGGGAACCTGCCACCAACCTGGTTCGTCGTGCTCGGCGGCCTCGCCGTCCTTCTCCTGGCCGTCGGCCTGCTCGTTGTCCCGCGCCTGCTCGGTGGCAACGAGGGGGACCGCTACACGCGCCTGGTCGATGAGGCCCAGCAGAACATCGCGGCGGCACACGTCCTCAGTGATCCCGCCGAGAAGCGGGCGGCGCTGAGCGGCGCCGAGGCCGCGCTGCTCGAAGCCCGCGATCTCGGCGCCGGCCCCGAGGCCGCCCAGATCCTCGAAGACGTGGACGCCGAACTGGCCGCCATGGACGCCATCCGCGCTCCTGCCGCCATCGAGACCATCGCAAACCTCCAGCAGTTCGGCGATAAGCCCGTCGCGCCAACGCGGCTCACCGTCGGCGGCGGTACCGCCTACCTCCTCGATGGCGCCTCGGCCCAAGTCCTCACTATCCAGCTCGATGGCAGCGGCCACGCGGCTGTCTTCGCCGAGGCGAAGGACACGAACCAGGGCCGGCCCATGGCTATCGCCTTCTTCGCCGGCAACGACCTTGGATCGCCTTCCGTCCTCATCGTCGATACGGAGAAGAACCTCTGGGCCTACTCCGTTGGCGGCGGGCTGCGGGCCGTACCCCTTTTCGCGCCTTCCGGAATGAACATCACCGACATCGCCGTTCGCGGCCGTGAACTCTGGGTCCTCGATGCGCCGGGCGGAGCGGTCTACCGCTTCGACCCCGTCGATGGCGGATTCGGCGCCGCCGTAAAGGTCCAGGCCAAGCCCGAACTGAACACCGCCGTCCGGCTGGTGGTCGATGACGAGGTCCTGACCGCGGACGCCAACGGCAGCGTCCATCGTTACGCCGGACAGCTAGCGCTCGTGCTTTCCGAAGCCGGCATCGATGAGCGGCTCGTGGCCCCCGAAGCGCCCCAGCCGCTATCCAGGAACGGCGAAATCGCCGTCCTCGACGCGTCGAACGATCGGATCGTCGTCCTCCGCCGCGATGGCACGTTCGATCGCCAGTACCAGCACAAGGACTTCGAAGCGATGACCGCCTTCGTCGTCACCGAGGATGGGGCCGCCTACGTCTTCAGCGGCGGCATCCTCCGCCGCGTTACGTTCTGATCCGCCTGCGGCCACGGGTGTTCCGCCTCCGGACCGATCGGACCTCGAGTACGGACCGAACGGCTGAGGGCCAGACCGAGACTGCCCGCTACGCTCGGTCCCATCTCCTCTTGAGGTGAATAGTGATGCTTGGAGCACTCCTCCTTCTTCTGGTACTCATCCTGCTCTTCGGTGGACTTGGCCTGTTCGTGGCCAAGGTGTTCTTCATCGGCCTCGCCATCGTTTTCCTCGTCTCGCTCTTCTCGGGCGGCTTCTACGTACGCAGACGTTGATGCCCTGGGTCCCGAGTTGACCGCCGCTCGCCGGGTGGCCGATAAGGCGCCCGTTCAGGGTGTGGGCAGGAAGATCTGGTACTTCCCAGGCGTCGGCTTGCCGCCGACCATCGGCGCATCGATGCTCACGGTGATCGGCCCCGTCGTCGCCCCCACGGTGTTGGTCAGCAGGGCGACGATGGTGACGGCTCGGCCCTCGCCGCTCGAAATGACCACTTCGCCTCGGCCGCCGAGCGCGGCCAGCACGGGAAAGGTGCGGCCGGCCGCGGCGATCGTTGCGGTCTTCAGGTTGACCTGGCCGAATTCGCGTCCACCATTGGCGATCCAGAAATCGACCAGCACGGCGTGCGTTATGCCGTCCCGCTCCGCTTTGTAGATCGAGGTCGCCAGGGCGATCGCATCCTTGCCCCCGGTCGCGACGAGGATGCAGCGGAAGTATTCGACGGGATAGACGGCCGCCCGGATCGCCTTCAGCGAGACCCCGGCGAGGGCCTGCTCGACAGAGACGGCGATCGCCGTCTCTTGGATGGCGCCACATTGGGTTGATTGGTTCGAGAGGTCGACGGCGTCACCGGCGGCGGCGGACGCTGTTGCCCGCGCGCCCGCTACTTCGTCGGCCGCGCTCGCCGGGGCGATGGCATCACCCGGGAGGCCAGCGTTCGCCGGGTCGGCCGTTGGCGTGGCGGCCGGCGAACGAGAGGCGGACGCGGTCGCGCTCGGCGTCCTCGGAACGGCTGTCGGCGAAGGCTGGAGCGTCGGCGAACTTTCGGCCACGGCTGCCGGCGCTATCCGCGGGCTGCGCTCGGGTTCCGATGGTTGGGCCCGCGGCTGGAGGCCGACCGCGACGAGGAGCATCGCGCCGACTGCCAGGGCCGGCAGCGCGATCGCCTTCCGCCGGAGGAACCGGACTACGACGCTCGTATCGGCGCCCCTGTCATCGAGCCGGGGAAGACGGCGTTGTTGCACACCTTGAGGCTACCAACGGGCGCAGCCCGGAGTATCCGCAATCCCCCGACTCCGTCCCGTCACCGTGTGTATCCACAGCCTCGGCCCCCTGCCTCTCCACACCGCGGATGGAGCTGCCGATAGTAGCCCTATGAACAGATTCTGGAGATGGTGGGTCGCCTTCCCCGCGCTCGTCGTGGCGGCGCTCTCGATAGCGGCCGGGTACGCCGGGGTGGCCGATTGGCCGCTGGCCCTGTCCAGCGCGGCCGTGGCGGCACTCTGCGCAAAGGCCGCGGCTACCCTTGCTGGCCGGGCGGCGAAGCGCGCCCATCGCCGCGGTGTCGTCATCGAACTCGCGGAAGCGCGGAAGCGGATGGGCCGTACCGGCACCTATGACGGCATGAAGCGCAACCGCGCAGCCTGAGCCCGTTTAGCTGGCGGCACGAACGCGACGGCGGCGACGGGGAATGGCCACGCCCTCACGGGCGAGGATCATCTGAAGCCAATCGATATCCGCCTTAAGGTGGGCGATGCGCCGTTCGTGAGCCGCACGGAGCCAAGAGTCGTGAGCCTCGCTGGCAAGGACATCTTCCTCTTCGTCGAGCTCGCTCGCCGCCCGCCTCATCCGCAGCTTCAACATCTCAGGTATCTCGCTCGCGCCTACCTGTTGAGCGCAGGCGAGGGCGAGGGCGAATGCGGGCGATTCCATCGGCTCTTCACGGAGGGCGGCACCGGCTTCTTCCGAAAGCCGCAACACGCCAGCCGACGTGACGTGAAGCGCGCGCCGGGGCTTGCCACGGTCGCCTGGTTCTTCACGGCTCTCCAGGTAACCGCCGCTGACAAGAACATCCACCCGACGGTAGAGCGTGCTCCGCGTGATCTTCAAGCCAACCTGATGGAGATCCTCCAGCAGCTGGTAGGGGTGCGAAGGCCGCGACGCAATGCGGGCGAGGATCGAGAAGTCATCGAACACGTCGGCCCCATAGTACACGAAAACTCCGTTCTTCAACGAGCGTTAAGACAGTTTCGCGTAGGAAGATCCCGAATCGGGTGTTCGACGGGGGCCCCGTCCGCGCCGCGGCCCGCTTCGAGCCCTGGTGTTCAGGCGGCGTGCGCCAGTGGTTGACGAGTTGGCGGCGCCAGACGGCCCTTGGGTTGATCCTGTTAGAACATTTGTTCTACGCTCAGTCCACGCAAGACAGCTGGAGCTACAACATGGAATCGACTCAGCGCCGAACCCGGATCGACGCCCTCCCGGAAAATACGGACTACGCCGACGGCGGCTGTGACCTGTACCCCTCGTGCCTGCGCTGTCCCCTCCCGCGCTGCCGCTACGACGAACCCGGTGGCGCGCCCGGCATGCTCAGGACGGGCCGCGATTCGACGATCCTCCGCCTCTCCGGCGAAGACGGCATCGGCGTCGATCAGCTCGCCGAGATGTTCGGCCTTTCGCGCCGCACCATCTTCCGCGTCCTCCGGACAGGCCGGGGCGGGCGACTGGGCGAATGAGCGGACCGGGTACCCAGCGCAGGCTTTGCTAGGATAGCCGAATGGAAACATGGTCCCTGCTGGAAGGCCATTGGGTGCATGGCGATGACCCGGGAGCGGCGGCGCGCTGGCACCACGTCGATGGTCGCGCCAACGCGGACCTTCACACCCTGGCGGAGCGGTACCGGTTACACCCGTTGGCCGTGGAGGCCTGCCTTTCGACGGCCGTCCACACGCCCAAGGTCGATGAGTTCGCTGATCACATCTTTATCGTCGTCGTTTCCCTCGTGAAGGCGGAAGGCCCGGATGCGTTGGAAGAGATCGACATCTTCCTCGGGGCGGACTACCTCATCACCTGGATCGATCGCGACACACCGGAGATGCGGGCGACGATCGAGGCCCTCGACAACGGCGTGACGCTTCGGCCGGGTACCGATGGCCTTCTCTACGAACTGCTCGATCGCCTCGTAGATGGAATCCTGCCAGAAGTCGATACGCTGGCGGAACTCATCGAGGGAGTAGAGACCGAGGTTCTTGCCGGCCGCGAACAGGCGACGGCCAGCCACCGGGTCGTTGGCCTTCGCGCTCAGGCAGGTCGCATTCGCCGCATGCTGGCGCCGCAGATGTCCGTGATGCAGCGCCTTGCGCGGGGCGAATTCTCCCAGGTCAGCCAGCCGAACGCCATCTACTTTCGAGACGTGTACGACCATATGATCCGCGCCGATCTTTCCCTGGAGTCCGTCCGTGAAGACGCTGAAGTGGTGCTGAGTACCTACCTCAGCGCCATGAACAACCGCATGAACGAAGTGATGAAGGTCCTCTCCGTAGTCGCCGCCCTCGCCCTGCCCGCGACGGTGATCTCCGGCGTCTTTGGTACCAACTTCGATAACGTGCCCGGGCTTCATAGCAACTGGGGGTTCGTCCTCATGCTCACGGGAATGGCCGGGCTGGCGAGCGGAATGGCGCTCTACTTCCGGCGGCGGGGCTGGTTCTAGCGGGATTTTGAAACGCGATCCGAGGGTTAGTCCCAATCGGGACATTTAGGACATAGCGGTCACGCATGAGACAATGCCATGCGCGCGCCTGCGCCCAGGTACCTCAAACCGGAGCCGCCCTGCTTGAACATTCTGATCCTGCACAGCGACCTGGCCATGCGGGAATGGCTGGCGAGCGTGGCGGCTACAGCAGCTGACAGCGTCGTCAGTCTCCCATCCGGGCAAGCGCCGGGTCCCGACTTCTCGAGCCCCGACCTCATCATCGCCGAAGAGGCCGGGCCGGAGCCGTTTTGCGGCCAGTGGCGGGCGAATCGCCGTCGCGGCCGGGGCGCCTATATCCTTGCCCTCCTTCCCGCCGGCGCGGACGCCCTGGCGATCCTCGACGCCGGCGCCGATGACTATGCCGCGGGCGAGCCTTCCGATGCCCTGGCAGTCAGGATCCGTGTTGCCAGGCGGGCTGCCGCCGATCGCGTACAACGACGGTCGCGGCTCCGCGATGGTGTCGCGCTCTTCGAGAGCATCTCGTTCGCGGTTATCGCCTTCGGGCTCGATAGCCGGATCAGGTGGGTGAACACCAGGGCCACCCTGGAGTCTGGCTACTCCCGCGAGGAGATGGTCGGCCAGCCCGTTCAGCGCTTTCTCTCCCCGGGCGCGAACTTCGATGAAGGCGCCATCATCGCGGAGGCCTTGAAGTCGGGCCGAGCACAGGTCGAAACCGAGTTGGTCGGCGCCGAGGGCGAGACTGCCTACGCGCGCATCGTCATCTCGCCCATCCACTCGGAAGGCGAACTGGCCGGTTTCCTCACGATCGTCGAGGACATTGGTGTCCAGAAGCGGGCACTCCTGGAGCTAGAACAGAGCCGCGAACTCTTCCAATCCGTCTTCTCCCAGACGCTCGCCGGGGTGGTCGTCTCGGACTCTGACGGCTTTGTGGTCTGGGTGAACGATGCCGCCCTGCGAATTCTCGGCCGCCCTCGCCAGGCCGTGATCGGCCAGTCTGTCGCCCTGGGCTTCCCGGAATCCTGGAGGGAAGATCTCCTGCGCGCCTACCGCGCGTCGATCGCCGCCCCGGGGCCGATCGCGCCGATTGACGTCTATGTCTCACGGCCAGATGGCACCCGGTCCTACGTGACAATGACGCGGGCGACCTTCCACGGGCCCGCGGATCAAGCCTACGGGGTGACTACGATGGTGGACATCACCGCGCTGAAGGACGCCCAGGAAGAAACCGCGCGCCTCGCCGCCATCATCGAATCGACCGATGAGGCGATCATTTCGCGAGACCTTGGGGGCCGCATCATCAGCTGGAACAAGGGCGCCGAGCGGCTCTACGGCTTCACCGCCGAAGAGACCATCGGCACCATGGGCGTCGGGCACGTCCCGGAAGGCCAGGCCGGCGAAATCGATTGGCAGATCGCCGCCTCGTCCAGGGGCGAAGTGCACCGCGTCGAGACGGTTCGCCGCCGAAAAGACGGTTCCCTCGTGGACGTATCGCTCGCTGTCTTCCCCGTCTACGACGAGCGGGGCAGGGTCCGGGCGGCGGCCGGGATCTCCCACGACATCACCGCCCGAAAACAGGCCGAGGAAGCCCGCCGGCTCGCCGAGCAACAGCGCCAGACGGTGACCGCGAACGCTCCCGTCATTCTCTTCGCCATAGACCCGGACGGCCGGTTCACCCTGGTCGAAGGGGCGGCGCTGTCCGCCCTTGGTGTCCCGCCCGGCTCGCTTGTGGGGCTCGATGCGGCCTCCATCTTCGCCGACGCCCCGGCGATCATCGCCAACATCGCCCGGGCCATGGTCGGCGAAACCTTCGTCGATACGGCGGACTTCCTGGACCGAACCTGGCAGGTGAGCCATTCCCCCATACGGGACGAGAACGGCGCCGTCACCGGGAGCATTGGGGTGGCAACCGACGTAACCGAGCTTCGCCGCGCCGAACAGGCCCTCGTCCAGGCCCAGAAGCTGGAGAGCCTTGGGATCCTCGCAGGCGGCGTCGCCCACGATTTCAACAATCTGTTGGTGGGCATCCTCGGCAACGCCGGCCTCGCCCTTATGGACCTGGCCCCAACCTCGCCCCTCTACGAAACGGTCAAGGATATCGAAAGGGCCGGACAGCGGGCCGCCGAGTTGGCCCGGCAAATGCTCGCCTATTCGGGCAAGGGCAAGTTCGTTGTCCAGCAGATCGACCTCAACGAGCTGGTTGGTGAAATGAGCCAGCTCCTGCGGGCCTCGATCGGGCGTGGAGCCGAGCTTCAGCACCAGTTCACGCCAGGGCTTCCACCGGTGTACGTCGATGCCACACAGATTCGCCAGGTCGTGATGAACCTGGTGGTCAACGCCTCAGACGCCCTGACGGATGGGAAGGGCGCGATAACGATGACCACGGGGCTCATCCACGCGCGACCCGGCGAGCTGGAGAGCGCCTACTACTCGCCCGATTTCATCGAGGGTGACTACGTCTTCCTGGATGTGGCCGATACCGGCCGCGGCATGCCTGCCGAAACCCTGGAACGCATCTTCGATCCGTTCTTCACCACCAAGTTCACGGGTCGCGGATTGGGGCTTGCCGCCGCGCTCGGCATCGTCCGCGGCCATCGCGGTGCGATCCGCGTTTGGAGCGAGCCAGGCGAAGGCTCCCGGTTTGTCTTGCTCCTCCCCGCCGCCATTCCGTTGGAACGTGCTTCGGCCGGCAAAGCGATGAAAGGACCGGCTTCGGTGCGGGCAACGGGTGCCGTCATTGTGATCGATGACGAGCCGATGGTGCGCTCCATAACCTCGCGAGCGCTGGCAACCATGGGCTATGCACCCCTCGCCGCCGCCAGCGGCGAGGAAGGTCTCGCCGTGATCGACGCGCGCGCCCCAATCGTCGAGGCCGTGCTCCTGGACATGACGATGCCCGGCATGGATGGCGCCGCTGTCCTCGCGGCCATCCGCCAACGCTGGCCCGTCCTCCCCGTCATTCTCATGAGCGGCTACAGCGAGCAAGTCGCGCTCGAACGGGTCCAGGGCACAGCCGTCAGCGGCTTCATCCAGAAACCGTACGACCTGGATACCCTTCGCCGGGCGTTAGCGGCGGCCTTGGATCCGGCGCCGGCCTCCGGTCTGATCGAGTAGAACATCTGTCCTCTATACTCTCCTCTATGCCACAGGGTGAAGACCGCTTTCTGGCGCCCGTGCCCATCAGCGACGACGCGGAGATCGAAACCTCACTCCGCCCAACGGCGCTTGACGACTTCCCCGGCCAGGACCGGGTGAAGGAAAACCTCCTGATCGCCATCGAGGCCGCCCGCCAGCGCGGAGACGCCCTCGACCATCTTCTCCTCTATGGGCCACCTGGACTGGGCAAGACTACCCTCGCGAACATCGTCGCCCGCGAGATGGGCGTCGCCATCCGCACGACGAGCGGCCCGGCGATCGAACGCCCCGGCGACCTCGCGGCCATCCTCACCAACCTCAAAGAGCACGACATCCTCTTCGTCGACGAGATCCATCGGCTGTCCCGGACGGTTGAGGAGATCCTTTACCCCGCGATGGAGGACTTCGCCCTCGACCTCGTGATCGGGAAGGGCCCGGGCGCCCGCTCCGTCCGCCTGGCGATGCCGAAGTTCACACTCGTCGGCGCCACCACGCGCTACGCCATGGTCAGCGCCCCGCTCCGCGACCGCTTCGGCGCCGTCTACCGCCTGGATTATTACGACGCGCCGACGCTCGCGCGCATCGTCTATCGCTCCGCCGGCATCATCGGAGTCGATCTCCCGGCCGATGCCGCTCACGAGATCGCCGCCCGTTCCCGCGGTACACCGCGCATCGCCAATCGCATCCTCCGCCGCGTCCGTGACTACGCCCAGGTGCGCAGCGATGGGAACGTCACCCTCGAAGCGACCCGCGCCGCCCTCGAATTGCTCGACGTCGATATCCTCGGGCTCGACGAGACGGACCGGAAGGTCCTCGACTGCATCATCCGCAAGTTCGAAGGCGGACCGGTGGGCCTCGAGACGATCGCCGCCTCTATCGGCGAAGAATCCGACACGATCATGGATGTCTACGAGCCGTTCCTCCTCCAGCTGGGCTTCCTGCAACGCACACCGCGGGGGAGAATGGTGACGAGCGCCGCTTACCGCCATCTCGGCCTGCCGGTGCCCCGCCTGAACCCCGCGGCCCAGCAGGCGCTCTGGGCGGCAACAGATGAACCAGAAGGAGAACCAGTCACATGACCAGGAACGTCGCGGTCGTCCTCTTCGATGGGGCTGAGGAGCTCGACTGGGTGGGCCCGCTCGAAGTCTTCGGCGTCACTGCGCAGATGGTGGAAGGCTCCTGCACCGTCTACACCGTTTCCGAAAGCGGTGGCCAGGTGAAGTGCGCCAACGGTGTCCGCGTGCTGGTGGATTTCAGTTTCGCCACCTGCCCCACGCCAGACATCATCGTCATCCCCGGCGGCTTCGGCACCCGGAAAGAGATGACGAATCCGGCGATGCTCGACTGGCTGCGCGCCGCCTCCCCCCGCGCCGAGCTCACCACCTCCGTCTGCACCGGCGCGCTTGTGCTGGCGGGAGCTGGGCTGTTGGAGGGCAAACGGGCGACCACCTGGTTCGGCGTCCGCGCAGACCTCGCGAACTTCAAAGACGTCACGCCCGCCGGGCCCGACGAACGCTGGGTCGATGAATGGCCCGTCATCACAGCCCAGGGCGTCTCCGCCGGCATCGATATGGCGCTGCACGTCGTGGGCCGGCTCTGGTCCCCGGAGACCGCGCGCCGGGTGCAGCAGATGATCGAGTATTTCCCGGCCCCACCCTACCAGGACGTACCGATTCCCGAGACGGCGCCGTGACTCGCCAGAACATCTGCTCCGGTGGCCCGTGGGAGGCGGTCGTCGGCTATTCGCGCGCCGTCCGAATCCGGAACACCGTCGCCGTTTCCGGGACGACCTCGGCGAATTCTGACGGGACGATTTATGGCGTTGGCGACCCTTACGCCCAGGCCCGCCGCTGCTTCGAGATCATCGAACGCGCCCTGGGCGAGGCCGGTGCTGCCCTGGGCGATGTGATCCGGACGCGAATGTACGTCGTGGATATCAGCCAATGGGAAGAGGTCTCCCGCGCCCACGCCGAATTCTTCCGCGAGGTGAGGCCGGCGGCCACCATGGTCCAGGTCAGCGCCCTGATGGCGCCGGAGATCCTGGTCGAGATCGAAGTTGACGCGGTTCTCGGCGGCTGACCCGTGGTGACAACCTGACCCAATCCGGTCACAATCGTTCTATGCGCAGAGTGATGATCTCCGACCTGAAGGCCCACCTTAGCCAGTACCTGGAAGAGGTCCGGAACGGCGAGACGATCGTCGTCTGCGACCGGAAGACGCCGATCGCCCGGCTGGCGCCGCTGCAGACGGACGAGGAGCGGCTGCTGGGCGTGCAGCCCGCCACCCAGCCCGCCTCCATGGCGTTCTCCGTTCGCCGGCTGGACCGGCCACTCGATGTGGATGTCGTCGCGCTCTTACGCGAAGGACGCGATGACCGGTGAACGTCTACCTCGATTCGAGCATCCTCCTTCGAGTCCTCCTCAACCAGTCGAGTTCGCTCGCCGAGTGGGGCCGCTGGCTGCGAGCCGTGACTTCCAGCCTGACGCGGGTAGAGGTCCGCAGGACCGTTGAGCGGTTGGCACTTGAGCGAAAGGTAACGGCCACCGACCTCGTCCAGTTGCATCGGGGCATCACCGACATCGAAGCGCTCATCGAGTTCGTACCCGTCTCCGAACGGGTTCTTCGCGAAGCGGGCCGCCCCCTTCCGACTGCCGTCAAGACGCTCGACGCCATCCATCTCCTCTCAGCCGTGCTCTTCCGAGATGCGATCCGCGAACCGCTGATCTTCGCGACCCACGACCGCCAGCAGGCGCTCGGGGCACGCGCGCTCGGCTTCGAAGTCATCGGCGTGGAGCCGTGAGACGGTACGCCATCGTCATCGAAAACGCCGGGCCGAACTTCTCGGCCTACGTGCCAGACCTGCCCGGCTGCATCGCCACAGGCCGCACGGCGGACGAGGCCGAGCGGGAGATCCGGTCGGCCATCGCGTTCCATATCCGGGGACTCGTGGAAGACGGCCTTCCCGTACCTGCGCCGAGCAGCACTGTCGACTACGTTGAGGTCGGCGCGACGGCGTAGGGCGCGTGGCTAGAAGATCGGGTTCACGATGATCGCCTGCTCCCGCGAAGGGCCGACCGAGATCAGGTCCACAGGGCACTCCAACAGCTGCTCCACCCGCTTGATGTAGGCCTGGGCCTGGGGCGGCAGGTCATCAAAGTTCCGGACCTCCGTTGTCGGCTTCATCCAGCCGGGCAACTCTTCATAGATCGGCACCACCCGGTTGAGGACGGATTCGCGCGACGGCAGCGTGTTGATGATCTCGCCATCGAGTTCGTAGCCCGTGCAGATCTTGATACTCGGGATGCCATCAAGCACGTCCAGCCGGGTGAGGGCGAGCGCGGAGAGGCCGTTGAAACGGACGCTATAGCGCGCCGTCACGGCGTCCAGCCAGCCAATCCGGCGGGGCCGTCCGGTTGTCGTGCCGTACTCACCGCGGCCGAACTCCTTGCCGTGGTCCCGCAGCGTATCCGCCATTCCGTCGAAAAGCTCGGTAGGGAAGGGGCCATTGCCAACCCGCGTGCAGTAGCTCTTGAAGACGCCAACCACCCGGTTGATCTCCGTTGGGCCAATACCGACGCCGAGGCCCGCGCCAGAGCTTGATGAACTGGGGACGCTCGACGTCACGTACGGATAGGTGCCGTGGTCCAGGTCCAACAGCGAGCCCTGGGCGCCTTCGAGCAGGACGTACTCGCCGCGGCGGTGGGCATCGAGGACGATCGCCTGGACGTCGCCGACGTAGGTGGCGAGCCGCTTTCCGAATTCGAGGTAGGACGCGATGCACTCGTCGACTTCGAGGGCCTGGCCGCCGTAGACGGCGGTGATCACGCGGTTCTGATAGTCGAGCGCGGATTCGACCCGGGGGCGCAGGTCTTCAACGCGGAGGAGGTCAGCCACGCGAATGCCGCGGCGGGCGACCTTGTCGATGAAGCAGGGCCCGATGCCCTTGCCGGTGGTGCCGATCGCCTTCTCGCCGCGCATCGCTTCATCGAGGCGGTCCAACTCGCGATGCCAGGGCATGACGACCTGGGCGCGATCGCTGAGGACGAGGCGGCTGGTATCGATACCCTTGGCTTTAAGGTTATCGATTTCACCAAGCAGGACTTCTGGGTCAACGGCGACGCCGTTGCCGATGACACAGGTCTTATCGGGATAGAAGATCCCGGCCGGGACGAGGTGGAGTTTGAATTCGCCCCGGTCGTTGACGATGGTGTGACCGGCGTTGTTTCCCGCTGAATAGCGAGCGACGACACGCGCTTTGCGGGCGAGGAGGTCGACGATACGGCCTTTGCCTTCGTCGCCCCACTGCCCGCCGACAACGACGACGATAGGCATGGA
>CAZQCR010000051.1:0-15674 GCA_964591745.1 uncultured Anaerolineaceae bacterium
TCCCGCCGATCCACTTGGCGCTCTTCCAGAAGTAGAGGTGGGGGACGATCAGGCGCAGCGGCCAGCCGTGTTCCTTCTCCAGTGGCTGGCCGTTGTGGCTGTGGGCGAAGAGCACATCCGGGCGCATGAGGTCCACGAGGGGGACGTTCGTGGTGTAGCCGCCGTAGCTATGGACCATCACGTACTTGGCTTCTGGCTTCACGCCGATCGCCTCGATGAAGGCAGCAAAGGGGATACCGTCCCATTCGTTGTCGTACTTGCTCCACGTGGTCACGCAGTGGATATCGCTGATGTCCTTGACCTGGCCGAGGGCGTTGAACTCTTCCCAGCTGAAGCTCTTCTCTTCTTCGACCAATCCCCAGGCGTGGAGCCTCCACGAATCGAGGTCGACGCGCGGAATGCTCCCGTAGTGGAGAACGGGCCACCCGGTGGTGAGATGCTGACCGGGCGGAAGCCGGAGCTTGCCATCGGGGCGCAGTTCGGCAGTCGCGGTTTGGGCCATTGGGTCTCTCCTGAACAGCTTCATGGGAATGTAGTCTCAGCGTAGCCGCTGGCGTTTCACCGTGCTACGTAAAGGCGAGGGCTGTGGTGGGAGGCGGGGCCGTGCTGCCCAGATTCCGTCCGCTACCGTACGATGGGTGGATGGAAGACGCCTCCGCCCGCCGCGAAAGGCCCACGGCCCGCATTCGCTTCGCCGCCCGGCCGCGCGACGCCTGGTTCCTGGCCCTGGCCGCCGCGATCGTTGGGCTCGATCAGCTGACGAAGTGGATCATCCGGCTGACGGTGGAGCGGGGCGAATCGCACCTCGACCTTGGCATCGTCAAGATCGTCCACATCCTCAATACGGGGGCGGCCTTTGGCCTGCTCCAGAACGCGGGCCCACTCCTGGCGGTTACCAGTGTGGTTGGCATGGCCGCTATCCTGGTCTACCTCTTCAACCCGGGCTTCGCCCATCCGCTCATGCGCCTGGGGCTCGCCCTTATGCTCGGTGGCGCCATCGGCAACCTTGTCGATCGCGTGCGAACGGGCGAAGTCGTCGATTTCATCAAAGTGCCGAACTGGCCCGCGTTCAACGCGGCCGATTCGGCTATCACGATTGGAGTGCTCCTCCTCATCTGGGGGATGCTCCGGGATCCGGGTGAGGACTCATCGAACACCGAGAGCTAGTTGCCAGCGAATACGGCCGTATCGACGCCGTCCTGGCGGCCGCGTACGACGATCTGAGCCGCGCTCGCCTGCAGCGCCTGATCGCCGCTGGCCATGTCCTCCTCAACGGGGAGCCCGTCCGGAAGTCGGTCCACGTCAACACCGGCGATACCGTCGCGGTCACGATTCCCGATACCGCCCACGAGCCGCTTGCGCCCGCCTTCGAACTCCCGGTGCTCTATGAAGACGACGCCCTGGTCGCAATCGATAAGCCTGCCGGCCTGGCCGCCCACGGCGCCGCCGGGGATACCGGCCCGAGCGTGGCTGGATGGTTCCTCGCCCGCTACCCGGAGGAAGCGCTGGCTTTCGATGTCGACCGACCGGGCATCGTCCACCGCCTGGACAAGGACACGACGGGCGTGATGGTCATGGCGAAGACGCCCGCCGCCCAGGCCGCTCTCAGCCGCGCCTTCGAACAGCGCGAGACCGTCAAACAGTACCTGGCGATCTGCGATGGTGTTCCCCACAAGCCCCGCGCCCGGATCGAGGCGAAGATCGCCCGCCACCCGGGCGACCGCACGAAGATGGCGATCACCCGGAACGGCCGGGACGCCCGTACCGACTACGAAGTCCTGGGCGAAGATCGCGGGCAATCGTTCTTGCTCCTGCGCTTGTACACGGGACGGACCCACCAGATCCGCGTCCACCTGGCCGCCATCAACGTCGCCGTTCGCTACGATCGTATCTACGGCAAGGCCGGCGCCGGCCGTCAGCTCCTCCACGCCTGGAAGCTTGGGCTGCCGCACCCGGCGGGAGGGATGCTGGAGGTGACGGCGCCTCTGCCGGAGGATATGGCGGCAGAGGTTCGCCTGATGGGCCTGGATTCGGCAGCTTCGGTGTACCTTGGCCCCGCGACAGCGGAGCGCATACTGGCCGACGCACTTCCCGCCGCCGGTGTCGCCGGATGAGCGTCCGAACTCGCTACGCCCCCAGCCCTACCGGCGACCCGCACGTGGGCAACATCCGCACGGCGGTCTTCGCCTGGGCGCTGGCCCGCGCGACGGGCGGCAAGTTCCTCCTCCGCATCGAAGACACGGACCAGAATCGGCTGGTGCCCGGCGCCACCGAAGCTATCTACGAAAGCCTTCGCTGGCTCGGAGTGGATTGGGACGAAGGGCCGGACATCGGAGGGCCCCACGCCCCGTACGTGCAGTCCGAACGCCTGGAGATGTACCAGGCCGCGGCGAACACATTGATCTTGCGGGGGCGGGCCTATCGTTGCTTCTGCACGGCGGAGCGGCTGGACGCGATGCGCGCGTCCCAGGCGGCGGCGAAGACGCCGCCTGGCTACGACGGCCTCTGCCGTGATATTCCGTCAGCCGAGAGCGACCGGCGTTCCCAATCCGAGCCGTTCGTCGTCCGTTTCAAGATGAAGCGGGAGGGACAGACCGTCCTCAACGACATCATCCGTGGCCAGGTTGTCTTCGAAAACGCCCTCCAGGACGACTTCGTCGCCCTCAAGACGGACGGCTTTCCGACGTATCACCTCGCGCTCATCGTGGATGACACGGAGATGGGGATAACGCACGCGATCCGCGGCGAAGAGTGGATCTCGAGCGCCCCCAAGCACCTTCAAATATACGAGGCCCTGGGGCTTGAGCCGACGAAGTTCGCCCATCTCCCGCTGATCCTCGGGGCGGACCGCAAGAAGTTAAGCAAGCGGACCGGCGACACGGCCCTCCTCGACTACGCCCGCAAGGGCTACCTGCCCGAAGCGATGCTGAACTTCCTCGTCCTCCTCGGGTGGTCGCTCGATGACCACACGACGATCATTTCGCGCGAGACGCTGCTCACGAACTTCACGCTCGAACGCGTCGTCCCCAACCCTGCGCTGTTCGACCTGGACCGGCTGAACTTCCTGAACGGCCAGTACATTCGCGAACTCCACGAACACGAATGGCAGCGCACCGTGGACGACTGGGCGCGCCGCACGCTTCCGGAAGAGTTGCGGACGGCTGCCGACCCGGCGACGATCGCGGCGGTGGCCCCGCTCCTGCGCGAACGGACGGCGGTTCTCGGCGAGATCGGCCCGGCCATCGAGTTCTTCTTCGGGGCCGACCCACCGGAGTTCAGCATCGACGAGTTGATCGAGCGCGTCGCGAACCGCGAGGAAGCCGTGCGCGTGCTAGACGCGACCCTGGTCGCCCTTGACGAGGTCACCGCAAGCGACTGGAACACCGGGATGATCGAGGCGGCGATTCGGAGCCTTGAAAGCACCCTCGGTCAGAAGCTCCGCAAGTTCATTCCCGTGCTCTACGTGGCCGTCGAAGGGCGCGCCCAGGGGCTGCCGCTCTTCGATTCGCTCGCAATTCTCGGGCGTGACCGTTCGTTGCACCGCATCCGTGCGGCAAGGGCACGGGCGGGGTAGGTCAGCTGCGGTCACACCAGTAGGCCGGACCGGGTCAGAGCCGCTCCTCCCAGAAGTCGCCGCGCTTCTGGTGTCCAACCGCGATGATGCGCGCATGATCGCCGGTGAGAACGTACACGACGTAGAACGGGAACCCCCGAACCCTCATCACCCGGGTTCCGTGACCGTACCGCGAGCCGCTGCGCGGGAACATTCGGAGGCGAGCGAGCGTTGCATCGAACTCATCAAGGAAGCTGGTGGCAATCGCGACCGATCTGTCCGAATACCACTCGGCTGCGGCCTCCAGATCGTGCGCCACGCGAGCATCGACCTCCAGATTACTTACGGGCACGAACGACCGCGCGTGCGCGCTCCATGAGCTCCTCGACGGTAATCGACTCCGCCGTACCGCTCTGCATGTCGGCAACGCGACGGGCGATCTCGTCCTGCCACCACGGGTCGTCGATGTCGCGGCCCGGCGGTCCCGCTGATTCCAGCAGCCGCAGCCCGAGCGCTTCGCGTTCGGCGGGGGGCAACGCCTGAGCTTCTTCGTAGAGGCGTTCAGCGGTGGTCACCCGAGGATCGTACCACAGCGTCCGGCGTCCGGCGTCCGGCGCGGCTCCTAGGGGCTGCGGGCGCCAGCCCCGGCACCACCCTGCGAGGCCGTCCGCGAACCGCGCCGCCGCCGTTTTCTCTTACCGGCCGCCGGAAGTCGCTGCGCCGTTGATGGCAGCGTGAAGACGAAGGCCGTCCCCCGCCCCGGCCCGCTCGTCGCCCAGATGTCCCCCCCATGGGACCGCACGATCTCGCGCGTGATGGCAAGCCCGAGCCCATACCCCTTGCCGCCGCCGCCGGCGTTCCCGCGGTAGAATCGCTCGAAGAGATGCGGCAGGTCTGTCGCCGGGATGCCCGGTCCGGTGTCGCTCACGGTCACCTGGATGAGCCCCTGCTGCACATCCCGGGCGCTCAGTTTAACGTTTCCACCTTCGGGCGTGTGGCGGAGGGCGTTGTCCAGGAGGTTGTTGAGCACCTGTTCCAGGCGGTCGAAATCGCCCCGCAGGCGGCCCGTGCTGTTTGGTTCGGTCGCGAGTTGAACGCCGTTCTCCTCCGCCCGAAGGGCGAACACTTCGCCGACGTGGCCGAAGAGCTCTCTGACGTCGATATCGTCCTGGCGCATCGTCACCTGGCCGCTTTCGATCCGCGAAAGGTCGAGGAGCTCTTCAACGAGGCGGAGCACACGCGAGGCTTCGCCGTTGATGACCTTGGCCGAACGTTCGATTCCCTGGGAGTCGTCGATCGTGCCATCGAGCACGGCCTGGCTAAAGCCCCGGATCGAGGTGAGCGGTGTCTTCAGTTCGTGCGAGATGTTCATCAGGAAGTCGCGGAGGGTCTGTTGGGAACGCTGTACTTCTTCCGTCATGCGGTTGAAGTTGGTAGCGAGGTCTCGAACCTCACGTGGGCCGGTGGCGGCAACGCGCTGGCTGTAGTTCCCGCGGGCGACGTTCCTCGCGCCGATGGCGATGTTGCGGAGCGGCGCGGCCACGCTCTGGGAGAGGAGAAAGCCGAGAACGAGCGCGGCCGCCACACCGATAAGCCCGGCGGAGATGAGGCGCGGGGCGAGGTCGCCGAGCACTTCGCCGACCCCGGCCGCCGGTTCGGCAACGATGATCGCGGCCGCGTCCGTCCCGGGGAAGGCCTCCAGGACCCTCTGAGAGAGCGGCGTGCTGACGCAGAGAAGGTTTCCGCCTTCCGCGGGCTTAATGTGACAGCGCTGAGGTTTGCCGTTGTCCGCTTCCGGGGAGAGCGGGAGATCGACGCCGTCCACCGTCGCGTTTTCGAGCGTCCAGGAGCTGGCGTAGAGCCCGGGGAGGACGCGTCCGTTCCGGCCGACGACGGCGACGGATGTATCGGGCGGCGTGGAGTTTCCGGCCTGGCGATCAACCAGGAAGCTGCGGAGGATGCCCAGCAGGTCACCGCCCCCTGGTTCAACGTCGCCCGGGGCGTTGGCGCTTTCGATGGTGCTTTCGGCGAGCTCGTCGATGATGCTGCCGATGTCTTCGAGGTTGCCGTACGAGATCTGCTCGCGGTAGCCGCCGAGGAGGAGGAAGAGGCTAAGCGCCGTAAGCCCGAGCGTCACGCCGATGATCACGAGGTATGTCAGGAAGAGCCGGACCTGGAGCGAACCCATTCCCGCCACCTTACAGGGTCCGGCTTACGCTGGGCTCTCGACCAGCTTGTAGCCCACGCCACGCAGCGTCTCGATCGAAACGTCGGCGCCAGTGAGCTTTGCGCGGAGGTGCTGGACGTGGACATCGACCGTCCGCGTCTCCCCGGCGTAGTCGTAGCCCCAAACGCTTTCGAGGAGCTGCTCCCGCGTGAGGGCGATGCCGGGGTTCTCGACGAACGCGATCAGGAGATCGAACTCCTTGGTGCGGAGCACGATGAGGTCTTCATTGATGCGTGCTTCGCGCCGCGCTTTATCCACCGAGAGGTTGGCCACGGTGATCGCGTTCTGCGGCTTGCGGCCGCCTTCGAAGCGGCGAAGGATCGCCTTCACGCGGGCGACCATCTCCCGGGGGTTGAAGGGCTTGGTCATGTAGTCGTCCGCGCCGAGTTCCAGGCCGACGATCTTATCGACGTCGTCGCTGCGGGCGGTGAGCATCAGGATAGGGACGTCGTGCTGGCGCCGTAGCTCACGGCAAACCTCGAAGCCATCGATCCCCGGCATCATGACATCAAGGATGACCATGGCCGGTTGCGTCTCTGCGAAGCGGGCGACCGCGTCCCGGCCGTTCTCCGCCGTCTCTACGGTGAAGCCTTCCTTCTGGAGGTAGAGCGACGCGAGGTCGCGAATGTTCTGTTCGTCATCGACCACGAGGATTTTTTGCGCCATATCGCCAATCATGCGGAGCCTGTTCCGCGTAGGTTTCAGTATGCGCCGGGGGCCCTCCGCCTGCCACTCCGCACGTTCTCGGCGGGGAATGGGAGGCGAAGGGCCCCGGCAGGCAAGAGGCGTTCCGGGAGGCGAAGGCCAGTACGCCACCCCGGTCGCTCTTACTCTCCGTCATCGGCGTAACCGGCGGCCCCGCTCCGGGCAAACGGCCCGTAAAACGCGGCCGAACGTGCCTTCCGATGATGGGCCGGGGCGCTGGACCATGGATGTGACACTCTTGAGGACGTTAATGCGCCGTTAACCCATCACGCCAAGCATGGGGGAACCTACCAACGTGGAGGACAGGGAGAACCTATGCATACATTCGTAAAGCGCCGATGGCTTCTGCTGGGGGTCGCGGCACTCACGGCAATGTCGGCCATCATCGTCGCCTGTGGCGGGGATGACGACGACACGACGGCGACAACGACCGCGACGGCCGTGGCCAGCGCCACAACCGCCGCCGCCTCGCCCACCGCCACAACCGCCGCCGCCTCGCCCACCGCTCCCAAGGTGACCGGCAGTCTGAACATCGAAGGTTCCAGCACCGTCGCCCCCTACACCCGCCTCGCCATCGAACAGTTCGAAAAGGCCAACCCTGGTTCGAAGATCACGACCGGCGAAAAGGGTTCTGGAGCGGGCATCACCGCACTAATCAAGAAGGAAGTGCCGCTTGCGGCCTCCAGCCGCAAGATCAAGGCGGACGAGATCACCCAGGCCAAGGCCGGCGGCGTAGACGCCTTCGAGATCGAGGTCTTCAAGGACGCCCTGGTCATCGTCGTCCACCCCGATAACCCGGTCGCTCAGCTGACCGAACAGCAGGTCGCGAAGATCTTCGCCGGCACGATCGAGAACTGGAAGGACGTTGGCGGCAAGGACGAGAAGATCACCGTCTACACCCGTAACGAAGAGTCCGGCTCGTTCTCCTACATGCAGGACGACGTGATCAAGGTCCTGCTCGGCAGCACTGCCGGGTACTCGAAGAACGTCAACAAGCAGCAGAACGCGCCCGCTGGGCTGACGGCCGTCGCCGGCGACAAGACGGGCATCTTCTACGCCGGCCTCGGCAACATGAAGGACCTTGGCGCCAACGCCAACAAGCTCAAGGTGGTCGGCGTTGCCAAGTCCACCTGCAAAGATGGCGCCTGCACCGATGGCACCGCCTTTGTGAAGCCCGAAGAGAAGACCGTGAAGGATCAGACGTATCCGATCTCCCGTGGCCTCTTCTTCTACAGCAACGGCGACTATGCCAAGTCCGAGAACCTCGTGCTCGCCGCCTTCATCAAGTACGTCTTGAGCCCCGAGGGCCAGAAGCTCGGCGAGACGCTCGGCTTCGTCCCCGTCAAGTAAACGTGTGAGCCCGGGATCCCCCCGGGATCACAGCAGAACACCCACGATCTGGGGCAGGGCAACGCGAACTCGCGGTCCTGTCCCAGATCGTGTTCAATCACTCTTCCATCCGGGTTGGCGAACCCACCACCATCGAGGTCCCCATGGCCATCATTCCTCCCGGCCAGGTAAGGCCCCCTATCGCCGCTTCGATAACACGGAGGCGTCCCGCCTGGCTTGCTGAGTCGATCGTCGAGTGGATCATCCGGCTTGCCGCGTTCTCCTCGATTGCCGTGCTGCTTGGCATCGTCGCACTCCTCTTCCGGGAGGGCATCGAGCTTTTCCTGGACCGTGGCTATAGCGTCTGGCGCTTCCTCTGGTACGACAACGCCGTTACCGACAACACCACGGACCCGCGGGCCTTCGAGTTCGGCATTCGCGCCCCTTTGCTGGCCACGCTCTATGTAACGCTTGTCGGCATCGTTATCGCCGTGCCGCTCGGGTTGATGACGGCGATATTCATCTCCGAGGTTGCCCCGCCGCGGGCGCGGCTGATCATCAAATCCGCGGCCGAGCTGCTGGCTGGGGTCCCGACGATCATCTTCGGCTTCGTCGGGCTCTTCTTCCTCGTCCCCTGGCTCCGGGACAACGTTTATACGAACGACTTCTTCACGACGCTCCTCGGCGACGGCGCGGCCGGTGGACTCTCCGGGTTCACGGCTGGGATCGTGGTGAGCTTCGTGGCCGTCCCCCTGATCATCTCGATCGCCGACGATGCCCTCCAGGCCGTCCCACGCGACTTCAAAGAGAACGCCTACGCCCTCGGCGCGACCAAGCTCCAGGCTGTCTGGTTCGTGATCGTCCCGGCCGCTATCTCGGGCATCGCCGCGGCCGTCATGCTCGGCATTGCGAGGGCCATCGGTGAGACGATGATCGTCCTTATCCTCGGTGGTGGAAAGAGCGCCGTTCCTGAATTCCCCAACGACTCCATGCGCACCATGACTGCCACCATCGCCACCGGTTTCGGTAACGCCAGCGACGCCTCGCTGGTCAAACCCGCGCTCTTCATGACGGGCTTCGTCCTCTTCGTCATCACCCTCTTCACCACGCTCATTGCCGACCTCGTGCTCGAGCGCCAGCGAAAGAAGTTCAGCCGATGAGCGCCTTCGCTGCCCGCCCAACCGGCGATATCACGACGCCCGACCGCAAGAAGCGGCTGATCCAGAACCTCGTGTTCGGGCTCTTCGGGCTCGCGACCGTCCTGGTGATTATCCCCGTCATCATCGTCACTGCGTACGTCATTCGCGAAGGCGCGCCGGCGATCGATTACGACTTCATCTTCTCCGGCCCGGAACGCGACGGTATCGAAGGCGGGTTCTGGCCGGTCATCGTCTTCACGATCTACTCGCTCATCCTGGTGGCGCTGATGGCCGTGCCGGTGGGGGTGATGGCGGCGATCTACCTCTCCGAATATGCCCGCCCCGGCCGGCTCCTCCGTTTCATCAACCTCACAATTGTGAACCTCGCCGGTGTCCCGTCGATCGTCTACGGGCTCTTTGGCGCCGCCTTCTTTCTCGATACCCTGGACCCGCTGCTCGACACCAAGATCAGCCAGCCGCTCTGGATCGCCGCCGCCACGCTCGCCGTCCAGGCGCTTGCGATCATCATCACCAGCTCGCGGGAGGCGCTCTCGGGCGTGATACCAGGGATTCGCGAGGGTTCGCTCGCCCTCGGCGTTTCCAAGTTGCAGACCACGCTGTTCATCACGTTGCCGCAGGCTATCCAGGGGATCGTCACCGGGACACTCCTCGCGGTCAGCCGGGCGGCCGGCGAAACAGCGCCGATCATCGTTGTCGGCGCGATTCTCGCGAAGAACGTGAGTCTCGATCCCTCGGCCGTCTGGAATGAACGCTCGCAGATGCTCTCGTTCGAGCTCTATGGCCGAATCACCGAAGGCCTCCGCATGCCCGACGAACGCAAGTGGGGCATCGCCCTCGTTCTCCTCGCCATTGTTCTCGTCCTCAACGTCGCGGCGTTGATCCTCCGGCTTCGCCTCCAATCACGCGGTTCTGGGAGTGGTAACCTGTGAGAAACCTTATGACCGATCGAACGCCGTCCGTTCCACCTGAGGGCACTGAGAGGCCGCAACGCCCGGAGACCGTGGCGCCGCCGAGTCCGAGGCCGGTGAACTCCGGCCGTGATGTCGAGCCATCCGAGGTTGCGCTGCGGCTCGACAATGTGGCGGTCGCCTATGGAACCAAACTCGCGGTCGAAGGCATCACCATGGACATCTTCGCCAAGGGGATCACCGCTCTGATCGGGCCTTCTGGCTGCGGCAAGAGCACGCTCTTGCGCTGCTTCAACCGCATGAATGACTTGATTCCCGGCACGAGGGTCTCGGGGACGATTGCGCTCGATGGAGTGAACATCTACGAGCGGCGGGTTGATCCGGTCCAGCTTCGGCGATTCGTCGGGATGGTCTTCCAGAAGCCCAACCCGTTCCCGATGTCGATCCGGGAGAACATCATGTTCGGGCCGAAGCGCGCCGGCGTCCGGGGAAAATCACGGCTCAACGAGATTGTGGAGAAATCGCTGCACGATGCCGCCCTCTGGGATGAAGTGAAGGATAAGCTGGACCAACCGGGGACGGCGCTTTCCGGCGGTCAGCAGCAGCGGCTCTGCATTGCCCGCGTGCTCGCCGTTCAGCCGGAGATCATCCTGATGGACGAGCCTTGTTCGGCCCTGGATCCGATAGCGACGCTGAAGATCGAGGACCTGATGCGGGAACTTGCCCAGCAATATACGATCGTCACGGTCACCCATAATATGCAGCAAGCCGCGCGCGTTTCCGACTACACAGCCTTCATGCTCGCGGCTGAAGACCGCATCGGGCGCCTCGTGGAGTACCGCCCGACCTCCGAGATCTTCACGACGCCGAAGGACCGGCGAACTGAAGACTACATCAGCGGCCGCTTCGGCTAAGACAGGGGAACCGATGACACGAGAGCTCTTCCAGCGGGAACTCACGGACCTCCAGGACGATGTTCTCGTGCTTGGGTCGATGGCGGAGAAGGCCATCCTCGATTCGATGGCCGCCCTCCGAGATGGCGACTTGCTCTGGTCGCAGAAGTTGATTGCAGACGACGCCACGATCAACGCCAAGCGGTTCGCCATCGAAGAGCGGGCGATCTTCATGATCGGTTCGCAACAGCCGATGGCCACCGACCTGCGCTCCCTCGTGAGCATGCTCTATATCGTCACCGACCTTGAACGAATCGCCGATCACGCCGAAGGTATCGCCCGAATCAACATCCTCCTGGGCGATGAGCCGCTCCCCCGGCGGTTGGGGTACATCCCTTCCATGGCGGATCGGAGCGTTCAGATGCTCCGCGACAGCCTGAAGTCGTACCTGGAACGGGACGTCGTCCTGGCCCGCCGCGTCTGCCTGGCGGACGACGAGGTCGATCGGCTGTACGACAGTGTGCAGGAAGAGACCATCCAGGGGATGGTCTCGGACCCATCGACCATCCAGAGAAACACCTACCTGCTCTGGACATCGCACAACCTCGAACGGATCGCGGACCGCTGCACGAACATCGCCGAGCGGGTGATCTACACCGTCACCGGGCTGATGGAAGAGATCAACGTCTCGACGTACTAGGCTCGCTCGTCTGCCTCTTCTCGCGCTTCGGTCCTTCGAGGATGATCCGGAGCTCGGTAAGCGCGCGGGCCTGGCGGCCCTTGATCGCATCGACGGTCACGCCCAGGGATTCGGCGGTCTCCTGGAGTGAAAGGCCGTGGATGAACCGCAGCGTGACCACCTCCGCGTGCACTCGGCCAAGGCGAGTGATCGCCTCCGCCAGGTCGAACTGGTCGGGCGAGAGTCGTTCGTCGTGTGCCGCCGCGTCGTGGTCTTCGATGGCGAGCATTGGAGGGCGCCGGAGCCAGCGCCGGCGATAGGTGCCGACGACGTTCCGGGCGATCCCGAAGAGCCAGGCACGCGGTGGAAGGCCCTGGTCCTGGAAGGAGCCGGCGTGCTCCCAGGCTTCTTCGAAGACGTGGCTGGTCGCGTCTTCGGCTTCCGACGCGTCGCCGAGCCGAGAACGGGCGTAGCGGAAGATGCCGGGCATTTCGGCGGCGAAGAGCTGCTGCCAGGCGACCGGGTCGCGTCTCCGCAGGCGGGCGCCCAGCGAGCGGTCCGCTTCATCCGTTTCCGGTGACGACCGGGCGGCAAGCGTAAGCCACGGGCCTTCGAAGAGGCCCGAGGGTTCCGCCGCCAGCGGTGCAAAGAACGACCGATCGCTCAATCGTCGTCCCCTTCGTCATCGTCGTCATCGTCTCTTCTCGGCGGTGGTGGCGGAGCGGTCGGGCTTGGGGTCGAGGTTGGCGTGGGGCTGGCCGTGACCGTGGCCTTCGGCGTGGGTGAAGCCGTCGGGGATGGGGAAGTCGAAGGGGACGGCTCGGGCGCCGGGGGCGGCGCAGGTTCGCTCGTCGCTGTCGCGGCGGGTGGCTCTTCACGCGCGACGACGGTCGCTCTCGGGGTTGGGGGTGCTGGTTGCTCCGTTGGCGTCGCCGTTGGCGAAGGGGTTTCCGTAGGTTCCGGCGAGGGGGTGGGCGTGGTGGCCTCCGCCGTGCGTGTTGGCGTGTTCTCCGTCGCCACCGCCGGAGTCGGCGGTTCCGGTCCGGTGTCGCCAGCGTTTTCTGCCGGGTTCAGGTTGACAACGATGCTCTGAGCGAGACTCACGGCCCCAGAGACGAAGGCGGTGGCGGACGAAGGATCGGCGATGGTCGCCCCGCCTCCGAGCCCGGCGATGATCACCGCGCCAGCTGCCAGGCGCTGCACCCCGGTCCGGGGAAGGGCGGGCAGCCACGCTGACCCGCGCCGCGTCCTGCCTTCGATGCAATCCAGAAACCGGGACTCCATCCGGGCCGTTGCGGCGGCGCCCGGGCCTCGCGGCGTGAGCCCGCGGCAGCGAGCGGAGATGCGAGCGAGCGCCTGGGCATCGCTGAAGGTGGGACCGTGGTCCACCCGCCGGCCATCAAGGATGTCGGAGAGAGCTGTTTCGAGGTCGGAGGGCTGCGACATGGCGTTTCTCGTCTGTGGGCGGCGATGCGGTGTGTGCAACGGTACGTCGAAGAGGCGTTCCCGGCGTAGCGGCACTTCCCCTACCCGGGGAAGTTGGAGCCGCTACGCCGGTGATTCAGATGCCGAACAACGTCCGCGGCTCAGGCGCTTGCGGGCGTCCCGCTGGATTCAGCGGCGGCCGCCGTGCGGATGGGTGTGGCTGTCGCTTTCTTCCGGCTCGGGCGCCGGTAGGTGACGCGAATGACCAGGCCGAAGGTGATCGTCAGGCTGGTGGTGACGTAGATGCCCAACAGCCAGGGTGTGCTGGCGTCGGTGCCGATGTTGATTCCATGCCAGAGTGCCCCGGCGTACACCAGGAACGAACTGTAGTGGAGCATCCGCCAGGCCTTCGCCCCCATGTGAGACCGGAACCAGAACGATGCGGAGACGATCACGCCGAGGTAGAGCGTCAGCGTACCAACCGCGCTCAAAAGCGGCTGATAGTAGGAGCCGAACGGCACCAGGATGTCCCAGTAGCCGAACTGCGTCCACCCATCAGGTATAAGAACGAGGCCGTGGAAGAGACCCAGGGCCATGCCGGCGATAGACGCGACCTGGTGAATGGCCAGGAGGCGTCCGCGGTGAATGAGGCCATCGAACCAGGCGGAGGACATGAGGAGCCCTCCGACCAATCCGAGCCAGATGAAGAGGTAGCTGGCGACGCCGGCGGCCCGTGAGGCGTACCAGGCCCCGTGCGCGCCGGGCTCCGGGAGGAGCGCGATCGCCAGGTCTTTGCCGAAGAAGACGCCCGCCGCGGACCCGGCGGCGGCGCCAACGATCATGACGATCCACGTTTTCATCAGGACGGTGTCGTGGTCTTGGGTGGGGGCGGCGCGGGCTTGGGCTTCGGTGGCGCGGCCGGGGGCGGTGGTGGCGGTGGCGGCGGGGCGGGCCTGGGCGCGGGGGCCGGCGCTGGCGCGGGCTGCGGTTGCGGTTGCGGCGCGGGAGCCGCTGGCTGCGCTGATGGTGCGCTTCCCCCGCCAGATGGTGCGGCCGGGGGCGGCGCGCTCCGCGTGGTGGTCGTTGCCGCGGGCGGTGGTGCGGCGTCCGGTGGCGGCGGCGCCGTTTCCCCGTCCGCGTAGACGTACTCGTCTACGTAGATCACGGTCTTCCGCTCGACATAGACGACGGGCCGGACAGCCGGCGCGGCCGGTTCCTGGGCCGCCGCCGCCCATTGCTCGTCAGCGGGCGCTGCCTCCGCTTCGGCCGTCGCGACAGCTTCGCCGGCAGGCTGTTCGATCAGATCCCAGTCCTGGGTCTTCGGGTTCCAGCGGTAGCCGTCCTGCTCGACGACCTCTTCCGCGGCCGGTGCACCGGCGGCGGCCTCGGCCTGGTCGTTGTCTTTGGTGGCGACGCTACCGGTGGCGGCGAAGGTGCCCCAGAGGACGACGAGGACGCCGACAGCGCCCATGACCGTCATCACCTTCGTCATGATGAAGCGGAGCCCGGTGTTCGACTTAGTCATCGTCTTCTTCGTCCTCGTCGTCATCGCCGCGCGGCCGTGGAGGCTGGGTCGCGCGAGGGGTGGCGGGTTTGGGCGGAGCGGGGGCAATGGTAGGCGGCGCCGGTGGCGCTTCGGCGGCCGTTGCCGGGGGCACGGTCGGCGTGGCCGCTGGCGTAGCCGTTTTTGTCGGGGTTCCGGTGGCGGTCTTCGTGGGTGTGGCGGCCGCGGGCGTCGCCGCCGGCGTTGGCGCGCTCTGGGAGATCGATGCTGGCGGAGCGGCCGGGGCTGGCAGCACAACGCGCCTGGTCACATACACGGGCGTATCGACGTAGACGACTTCCGGTTCGAGTTCGGCGGCGTACTGGGCCGCGGCCGCCGCGGCCTCCGCCTCGGCCAGCGCGACGGCTTCGGCCTGGGCACGGGCTTCTGTCTCCGCTTTGGCCGCGGCGGCCGCCTTCCAGTCGGTTGTCGCGGTGGCGGTTGCTTCCGCCGTGGCGGTCCACTCAGCGGAGGCGTCCGCCTTTGCTGTGGCCGAGCCGCCGGGGCTAAACACGCCCTGGGCTGAAACGACGGCCGCCACAATACCGCCGGCCATTCCGGTGGTCAGGGTGGCGGCTACGAGCGATGTGATGCGATTCACAGGTCGGTCCTCCTTGGATGTTTCCGTCTCAATACATTCATCGCACAGTCCTAGGACCCAGAGTCGCTCACTTCGTAACCATCCGGTGTACGGAACGTAAACACTCTTCCATCCCGAGTGGGATGTGTGGATCGGCCCGCCTGGGACAAACCGAGAACACGGATGAACGCATAAAAGCCCGGAGATCTGTCGACCTCCGGGCTTTATGGTGAATAGCCGTCTGGCGTGCGTCAGGCCGTCGGGGCGGGCGTTACGTCCTCGTCCTCGTCGTCCGAGTCATCGTCGTCCGAGTCATCGTCGTCCGCGTCGTCGTCCGCGTCCGAGTCGTCTTCGTCCGAGTCATCGTCGTCCGCGTCGTCGTCCGCGTCCGAGTCGTCTTCGTCGGAGTCATCCTCGTCCTCGTCCTCGTCCTCGTCCGACTCGTCGTCGTCCTCGTCCGTGGCATCGTCGTCTTCATCTTCCGCGGGCACGCCGGGCTGTGGCTCGGACGGTGGCTCGGTCGGCGGTGGGTCCGTCGGAGGAGGATCGGTCGGTGGTGGGTCCGTCGGCGGCGGGTCCGTCGGCGGAGGATCGGTTGGCGGCGGGTCCGTCGGCGGGGGATCGGTCGGCGACGTCGCCGGAGTGGTCAACTCCACTGGGAACGTGATGGGT
>CAZQCR010000052.1:0-15602 GCA_964591745.1 uncultured Anaerolineaceae bacterium
GGAGGAACGTTCATGAACGGATTGGAAGACGCCTGTCCCCACGAGGCGCAAACGCGTGCGAGCCACTGCGAATCGTGTTGCGACCAGAACGGGTCGCTGACGCCGTGCGTTGTCGCCTGGCTGCGCCTGCGCACGTACTCCGGAAACGGACAGCGGCGAACGGGTCCGCAATCGCCGGATCCGCTGCAGCGCGCCGCTTAGAGCTGGCCGACGGCCACATAGCCCAGCACTCGGGCGCATGGCACGATCGCGCCATGCCGAAACAGGTCTCGAATGTCGCTACCGATGACTACCTCACGGCCATTTATCGGATGGCGCACGATGAGGGACAGGATGTTATCGCCGTGCGCCTGGCCGATCGGCTCCAGGTCACGCCGCCCTCTGTGGCGGGTATGTTGAAGCGGCTGCAACGCGATGGGATGGTCTCCGTGGACGCCGGCAAGGTGCTGCGTCTGACCTCGGAGGGGACACACCGGGCGGAACAGATGGTGCGGCGTCACCGGCTCGCTGAGTGCCTGCTCACAGACGTCCTCAAAGTGGATTGGTGGCGCGCCTACGAGGAAGCCCACCTCCTCGAACACGGCATATCAGACGTCACAGAACAGGGCCTCTACGAAACGCTTGGACGGCCGACCCGAAGCCCGTTCGGCTACCCCATCCCCGGATCCGGTCAGCCCCGGCGGCTTTCGATGACGACACTTGCGGATGTGGCGGAAGGCGCGACGGTTGAGATCGACCGCGTCTTCGAAGAGGACGAGCAGTTGCTCCAGTTCTTCGACGCGGAGGGCATCCGGCCGGGCCATCACGCCGTCCTTACGTCGCTGGCGCCCTACCGGGGCACGGTCACGGCGGAAGTTGAAGGCCACGAGGTGGTGATGGGTACACAGGTCGCTCGGCTGATCTGGGTTGCCGATTCGAAAAATCGGGCGGAAAGCCGGCGTTGAGCCCAGCTGTAACCCGGATGCCACTGGCCGCGCGCTCTCAGCGTTCCGATAACAGTTGGGATGGGACCACCGACACAACCGCCGGACGGCCGGCTCAACGTGCTCGTCGTGGAAGACGACCCTCTGCTGGGGCGGCTGGCGAAGCGCGTGCTCGATCCGCTCGCGGCCCACGTCCACGTCGTCCAATTCGGCGCGGACGCGATCGCGGACGCGGCGGATGGGGCGTTCCACGTGGCCGCTGTCGATATCACGCTTCCTGACATCTCCGGACTCGATGTGATCGCCGCCATCCGAGAGCGACAGCCGGGGATGGGACTGGTCGCCGTCACGGGAAGGGTCGATGTTGCGACAGCGGTAGGAGCGATGAAGGCGGGGGCGGACGACTTCCTTTCGAAACCGTTCGATGCGGGCATGCTCTGGCCCGTCCTGAACAAGGCACTCGATTCGCGGCGGCTCCGGATTGCCGCCCACCAGGCACTGGCGTACCGGGAACTGGCCTACACCGATACGCTCACCGGCGCTCCCAATCGCCGTTATATCGACGACGCGCTGGTGGCGGGGCTGGAGCGGGCGACAGAGCGCAACGAGCCGTTCTCTCTGGCCTACCTGGACATTGACAACTTCAAGCTCCTGAACGGTGTCGTGGGCGTCGGTACCTGCGACGCGATTCTGCGGGAAGTCGCCGCCATCCTGGCGACGCACGTGCGGCCGCCCGCCATTTTTGGGCGATTCGGCGGGGACGAATTCCTGGTGCTCTTCCCGGGGCTGAACAAGTACGAAGCCCGGCGCGCTATCGAACCAGTGATTCGCCGGGTAGCGGAGTTGGATGTGGTGAACGGCTCTGCTGTCACGCTTCCCGTCCGGCTCAGCTGTGGCATCGTCACCCCCGCGAGCGAAGACACGCCGGGCACGCTGGTGGCCGCCGCCGAAGATGCGATGATCCTCGACAAATCCGCGGCCCAGAGCCTGGTGCGGATGACGATTGGCCAGGCCCTACCGACCCGCGAGGCGATCCAGATCTCGACGTTGAAGGCGCTCCGAAACCTGGTGCGAGCCATCGACCGGCGCGACCGCTACACACGCATGCACAGCGACCACGCTACGCGGATGGCCGCGGATTTCGCCCGCACGCTCGGCCTGCCCGAAGAATCGCTGACCGCGATCCTGGTTGGCGGTCCGATTCACGACCTCGGGAAGATCGTGGTCCCGGACGAGATACTGCGAAAGCCTGGGCCGCTCACCAACAAGGAACGAGCGGCCATGGAAGAGCATCCGCTCATCGGAGCGACGATCACGGCGGCAATCACCGACCACGAGACCGTCGTGAACATCGTCCGCCACCACCACGAGCGATGGGACGGCGACGGCTACCCGGGGCAGCTGCGGCGCACGGAGATCTTGCTTCCGACGCGGCTCTTTACGCTGGCCGACGCCTTTAGCGCGATGACGACGGATCGGCCTTATCGCAAGGGGCTCACTACGGAACAGGCGACAGCGGAGATACGAAAGAACGCCGGCACGCAGTTCGACCCGGACCTGACCGGCGCGTTCTGCGAGATGCTGGAGACGCCCGCCATGGTCGCGGCCTGAGGCTCCCGACCCGCGAAGCGGCTGGCATCCGGCACGTCGCGGGCAGGTCGTCCGCCACCACGTCACCGCTGGAGCGGCTACACTGCCGCGAAACCGCACCAGATCAGAGGTACCGCCATGACCCGACTTCCGAGCGCGAATCGCGAGACGTTTCCCGAAGAGCTCAAGTACGTGTGGGACCGGCTGGACCGGGACACGACGGCGGGCGACGGCTCCGGCGCGGCAAACATCTTCCGAGCGATGGGCAACAATCCGCGCATTCTGCTCGGTTACCTGCGGCTGGCGAACCCGCTGTGGGCGAACTGCGGCCTGGATGTGAAGACGCGGGAGATCGTGATTCTGCGTGCCGCGTACGTCCAGAACAGCGCCTACGAGTGGCATCAGCATGTGCGCATTGGCCGTGACGCGGGGCTGACGGACGACCAGGTCAACGCGACACGTGACCCGGCCGCGAGCGCGGTGCTTGCGGAGAACGAGAAGGCGCTCTGCGCCTACGTGGACAGCATGGCTGTATCCAACCACCCGGGGGACGCGGTGTACAAGGCGCTGGCGCAGCACTACGACCACGCGGGAATGGCGGGGATCACGATCCTGGTGGCGTTCTACTTCGCTACGGCGAAGTTCCTGAGCGCAATGGAAGTCGAGACGGAGGACCCGTTCATCGGCTGGAACGTGTAGGTGGGGGTTGGTTGTGGGCGGGAGTGACTGCGGTCGGGCTGGTCAACTGTCTGAGGTGACCGCTCCCGGGTGGTCGCGGTACGGCTGGGCCGCGGGGGCGGAGTGGGGCGGTGAGCGGCGGGGGCACGTTGGGGACGGGTCCGGGTTAGCCGAAGAGGCCCGATGGTGAGGCTGGCGGCTTCGGCGCTGCCTCCGTAGCGCCGAGACGGGCGCGAAGCGATTGGCCTGGTGCGAACGTCGCCGTCAGCTCGGGCGGCTGGACGACGACGGGCATCGGGAGGGCGTGCCCGAAGACCAGCGCCTGGCGCTTGCTTTCCAGCGAAGCGATGACCGAGCGCAGGCCAGCCCGGCCCGGCATGCCACCGACCAGCGCCTCGATGTCGGCGTCGCTATCAAGCTGGAGGCAGAACTTGGTCCCCACCTGGCTCAGTACCTCCGTGTCGATCTGGCTGGGCCGCTGGTCGATGATGAGAAGCGTGACGTTGTACTTACGGAGCTCGCGGGCGATCTGGCCGAAAATCGTCTGTCCGGCCAGTGCCTTATCGACGAATTTGTGGGCTTCTTCAATGACGATGACGAGCCGGTTCGGCTCCTTGGCGGCCTCGCCCTGGGCGTTCTCCATCGCGTCCCGGTAAGCGTCCCAGATTCGGCGCGAAAGCATGTTGGCGACAAGCATGTAGCTCGTCAGGTCGCTACCGTGGCGGCCAAACTGGATAACGATGCTCTTGCCGCCCTGGAGCGTTTGCACGATGGCGTTGATGACGCCAGAGAACTGCACGCCGCCGGACCGGACGAAGTCCCGCCGGACGATCTTGCGAAGGCCGCGCCGGAGGTTCTCCACGCTCCCCGAGGCATACCCGATCCGGCTGGCCGCCCGGGCCCAGTTCACCTCCTCCGGCTCATCCGCATCGCGCCAGATCTTGCGTCTGGCGGCGGGCGATGGTTCATCGAGCATGATCTCATCGACCCATTCTTTGCCCAGGCGTTGTTCCAGTTCGAAGGCCGCTTCGATCGCCTGGCCGGTGAACTCGGCAGTCCCCGCGAGAACGCTGAGGTCGTCCGTCGTAATGTCCCGCGTCCCGATCAGGATGCGGCCATCGGTCTGGGGAACGTTGTCTTCGAGCGTATAGACGGCGACCTGGCTGGGGTGGCGCTGCTTGAGGGAGCGCCGCCCGCCGCCCCCGTCGCCCTGGAACTTCAAGTCCCATCCGTAGTCGTTGTGCATGTCGAAGATGAGCGCCACGGTTCGGTCACGATTGGTTGGAGCGATGGTGGCGTTGGCGACGATGGCGTCGAGCAGTTGAAGGGCGAGAACGGTCTTCCCGGTGCCGCTCTTGCCGAAGATCCCGGCGGAACGCTCGCAGAGCCGTTCCAGGTCGATGTGGACCATCACGTCCTCCATGCCGAGGGGCGCACCGAGGCGGAAAGCGGGAGCCCCATCGGAGACAGCGAAGGCGGAATCGAGGACGGCCTGGTCGGCCAGCGAGACCGGGGCGAAGTGCACGGGCAGACGCCGAGCCCGGCTGTTTTCGCCGGAAGGGCGGACCTCGAGATAGGGGTTGACCTCGAGCTGGGTGTAGACGGCCGTGTCCTGGAGGACGGCCCTCAGCAGTTCGGAGGCGTGGTCGTCGCCGAGGGGCGGCGGCCAGGCGGTGGGGCCCGATTCCGCCGACTTGAGGAGGATATCGGTAACCATACCGACGAGGTTCGCGCCATCGCCCAGCGGGGTCATGACGTACTGGCCGAGACCTGCGGCAGCACCCGGTTCGAGGCGAACTTCCAGGGCCTTGTTGAGCGAACCGCCGACGATCGTTCCGATCCGTTGTCCGCCGCTCATGGCGCCACTCCCCGGAGAATGCTGGTGAGCCGGGCCGGGTCCGCACGGAGGAGACGGGCGAGCTCTTTCCCGGCGGTGACCGTGTATTCGTGGGAACGGGTTTCGAAGGCGCGGGCAGAGGCCCGTATCGCTGCCGCGATCACCCCATCGTCGCAGAGCGGAGAGGCGACGAGGAGAGCGAGGAACGCACCTTCGTGGGCTATCCGCACCATCTCGGCGTGGGTGGCCGCTTCGACCGCGCCAAGGAGGGGAGGAGGGGTAGACGGGAGGGCCGCTCGGGCCGCTTCGCCCTCGATGTAGCCACAGCTCACGACGGTGACACGCGTCCGAAGCAGCTCGCGCAGGCCGGGCTCATCCGCCATCACCTCGGCGCCGGTTTGGCCGGGTTCGCCGCGGGGCTGGAGAGGGCGAGTGGGATCCTCCGGGCCGCTCTCGATCTCGGCGACGACGCCCACGACGGTCGCCCCGCCTTCGCGCACGGCGACGAGCTGGCCGAGGGCGAACGGCGCCTCTTCGTAGCGCTCGTAGGCGCAGACGAAGGAGCGGACGGAGGCCTCGGTTACGCGCGGGGTGGTGGCGCTCATACGGCACGCCTGCGCTTGCTCATCTGTTTGCCGCCAGAGAGTGCGAAGAGCCCCTGCCGGCCAGCGGCGTTCTCCAGGAGACGGCTGAACTGCTGGCGGTCGCTGCCGGAGATCACGGCCTGTTCATGCGCCTCCTGGAGGGCGCGCGGGTATCCGCCAGCCCGGCGGCACTGGTCCACGAGGGTAGCGTGGAGGCGCTCCACCTGGGCCGCGGAGGTCGCCCAGTGGGGTAGTTCTACACGGGCGATATCGCCGCCGATGCGGAGGTAGAAGAAGCAGACCTGGTGGGCCGGGCTGAAGAGCTTTTCGACGCGCGAACCGCGTTCGCTTTGCGCCCGGAAGACGGCCGAACGCTGGCCATCCCCGAGCGTGCGCCGGAAGAAGAGGCCATCGGTTGGCGGCCAGGCGACGCCCGAATCGATGGGCGCGAGGGCGCCCAAGCTGGTGACGACCTCGCCGCTGCGAGAGGCGGAGATGTAGGCGCCGAGGCTCACGCTATCGCCGCAGAGTGCGACCAGGTCGAGCGCCTCCTGCGTGCGCTTGCGGGCGTCCTCGCGGACGTCCGGGCGGACCTGGCGCGAATCGAGGTCCCAGGGAAACAGCGTCCCATCGAGGAGGAGTACGACGGGTCCGTTGAGGGTACGTTCCTGGGCGAGGATGGCGCCGGCGAAGAGTTCGCGGGCATCGCGCTGGAGATTGACGCCCCAGTTGCCCGTGCGATCGTCGCCGCCGCTATCTTCGCCTTCGCTGGCGGGCGCGGCGGTGGGCCCAACGACCGGGGTGCTCTGGAGCACCACCTCGCCGGGCACACCGTAGGGCAGGACGACGGCCCCGGTGTTGATGACGTAACACTGGACGGGAGCGAAGCGGTCGGGCTCGATGCTGGAGCCGTCAGCCGAGACCACCGTGACCGGGCCGGGCGTGGGAGCGTCAAAGACGGCACCGACGGGCTCGCGGTAGGAGACGGCGTACGGTCTGGGGTCTTCGGCCATGGCGGCGCGGATGGCGGCGTCGCTGGCGGACGGGCTGGCGGCCCAACTGGCGAAAGCTTCGGCGGCCATCGCAAGGCCTGCATCCAACGCGGCCAGGCCGTCCCGGTAGGCGGCGATGACGCCGGGAAGCTGGGAGGCGACGGCTTCCATGCGAAGCGTCATGACGCTTGCTCCGGGCCACCGCGAAAGACGCGGACGTCGCCGACTCGCCGGGTGAGGCGAAGGTTGTCCAGGTGTTCGAGGAGGGCCTGCGCGTACTTCCGGCTGGTGCCGAAGAGGTCGCGGACCTCCGCGAGGCTGATCGTGCCGCTGACCGCGGCGTGTTCGCGGACGCGAGCGACCATTTCGCGGTAGACGGCGGGGTCGTAAACGACGCCGAAGCCGGTGTCCTCGATGAGGCCACGTTCGGAGAGGTAGCCGAGGAGGGCGGCATCCGGGAGGCCCTCGGTGGGGGGCGCATAGCCGCCGGAACGGATGGCGGCCAGGAAACCATCGACCAGGGCCTGTTGCCGGTCGGAGAGGGCCACCTCATAGCCGGGAGGGGCGAGGCCCGCGGCGCGCTCTTCGAGGCGCCCGGAATCCGCGGCGTGTGCTACGACGGTATCGAAGAGTGGTGGCTCCACTTTCGCTGTGCTGCGAACGTGTTCGCGAGGGGCGGCCGTGCGCAAGGGGTTCGCGGCGAGGAACTGCGCCGTCGATTCGGCGGCGCGGCCAGCGGCGGAATCGAGCCAGGCGCGGGCGAACAGGCGCCCGGCGACTTCGCTGGCCGTGCCGGCTGCCAGCAATTCGGCGATGGCGGCTTCAGCGGGGCCCGATTCCAGGCCAAGCGCCTTCGCCACTTCCGCGTGGGAGATCGGGGCCGCGAGCAGACGGTCCAGGAGGCGGTCCGCCGGTGAGCCCGCGAGCTGGAGGGCGAGCGCGTCCAGGGTCGGTGCGTGGTTACGGCGATGGCGGCGCGGGTTGATGGCCACGATCATGCCGCCTCCTACCGTCTCGTTAGGCGTGCGAATGATGCAGTGGTCACCACGCGCGACGGCCACGGATTGATCGAGAACGACCTGGGCCCAGGCCTCTTCGCCGGGGAGAAGCACGTCGCGGTCGAGAAGCCGGAGCTTGGCTTCGGATTCAGAGGTGGCGGAAAGAAACGTCACGCCGGCATCGTGTGCGAGCGGGTGGGCGAGGAGGGTGGTTGCGCGGAGACGGACATCGACAGCGTGCACAGGCTGGAGTGCGCCCGGCAGGGCGAGGACCATCCCACGCGAAAGGTCTTCGACGTGAATGCCGCTGAGGTTGACGGCGGCGCGCGTCCCCGGCTCGAGGCGGCCGACCTTCGTCTTATGTCGCTGCAGGCCGCGAATACGCGCTTTCAGCTTGCCGGGCTGGATCTCGACTTCCTGACCGGCTTCAAAGGCGCCATCGACGAGCGTGCCAGTTACCACCGCACCGAAGCCCTGGATGGTGAAGGCGCGGTCTATCGGCAAGCGCGGGCGGCCGAGGTCGCGCTTCGTGGGCGTCGTCTCGAGGGCGAGGTCGATGGCGGCCATCAGCTCCTCAAGGCCGGTCCGGGTCGTGGCGGAGGTGCGGACCATGGGCGCACCGGCCAGGCGGGTGCCTGCCAGGACATCCTCAAGGTCCGCTTCGACGAGGTCGATGTAGTCGTCCTCGACGGCGTCGCACTTCGTGATCACGACGATGCCGGAAGGGACGTCGAGGAGATCGAGGATGGCGAGATGTTCGCGGGTCTGGGGCATGGGGCCTTCATCGGCGGCGACAACGAGGAGTGCGAGGTCGACGCCGCCCGCGCCGGCGAGCATGTTCTTGATGAAGCGCTCGTGGCCGGGGACATCGACGATGCTGACTTCGCGGCCAGAAGGGAGGGTGAGCCAGGCGAAGCCGAGATCGATGGTAAGGCCGCGCTCCTTCTCCTCGCGGAGGCGGTCAGGGTCGATGCCGGTGAGGGCGCGGACGAGCGTGCTCTTACCGTGGTCGACGTGGCCCGCGGTGCCGATTACGTACATTTGTTCGGCAGTTTACGGGGTGGCGCGGCTAAACGCGCGGAGCGTGAACCACAAAGACACGAAGACCACAAAGAGCCACCCTTCTTGAGCCTTCGTGTTCTTGGTGCCTTTGTGGTTCATCGTCTCCTTGCACCTTGCGTGGCCGCCGCAATACCGTTCGCGGCATGGCAGGTGCACTCGACGGAATCCGGGTTCTCGACTTCTCGATCGTGGTCCAGGGGCCGCAATGCGGGGCAATGCTGGCCGACCTCGGGGCGGATGTGGTGAAGATCGAACGGAAGGACTTCGGCGACCTTTCCCGTCTGATCCCGATATCGCCGACCGACAGGAGGAGCGCATACTTCTTCGCCTGTAACCGGGGGAAGCGCAGCCTCGCGCTGGACGTGACGGCGCCGGCCGGGCTGGAGATAGCGCTGAAGCTGGTGGAGACCGCTGATGTGGTGGTGAGCGGCTTCGCGCCCGGCGTCATGGATCGGTTGGGGCTGGGCTACGAGGTGTGCGCGGCGATCAATCCGCGCGTGATCTACGCCACGGGGTCCGGGCTGGGACCACTCGGGCCAGATGGGTTCCGGAAGGGCGTCGACCTCGTCGGCCAGGCCGTAGGTGGGCTGATCAGCACGACGGGGCAAGACGGTGAGTTCCCGACGCCTGTTGGGGCGGTGATCGCGGATAGCGCCGGCGGGATGACGATGGTCGCGGGCATCCTGGCGGCCCTCTTCTACCGGGAGCGGACGGGAATCGGGCAGCGCGTCGACGGGTCGCTGCTCGGCGGCCAGATCTGGCAGCAGGCGAGCGAGCTTTCGTTCACGCTCATCGGCGGCCGCAACAGCGAACGGTCGAACCGGGGACACGCCTTCCTGCCGGCGGTCTACCGGGTGTTTGAGACGAAAGACGGGCACCTGGTGATCGCCGGGTTGACGGAGCGCGAACGGCCGGGCTTCTTCCGTGCGCTGGGACACCCGGAACTGACGAGCGACGCGCGCTTCAACTCGGCTGCCGGTTTGGCCGCGAACCTGAAGGAGCTGTTCGGCGTGATCGAGCCGATCTTCCAGCAGCGCCCGACGGCCGAGTGGGTGGAGCGGCTCGGCGCTGAGAAACAGCGCTTCGCACCGGTGAATGACTACCGTGCGATAGCGGAGTACGAACAGGCGTACGCCAACGGCTATCTGCGACGGGTGGTCCACCCGGAATGGGGGCCGATGAGCATCGTCGGTAATCCCATCGCGATGAGCGAGACCCCGGCGGAGCCGGGGATCACGGCGCCGGAACTCGGGCAGCACACCGAAGAGGTGCTGCTGGAGGCAGGGTACAGCTGGGAGGACCTGGACCGCCTGCGGGAGCGGGGAGCGATAGGGTAGACGAGAGACGGGAGACGCTAGACGGGAGTGGTCGGGGTTGCGGGAGGTGGGGCGGAGCGCGTTCAATACTGGCATGGGTCTCTATGTTGCGTACCTGAAGTTCAAGGCGGGGACGAACGTCCTGCAGGGGCTGGCGGCGTTCGAACGGCGGAAGACGTTCGAGCACCCCCACCAGGCGACGGTGCTGGGCGAATACTGGGTGAACGCGCCGCAGGACCAGCCACAGGTGGTGCTCATCTGGGAGGCTGAGGACGAGGGGCCGGGCGACTACTACGAAGCGGCCTGGGGCGACCTCTTCGACATCACGGTCTCCGGCGCCACCCAGCCGGTGACGGAGATCCCGGAGGCGCTGCCAGAAATCCGCGCCGCCGGCGGTTCTTGAAACGCAAAGATGCAAAGACCTCGAGGGAGCGCTTCATGAGCCGGGAAGCACGCGTTTGACACCCTCCGCCAGCCGGAGGGTATTGAAGTTGATTATCAATCCCAGGTCCGCGCCGACCGCCTTCACGTAGGATCGGAGCTGGGCGAGGTGGATGGGAAGAATAGCCTCAACCGCTTTCAGCTCGACGATCAACGACCCGCCAACCAGAAGATCGAGTCGAACCTGGCCGATCGCGGCTCCTTTGTACTCAAGATCGACCGCAACTTGCCTGGCGAAGGGAATCCTACGAATAGCCAGTTCCGCAACGAGGGCGAGTTCATAGGCAGACTCCAAGAATCCAGGCCCCAGCGTCCGGTGAACCTCGATGGCCGCCCCGATGACGTCGTGGGAGAGCCGATTTGTTTCATGGCTCGGCTCCCCGACGACAATCTCCTTTGCCTCTCTTTGTCCCTTTGCGTTTCAATGGGACTGTTCGGCCGCTTAGCGGCCTTTGAAGGAGGGTTCGCGGCGTTCGGCGAAGGAGGCGAGGCCTTCCTTGAAGTCGTCGGAGGCGAAGAGGGGGAGGAGCTGAAGGTAGATGTGATCGACGGCGGTTTCGAAGTTCTCTTCCATGCCGAGGCGCATCATCCGCTTGGTCGTCTGCACGCTGAGGGGGGCGTTTTTGGCGATCTGGCGGGCCATCTTCATCGTCTCGGCCATCAGATCGTCGTGGGGGACCACCTTGTTGACCAGGCCGAGTTCGAGCGACTTCTTCGCATCGAGGACGTCGCCCATAAAGGCGACTTCGGCGGCCTTGGCCCAACCGAGGAGGCGAGGAAGGTACCAGCAGCCGCCGGATTCGGGGAGAACGCCGCGCTTGGCGAAGACGGCGCCCATCTTGGCGTTTTCGCTGGCGATGCGGATGTCGCAGCCGAGGGCCATATCCATGCCGTAGCCTGCGGCGGCGCCGTTGAGGGCGCAGATCATGGGCTTGTCCATCCGGTTGATGACGATCGGCGGGCTGTTGTGCAGGTCGAAAAGCTGATAGCCGCGACGGCCCGCGCCGACGCCGTTGCCGCCCATCTGGTCCTTGAGGTCGAGCCCGGCGCAGAAGCCACGGCCGTTGCCAGTCATGATCACGCAACGGACATCGGGGTCGATGTTGGCCTGCATGAGGACGCGGGAAAGTTCGCCGAGCATGGGGCCGCTGATCGCGTTCATGCGGTCAGGGCGGTTGAGGGTGATGGTGAGAATGCTCTCGCTAAAGGTGACGAGGAGCTCTTCAGTGGTGGATTCGTAGGACAAGGTTTCGCCTCCGCGGCATTGGATTTTCGCGGGCGAGTGTAGCAGAGCGGGCGCTGGAACCGGACGGACGAACCACAAAGACGCGAAGGCGCACGATACGAGGGAGGGCGGCCGGGCGGCCGGCGGCTACCGATCCGGGAGAAAGCGATTCAGGGTGGTTCCGCCGGCAGCATAGGCAGCGGCCATTTCGGGGCCGATGTACCGGAAGTGCCAGGGCTCGTAGGCGTAGCCGGTCTGGCCTTCGCGACCGGCCGGGTAGCTCAGGACGAAGCCGTACTTCACGGAGTTCTTTGCCACCCATTTGCCTTCGGGCGTATCGCCGAATGATTCATCGATCTGGTTGAGGTCGATCGTCGTGCCGAGCTGGTGTTCGCTGTGGCCGGGCTTGGCGCTGACGTTCTGATTGGGCCCGTAGGCGGCGACATCGCCGTCGTAGATCACTTTCTGGCTGTCGTAACTCCGATAGCCACTGATGATCACGAGGTTCAGGCTCTCCTTCGCTGCGTCGGCACGCATCCGTTCGAAGGCGGAGGCGGTTTCGCCCGTGAGCCCGCCACCGCCGAGGGTGCAGTCGCGAGCCACGCGGCGATTCTGGTCGACCGGCGCGAGGAGGGTGCAAGACACGAGCGGCGAGGTGTCCTCACCGTTCGGCGATTGCGTGCCTGTGCCGCTAGCGACCGTTGGGGTATGGGTCGCCGGTGCTGTGGCGGGCACGGTCGCCGTAGCAGTCGCGGTGGGAGTAGCCGGGCTTTGGGTCGGCGTTTCGGTGCCGATGGAGACTGCCGTGAAGGGTTCGCCGTTCCCGCCGGGTCCACAGGCCGCGCTGGTTACGAGTGCGACGGCGACGACCATGCTCACCGCGAGCGTTGCGACGGAGAGGATGAAGAGCGCTGGAGGAGACGACGACCGGCTGCCAGAACGGGCGGAGACACCTGACGTCATTACCCTCAGGTTAGCGGACCGGATGGTCGGAGCAACAACGAGGCTGCCGTTACCGGGTCACGCGCGGGTCGCGCTCTACGTCGTCGAGGAAAGCGCGGAGGAGGGCGCTGGTGATGGCTGGCTGTTCGAGCTGGAAGAAGTGGCCCGTCCCGGGTATCGGCTCCTGGCGGGCGAACATCATGACATCGCGAATCCACGCGGGGTCGCCCAGGGGTTTTTCAGCCCAGATGGCCATGAACGGCTTCTGGTCCGCCGCCTTCAGGAGTTCGCGGCCGCGATCGGCGAACACGGAGGCGTCATCGAGCATCCCGGCGGCCACTTCGGGCGGGCAGCCGAGCATGACCTCGCGCACACGCACCTTCAGGGGCTCCGACGTGCCCGGGGCCCAGAAGCCTTCAACGAGGCCCCGGAGCGGCTCGGTGGTACCGGCATCCCGGATCGCCTGGACGGCGCGCTCGGCCCCGAGGCCCGCCTGCCTGATCGGCGAATCGCCGGTTGCGATACCGAGAACGAGTTCCGGGTGGCGGTCGTTGAGCAGGAGGGCGACAAGCCCGCCAAGGCTATGACCGACGATGATTGATGGACCGAGGCCGAGCAGGCGGATGACGGCGGCGACGTCGTCCGCCTGCTGCGTGGTGTCGTAGGGCCCAACGGCCGGAGATGCGCCGCGGCCCCTCAGATCGATTGCCACGCAGCGGTGGTCACGGCTGAGGTCGTCGAACTGCGGCTGCCAGAAGGTGCGATCGCAGGCGAGGCCGTGGACGAAGACGAAGGGAGGGCCACCAGCGCCCTGTTCGTACACGGCGAGCGACGCGCCTTCGATGGGGATCATCTCCACGGGAGCATCCGGAGACCGGCCTTCTTCTTCTTGCCGCGACGGCCGGCGCCGGCCAGGAGCAGCATGAACGCACCCCGGGCGACGCGGGCCTTGCGCGACCGGCGCCTGCGCACGGGGGCTATCGCGCGGGCCGCATGGGGCAACGCCTTCGTGCGGGCCCCGACCGCGATGGCGGCGGCGCGGGCATGGTCGATGTCGACATCGGCGAGGAGGTGGCGGGCACGGTCTGTGCCGCGGCGGCCCACTTCGCCCAGCTCCTCAACGACATGGAGCGTAGGAAGGTGCTGGCGCAAGGCGTCCATCCGGGAGTGTTCGTCCGGTGCACCGTCTTTCGGGCCGTTATCCACAGCGGTGCGCCGCTGCGAACGGCGGGCGAGCAGGAGTGCCCCGGTTAACGCGGCCAGCGCCCCGGCGCCGAAGACGATCAACGCGAGTGAGCCCGCGCGGCGGCGCTCCGCCCGCTGTTGGACGGTCACGAGGTCCGCGAGGGGCGGCAGGTTGACCTCGACTTCGGGCCCAAAGGCGCCAGCGTCGACGTCGTCGAGGAAGGCCTGGACGGCGGCGGTGAAGCCGTCGGGGTTATCGCCGGGGACGCTGTGCCCGGCCCCTGGAACGACGACGAGACGGGCGCGCTGCATCTCGCGAACACAGCGGTCGGCGACCTCCTGTGTGAGAACGTCGCTTTCGTTGCCGCGGACGAGCAGGGTCGGGGGCCGGAGCGCGCGGTAGAGCTTCCACATTTCGTCGTTGGAAAGCTCGTTGCCGATGCGGAGGCCGCTATCCTGCTTGCGGAAGCGAGCATCGAACTTCCAGGTGTACTTGCCGGTCGGCATCTGCTTCAGGCGGTGACGCATCCGCTCGCGGATATTCTCCATGGTTCTCCGCTGGTTGAAGCGGTGTGCCATTTCGACGAACTCTTCGAATTCGAGTTCGTCCGGGCCGCGGGTGAAGCGGACGATGTTGTCGACGCCCTCTTTCGCGGCTTCCGGACCAACATCCACGAGGACGAGGGCGCTCACGGCCTCGGGGTGCTGGATGGTGTAGGAGACGGCGTTCAAGCCGCCCATGCTGTGGGCGACGAGGATGAAGTGGTCCAATCCGAGGGCGAGACGAAACGCTTCGATGTCGCCCACGAACGCATCACGGGAGTAGTCACCGTCTTCCGCCCAGGCGCTATCGCCGTGGCCGCGCTGGTCGAGGGCGATGAGGCGGTAGCGGTCCTGGAGGCGGTCAGCGAACTCATCGAACATGTGGCCAGAGACGCCGAAGCCGTGGAGCATGAGGATGACGGGCGCGGTGGGTGGCCCCCATTCCTGGTAGTGGAGGCTGAGGCCGTTGACGACGAGATCACGGTCCTGGTAGGTGACGGTGACCATGCTGTCCCCCGTGCCGGCGGTCTACGCCCCCTGGCGCGCCCGGAACGGAGATCATACCACCGGGGATCGGCGGGAAGGTGCGAACGGCGGCCGGGAAGTGTTAAGAACCTGCAGAGAGAGTCCGAGGGGAGAGTCCCTAGGGCTCGCCTAACGCCGCCCGCTCTTGTGCGCCCGCTTTTGTAACGGTAAGCACCAGCGCGTATGCTCGCGAACCACTATCCCGACGGGCCACGAGGCGGGCGGGAGCATGGGGAGTATCCGATGGGCGACGAATGGCTCGGTCCCAGCTCGGCACTTGGACAATTTGTGTCCGACCAGTCCAGAAAACGCCTCGACGGGTACGAACTCAACCCGAGCGACATCGCCGAACACGCGGGCATCGAACAGGGGATCGTCGATGGCGGATACGGCCACCGCCAGCTGTTCGAGCTCATTCAGAACGGGGCTGACGCCATTCTCGAAAGCGGGGGAAGGGGAGCTATTGAGGTTAGGCTGACTCAACAGTTCCTGTACTGCGCGAACGAAGGAAGCCCGATCGACCGCGCCGGCGCCGACGCGATCCTTCATTCCCACATTTCCCGGAAGCGCGCGCACGAAATCGGTCATTTCGGCCTGGGCTTCAAGTCGGTACTTGGCATCGCCACGGAAGTCATCGTCATGAGCCGTTCTGGCTCGTTCGGGTTCGACGCCGACGAGGGGCGTAGCCAGATTCTAGAACGGGTAAGAGAGCACACAGGTCCTACTCCTGGACTCCGAATCGCGACAGCCCTGGATCCTAG
>CAZQCR010000053.1:0-15451 GCA_964591745.1 uncultured Anaerolineaceae bacterium
GCGGCGAACCGGGCAGGGCCTCGATGTCGACCTCTCGCAGTACGAACTCGGCCTCGGGTTGATGGGCCCGGCACTGATCGATCATCTTGCGAATGGTGTGGAACCGGAGCCGGTGGGCAACCGCCACCCGTTCGCTGCCTGGGCGCCCCACGGCATCTACCCATCGGCCGGGGAGGATCGCTGGGTCGCTATCGCCGTCCGGGGCGATGCCGAGTGGGCAGCGCTCTGCGGCCTGATGGCGCGGCCGGAGCTGGCCTCCGACGTCCGTTTTGCCACGCACGACGCCCGCGTCCGCGAACAGGACGCGCTCGATGCCCTGCTCGCCGATTGGACGCGGGGACAGGACCGGTACGCGGTCATGGCCGCCTGCCAGTCGGCCGGTGTCGCCGCCGGCGCTGTGCAAACAGCGAGCGACCTGGTAGATGGCGACCCCACGCTCGCCGCCCGGCAGTTCTTCGGCATGGCCGAGGCCTCCGGCGAGACGCCCGCCCACCCGATCGACCGCTTCCCCGCGCTCTTCGACGGTGTTCGACCGCCGCACTACGAAGCCGCCCACCAGCTCGGCGCGGATACCTTCGATGTACTTACCGGCGTCATCGGCATGAGCGACGACGAGGTCGCCGAGCTCATGGGCGAAGGGGTGCTCTCCTGAGCCGCCACGGACGCCACCGGGACCGTCTGCTACCCTTTCCCGGCGCTCGGGAGGGTTGCCAGTGACGTTGCGCCTCTATTCCACGCTGGGCCACCAGGTCCGCGAGTTCCACACCGTGGTCCCCGGCGAAGTTCGCATCTACGTTTGCGGTGTCACGCCGTACTTCGTGACCCATCTCGGGCACGCCTTCTCCTACGTCCAGTTCGATACCCTCCGGCGCTACCTGATGGCGAGCGGGTACACCGTTCGCTACGTGCAGAACGTGACCGACATCGACGACGACATGATCCGTGTCTCTCGCGAGCAGGGCCGCCCCATTCCCGAGATCCGGGACGAGAACGACGCCCAGTTCCGCAAGGACCTCGACCTCCTGAACGTCCTCCGGCCCGATGCTTACCCCTTCGCCACCGACCACATCCCACAGATCATCGAGGCGACGGCACGGCTCATCGACCAGGGCCACGCCTACGCCGTCGATGGCGACGTCTTCTTCGAAGCGACCACCTTCGGCCCCTACGGCGACCTTAAGGCCGTCTCTCTCGAAGGCCTGGGCGAGCTCGAGAACCCCGAATCGAAACGCGCCTACAAGAAGCGCGGCAAGCTCGACTTCCTGCTCTGGCAGCAGGTGGACCCCGGTGACCCCTGGTGGGACAGCCCGTGGGGACCGGGGCGCCCGGGCTGGAGCATCGAGTGCACGGCCATGTCCGTCACCCACCTCGGCTCGCAGATCGACATTCACGGCGGAGGTTCAGACCTCGTCTACCCGCACCACACGAACGAGATCGCCCAGGCGGAGTGCTTCACCGGCCAGTCCCCGTTCGCGGGCTTCTGGATGCACAACGGTATGCTCCAGTCGGACGGCCAGAAGATGGCGAAGTCGAAGCCGGAAACCCTCGTCTTCGCCCGCCACCTGATGGAGCGGGTCGAGCCGGACCACCTGCGCATGTATCTTCTCGGCCATCGCTATCGCGACGACGTGAACTTCCACGACGCGGACCTGGACGCCGTCGGGGAGCGCTACGCCCGGTTGAAGGCCGCGGCCACGCCCGGCGCCGCCAGTTCTCGCGCCAACGCCACCTGGCAGGCCTTCGCCGCCGCCATGGACGACGATATGGATACCGGCGCTGCCATTCGCCTGCTGGACGAAGCGGCGGCCCGTGTCCTCGCCGGCAGCGCGGAGGAAGGCGACCAGGGCGCCCTCACCGAAGCGTTGCGCACGCTCGGCTTCGCCTTCGCTGGCGCGCTCGGCCCGGCTATCGCGGACCACCGATAGGCGAAGTCAACCCGGCGGGCAGGGCAACGGGCGGCGCCGTGATATCCGGTGGAGGTAGATCGGCGTTGAAATGATACAGAACGCCCGGGACTACTTTGACTCGCGGGCCTCCATACCGATCTACCAGCAGAGTCGCCTTTTGGTCGGTCAGGTCGGAAACCTTGATGAGGAGGCGGTTGCTGATCGGATCAACCCCTGCTTGCGTGATGAGGATTCCGTCGCTTCGAAGGTCATCCATGTCCGCTCCGACCCGGGCTTGCCACAGTTCAAGCTCCGCCTGCGTATACTCTGCCTCCCGCATCACGAATATGCGGTCCGGAGCGGCGTATCGATCGAAGATTGCCTGGAAGTCATCGTGATTGCCGGTAGCGCGGATGACCAGAACGGCGTCGTCGTCGATGTAGATGCCGGCGAAGCTGGGATGCTCGGAAACCTCGACGTGGAACGATTCGGGGAGCTGCCCAATGGCCTTCTGCCTCGGGATATAGGTAGGCGGGTACGGGTTCGGACCTGGGTAAAACGACAGCTCGAGTGGCGACAGCCCCTCGGGGATTACCGGCCCGGGTACCGCAATCCAGATTGGCGGCTCAAGAGGCGACCCGTCCGGGGCCGACATCGCCTTCGGTGGCGACATGCCCTCGGGTGGCGGCAGCCCTTCCAACCCGCCGTCCTGGGCGATGGCCCCTTCGGAGGAGCCTCGGCTGAGAAGCAGCGTCGATGCGACGACGGCGCCGATCGCCAGGCCGGCCAACGCCAGCGTCGTGATTCTCGGCCCGGTCATTTCGCGAAACCCTCCGGCGACTCGGCCCACAACGCCGAGTTCGTAGCCATCCAACACGAGGATACGCCGATTGTCCACGCTGGGGCAGGGAGGCCTACTCGCCCAGGGCGATGGCGCCCTCGGCGGCGAGGGCGGCGATACGTTCGTCGCTGAAGCCAGCCGCCCGCAGGACACTCGCCGTGTCGGCGCCGAGTTCCGGCGCGGGCGCGCCTACCTCGCCCGGCGTCTCGCTGAGCTGGACGTGCAGCCCGACGACCTTCTGCGGGCCGAAACGCGGGTGGTCCTGCTCGACGATGTAGTCGTTCGCCAGTACCTGCTCGTCGTTCGCGACATCCTGGTAGCCCTGGACGATGGCGGCCGGGTGGCCGGCTTCCCGCAGCCGCTCGATCCAGTGAGCGGCCGGTTGGGAGAGAAACGCCGCCTCGATCAGCGGTTCGAGCACATCGCGGTTGCTGTAGCGACCCCAGCCCCGGGCGAAGCGTTCATCCTTATCCAGCTCTTCGAGGCCGAGGGCCTGGAGCATCCGCGGCCAGAACTTCTGGTCGATGCCCACGATCATCACCCATTCGCCGTCGCTGCACTGGTAGTGGCCCACACTCGCCGATGCCCGGAAGGTGCGCGGCCGCTCCTCGCCGATATGCATCGAGTGTTGAAGCTCCGGCGCCTGGAGGGCGAGCTGGCTGCCGAGGAGCGAGACTTCCACCTTCTGGCCGAGGCCCGTTCGCTCCCGAGCGTAGAGCGCCGTCACGATCCCAAAGGCGAGGTTCATCGCGCCCGTCTGGTCGGCGATGCCGGGGACCGGGATCTCCGGGCGTGTCCCGGGCCCACCACCGGCCTGCCGCGCGAAGCCGCTGGCAGCCTGGGCGATCTGGTCGAACGAAGGATGGCTCGCCAGTGGGCCCCTGGTGCCCCAACCGGTGGCCTGACCATAGATGATCCGCGGGTTGCGGGCGCGGAACGCTTCGTACCCCAGGCCCCAGCGCTCCATCGTGCCGGGCCGGAAGTTCTCGATGACCACGTCGCAGGTGGCGCCCAGCTCCAGTGCGGCGGCCGCAGCCTCGGGCTTCCGCAGGTCCAGGCAGACGGACTTCTTGCCCCGGTTCAGCGCTTCCCAGAAGCCGCTGAATCCGTCCAGGTCCCTCCACATCCGGCGGCCGTAGTCGCCACTCGGTTCCTCAACCTTGATGATCTCCGCGCCCATGTCCCCGAGCATGACGGTGGCGTACGGGCCCTGCTGGTAGCGGCTGAAGTCGAGAACGCGGATTCCGTTGAGCGGACCTGGCATGGCCGGCAGTGTACGGAGTCCGTCCGTCGCGGGCCATCGCGGTGTGCCGCGTGTCGCTGGAGTCGGCTCGGCGGTTGCGAGTCCGACGGGTTGGCGGTCGGAACTTCTGCAAATAGATGTGCCCGAAACCCTAATTACCCTTTCAGCCGTGGCTGTAACCGTCGATAAACCTAACGTCATGCCGTTACACCGTCGTGGGAATCCGAGAGCAGACTTCTACATAGCGTGCGTTTTCGCGCTGGGTGCGGTTGCGTTCACGCTCGCCTTTTACGTCGGTCCGATTCACGATCCGGTTGGTTTGCTGATCGTGGTCGGGTTGACGGCCTCGGCGGAGGCGCTCGCCGTGAAGCTCTACCAGGAAGGCCGCGCCTCGATCAGCCAGGCGGGACTTGTCCTCGCCGCCGTCTCGTTCGGCCCGGCCGGTGCGGCCCTGGCGGCGACGGCGATCGGTCTGACGGCGTGGCTTTGCTTCTCACGCCGGGAGACGCAACGGCTCGCCTTCAACTTTGGGCAGGTGAACCTCGGAGCGTTCGTGGCCGCCGTCCTTCTCCTTTCGGTCCACGACCGCCTGGTGTCGGTCCATCCTGCGCTCGTCTTGATCACGGGCGTGGCGGCGGGCGCCTGCATTTACGCCGTGGGCAGCGTCGCTGTCGCCGGGGTGATGTCGTTGACGTCCCGCCGTTCGATCGTCGAGGTCTACCGCGCGAACTTCATGTGGCTCTGGGCGCACCAGGTCGCCCTCGGAATCATCGGCGGAGGGCTCGCGTTCTCGTACGAGGTGCTGGGCATCGTCGGCGTCGTGGTCCTCGCCGTGCCGCTGATCGTCAGCCGCTACTCGATGAAGCAGGTAATGGACAAGACGCGCGAAAACGTCCTCCGCCTTGAAAAGTCGAACCAGCGTCTCCAGGGCGCCTACGTGGAGATCCGTTCGATGACCGACGAGTTGAGCAGCGCATACACGGGGACGCTGGAATCGCTGGTGGCGGCGCTCGACGTCCGCGACCAGGAGACGAAGGGGCATTCGGTACGCGTGGCGACGCACTCGCTGGATATTGCGAAGCTCCTGGGCATTACGGATGACCAGGAGCTGGCGACGATCTATCGCGGCGCACTGATGCACGACGTCGGGAAGATCGGAGTTCCGGACAACATCCTCCTCAAGCCGGGGAAGCTGACAGAGGAGGAGTGGGAGTTCATGCGGCGCCATTCGGCGATGGGATACAAGATCCTCGCCCAGGTCCCGTACCTGCGGCCGACGGCGAAGATCGTTCTCGCGCACCACGAGCGCTGGGACGGGGACGGCTACCCGCGGAAGTTGAAGGCGGAGAACATCCCCCTCGGCGCGCGAATCTTCGCGCTTTGTGACACCTACGACGCGATCATTTCGGACCGTCCGTATCGCAAGGGGCAGACGCCCGACGCCGCGTTCGCAGAGATCCTCCGCTGCGCCGGCACGCAGTTCGACCCCAGGGTGATCGAGGCGTTCGAGGCCTCGTTTGGGGAGTGGAAGACCGAGGAAGTGGGAGCCCACCGGCGGCCGCTCTACCTGCCGGGCTGGAGGAAGCCCGATGCCGCCCAGGAGCGCGTTGCGAGTTAACTGGCAGAGAGCGGGCGTTGCCGCCCGCTCTCTTTTAGTTGTGCCCCTTTACCAGGTGACGACCAGAACCGGCGCAGCCCATGTGACGACTGCGACGGCGGCCAGGCCACCAAGTACGAGGAGCGTCCGGAGCCTACTCACTAGGCACCTCCCGCTTTTTTTGCCAGCGCAAGGCTGGCTGTGCGTAGCTTTATAGGGTGGACAGACGGGGTCAAGTAGGTAAAACCACTACAGGACCATTTACTGCCCGTTTCACACGAACTTCTCACAATCGGCCGGGTTCCTCTCGGCGGTGGATGCTCACGCCGAGCTGTTGAGCTTCGATGATCGTTTCGGCCATGTCCCGTTGTTCGACTGAGGGCATGAGGCCCCGCCAGACATCCGCGCCGAGGCGGGCGAGGGCGCGGGCGCCGACGCTCTTTTCGGCCTCCGCCACCTGCTCCGTGATGGCCGCCTGGTGGAGGATGATCCGTTCGCGGCTTATCTCACGAATCTTCTCGCGGGCCACGGTCGCGGCCTGCACCTCCGTGAACACCGGCGTGCGGCGGTTCGCCAGTTCGCTTGTCCGCGCAGTCACTTCGGGGTCCGGTTCCGCCCCCGCTTCGCTTGCCGTGGCGTGGGCCCACCGCCGGTACACTTCGCGGTCGATGGAGTGCGAGAAAAGGTGCTCCGGGAGATTCCCGAAGTCCTGCCGGAGGGACGGATGACGGAGAAGGATGCTGAGGAGCCACTCTTCCTGCGAACGCTCCGTCGCCGGTTCTGGTGGTGGGGCGAACTGGCGTCGGCCCGAGGGCGCGCCCTGGCGCAGCCGTTCGAGGACGGCGTTCTCGTTGATCCCGAGCTGCCGCGCTATCCGTTGGACGTACATCGCCCGCTCTACCGGGTCCACGACAGAGAGCAGGACGGGACGCAATCGGTCGACCATCCTGCGAGCGTCGATCGGTGAATCCGCGAGTTGCGGGCCCATCAACCGTGTCAGGAGGAACTCGGCGTAGGGCAGGGACTCGGCGATCGCGCGTTTCCAGCCCTCCGGGTCTTCGTGGGCGACGGTGTCCGGGTCCTTTCCGGGAGGGAGCGGTGCTACCCTCAGGTCAAGCTCCGTACCAGCGGTCAGGGCCTGGGCGGAACGGGCGGCGCGAGCCGCACCTTCGGGCGAATCCAGGCCGCTCAGGAGGGCGCCGGCGCGCTCTGCCGCGGCCATGCCCGCGGCATCCGGGTCCATCGCGAGGACGACGCGCTTCGCCAGCCGCTTGAGAAGCGCCACGTGATGTTCCGTGAGCGACGTTCCCATCGTTGCGACGACGTTGCGGAAGCCGGCCTGCCAGGGGCCAATGACGTCCATGTACCCTTCGACGACGACGGCGATCCCGGTCGCTCGGATCTCGGCTGCCGCGAGATGGAGGCCGAAGAGCGTGCTGCCCTTGTCGAAGAGTTCGGTCTGTGGTGAGTTCAGATACTTCGGTTCTTCGCCCAACAGCCCGCGTCCGCCCATGGCGACGTACTGTCCGCGTTCGTCCGCGATCGGGATGATGACGCGGCCCCGGAAGCGGTCGTACGGCTGTCCACCGGATTCGCTTTCTACGAGCAATCCGGCGGCCACCGCGTCCCGTTCTTCGTAACCGCGGGCGAGGAGGTAGTCCCGGAGGTGGCGCCAATCGTTCTCGGCCCAGCCGATGCGGAACGCATCGACGGATTCCTGGTTCAGCCGGCGCTTCTGAAGGATATACTCGCGGGCCGCCGCTCCGCCTTCTTCGCGAAAGGCCCGCTGGTAGTAGTCGACGGCAGCCGACATGATGCCGGCGAGGTGGTCGGTCCGGCTGCGCTTCGCCGCGGATTCCGTGGAGAGCTGCACGCCGGCTTCTTCGGCGAGCATGCGCAGAGCCCCGCGGAAGTCCACGTTCTCGCGTTTCTGGGTGAACGAGAAGAGGTCGCCACCTTCGCCACAGCTCCCGAAGCAGCGCCACGTTCCGCGGTCCGGAAAGACGTAGAACGATGGGGTCTTCTCTGTGTGGAAGGGACAGAGGCCGCGAAAGTTGCGGCCGGCTTTCTGAAGCCGCGTCACCCGGCCGATGTGTTCGACAAGGTCGATCCGGCGCTTCACTTCCTCAACGGCGTCACTCATGAGCCGATAGTATGGCCCCACCCTGCGTCAGCAGATGACGCGGGCGAAGCCTGAACATCCGTGATCGGTTACGTCGTGCGTCAGTTTCCGGCGGGCGTCGGCGTCACCGAAGGGACCGGTGTCGCCGTCTCCGTCGCGGTGGCGGTCAGGGTGGCGGTGACGGTTCCCGTCGATGTTGTCGTCGCGGTGGTGGTGGGGGTGACGCTGGCTGGCGGTGAGACGACGAAGCTCGCGGCATTGTTGTCTTCGTTCGCTTCCTTCACGGCGTTTTCGGGATCGACCTTGACGTTCGCCGTGCGCTGGCCTGTGACTGGCGGGGCCAGGCTGAAGTCAATGGTGGTGGACTGGTTTGCACCCAGGTTCGCGGCCAACACCCGAGTTGTGGGGTCCGCTCCGACGCCGGTCACCGAGACGACGATGTTGCCATTGAAGGGCCCGGCCCCGAGGTTTCCGATGGTCACCCGGAGAACCGTACCGCCGTCGATGAGGATGGCGTTCATTGCGGCGAGGTCCACGTTTCCGGCGGCGGCCGTGGGCGTCACGCTTGCACCGGGAGTGGGAGTGACCTGAGCGCGGGGCGTTGGCGTGTTAAACGGCGTCGGCGAAGCGTCGCGGAAGGGCAGGAGGGCGAGCGAGTCCTGTTCCTGGATCGCGTCGCGCTTGACCCAGGCGCCTGGTGTCCCCGCGATCTCCAGCAGCAGCCACTGCGAATCGCGCGTGCGGCCGATGATCGTGACGTCGGCGCCCGCCTGGAGGGTCTGGAGCGCGGCCGAGCCTTCGTTCGGGCCCTCCCGCACGCTCACTGTCGCAACGACGCGTCCCTTGATCTGCACAGGGCGATCGCCGGGCTCCTCGTTCGCGCTCAGCCGGACAACGGCGGTGTCCTTGGAGACGCCGGAGGCGGTAATCACGCGAACGTAGATGCTGTACTCTCCCCGCTTTTCGAACGTTCCTCTGAGGGTCGCGGTATAGATCCCATTGACCGGCGGAGCGGCCGGCACTGAGTCGATGACGTCGTTGCCGATGCGGAGTTCGAAGCTAACGATCTCTTCCGTTGCGGTGGCGTTGACGACAACGTCGAAGGGGGTCCCAGCCCTAAAACGGTCCCCGGCCTTGGGTGAGACGATCTGCGCCTCGGCATCCACGGAGTTGTCCACGGCGGCCGGCGCGGCGCCATCGTCATCGTTCGAGACGACGGAGTAAAGCAGGTAGATGGCGCCCGCGCCGACGAGCATCGCGAGGATAACGAAGACGTAGAAGAGCGGCTGACGTCCCGGGCTATCCTCCTCGGTGTAGTAGCTGTCGTCGTAGTCGTAGCCAGCGTCGTCCTCGTCGGCATCGTCGTCGAAGTAGGAGGGCGCCGCGATGTCGCCGTCTGCATCGTCGTCTTCCAGTCCGTCGTCCTCGGCCAGGTACGACCCCGGAGCGCGCGGTCCACGGGTAACAATGCGGGGAACGTCGGAGGGCGGAGGGTAGTTCCCACCGATTACGGGTTCATCTGAGTCCGACCCAAACCTGTCAGTCATGCGCGGAAATGTGAAGCCACCTGCTCGATTATCCGGCTCTACCCGTTCGTTGGGCAAGGCGCTGGGAAAGGGCCGGGGAAGGATCGGGGAAGGTTCAGTTCAGGAAGGCCATCCCGCCGCCTCCGGGCAGCCAAGTTCGTCGGCCAACCGGATGGCGTACCGGTCGGTCATGCCGCTCACGTAGTCGGCTGCCCGCCGCTCCGCGGTGTCGCCGGGAAGACAGAACCCGGACTCGATCCGTTCCGGCCGCCGGGCGAAGTGCTGGAAGAGGAAGATGGCCACGCGCTTGGCGCGCTCGGCCTCCCGGCGGGTCTCCGCCTCAAGGTACACGCGTTTGAACATGAACTCGCGCAGTTCGTTGGTCACTGCTCTGACCGCCGGGCTGAAGCTGATGACCGGCCGCGCTTCGGCGCCCGACTCCCCGTTCGCCGCCCAGCTCGATTCGACGATGTCGCAGATCAGCGTGTTCAGGCGCTCGCCGTGGCTTCTCCCGAGCCGGGCGCGGGCAGAGGCCGGCAGGTCATCTTCGGTGAGCAATCCGGCCCGGATAGCATCGACGATGTCGTGGTTCACGTAGGCGATGGCGTCGGCCGTCTTCACGATTTCGCCTTCGAGCGTCAGCGGCACGCCCCACCCTTCGGCAAAGATGTCCTCCCGCGCCTTGCTCGACTTCTCGATGGCGTCGAGCACCTCGAACGTGAGGTTCAGGCCGTGGCCATCGTTCTCCAGCCGATCGAGGACGCGGACAGACTGGTAGTTGTGGCGAAACCCTTCGGGCAGGCACTCCGCCAGGGCCTCTTCGCCAGCGTGGCCGAACGGCCCGTGGCCGATGTCGTGCCCCAGCGCCGCCGCTTCCGCCAGGTCTTCGTTCAGGTTCAGGGCGCGGGCGATGGTGCGGGCCACCTGGGCAACTTCCAGGGTGTGGGTGAGCCGCGTGACGAAGTGGTCCTGCTGTGGCGCGATGAAAACCTGTGTCTTGTGTTTCAGCCGCCGGAACGCCTTCGTGTGCAGGATCCGGTCGCGGTCTCGCTGGTACTCCGTGCGGACCGGCGAGGGCTCTTCGGCCACGCCACGGCCCCGGCTCTGGGACGTCGTTGCGGCGAACGGACTTAGCCTCGTTTCCTGTGCTTCCAGGCGGCGCCGGACGGCTTGAAGGTCCATGGCGGCGATTGTAGGTCCGCTCCATGCTACCGGATGTCACGTTATGGAATTCAGTAGGCTTGTTGCGCGCTCCCACGAGGGAGGGACAACTCTTGGCCTCCAGTCCGCCTGCTCGACCATCTGTGCCGCATCGCCCGAAAGTGTGGTGTCGCCCGGGGTGAAGTCACGTCCAGCCCGGCGGAATCGAACGTAGTTTTGGGTCGGCAACCTCAGCGGGTCGCGCGTCTTCAGCGTCCAGCTGACGCCCATCCCTTCCCCCCAACTATAGTGTCCCGTGGCTTCTTCGAATCTGGACTGAAAATCCTGAGGCTGACGGTTCGCGACAATCCAACTGCCGAGATAAGGGTGATGGTCAAGGAGTTCGTGGTCCGAAAAGATCGACGCCCGCGCGTCGGGACGTTCCTCGTAGTCCCTCGGCAGAGTGGCCCGAAAGAGTCCAGGCGGGCCGTTGAGTGCTGTGAGGCAGCTCGTCGCAAGCACGAGCTGCATCTCAAGCACTACTCTCCTCGCCTCCTCCAATGCCGTGCTAATCGACGAAAGTCCATGCGCGAGGTCGTCTCGGAGATCTTTCAAGTCGGCAAAGGAACGATTGTCGAGCAACTCTGGACTTATCTTCTTCATCGCATGCTCCATCCCAGCGAACGTCCGGTTGCGTTTCACCCCAAGCGCATTCTTGCAGACTTCGCATGGTGCGGTGGTGCCGGCAGGATGGAATTGGTCGTTTACCACAGGGCCGATAGCCTCCATACCGATCCAGAGTGCGAGAAACGCGTCAGCTGCGGCCGATGCCGCGACTGATATCCCGAACCACCTGACTGCTAACCGAACTCGCTCTCGGCGGTTGTCGGTAAGTGTCGACACTCTCGTGAGCAGCCCTTCTAAATAGGGAAAGTTCGCCTCAATCTGCACGGGAGGCTCGTGATCCGCATCGTAGTAATACTCGTGTTGTTCGAGTATTCCGCCTTTGTTGCCGACACGCGCTACGCGCCTTATACGGGCTGGCATCAGCGGTGAGCCAGCGAACAGCGCGACTAGTTCGGCGAGCTCGTTGGCGACAGAGAGAGCTGCGTCTTCGGCCCCTTCGAGATGGTCCGCCTTGAACTCCAATACCATGTTCAGCCCCTCCGCAACCTGCGTTCCACTCCGGTCTCGGGTGAAGCTCGTGCGAAAGTAGCCGCGCTGCATTAGGGGGTGTGTGGGAAGCTCGTAGCGAGGCCGTTCCGGCCCGTACAAGAACGCGGGAACAAAGACCTCTGCAACCCATGACGTCACTGCGGGGCTCCAACTCGGCGGTCTCCGTCGGCCCCCAGCGCGACGCGCGTGTCGCTTCTACACCATACATTGGCTTTTCGCGGGGGCCGACAGTCTCCGACTTGCCGCTTCACCGCCCCTCCGAACTGAGCCCCGCCTGCCTGCGGATGCTCTGCAGCTTCCCAGCCCCCACTTCCTTCTCCGGGTGCCCGGGCACCGTCACCCGGCCGGGTTTGCTGGCGTGTTTGAAGCGCCACTCGCTCCCGTGGACCGCCTGGAACCGCCAGCCGTCCGCTTCCAACTCCCGGAGGATCTCGCTGACTCTCATTCGCGTGACGGGAGGTCCTTCGGCGCCCGGCCCAGCTTCGCTTCCGCGTTCGCGATGATCTCCCGCGTCTGGTCGATCATGTCCGGGCTGACGCTGACGCTGGTGCAACCCCACTCGACCAGCTTCTCCGTCACCTCCGGGTAGACGCTCGGCGCCTGCCCGCAGATCCCGACGGTGAGGCCGCGGCGGCGGGCCGTGGTGACCGCCGTCTGAATCGCGAGCATGACCGCGTCGTTCCGCTCGTCGAACGTCTCCGCCAGCTTCTCGCTGTCCCGGTCGACCCCAAGGATGAGCTGCGTGAGGTCGTTCGAGCCTATCGAGATGCCGTCGATTCCCACATCGATGAACTTATCGAGGATGATCACGTTCGATGGCACTTCCACCATCATCCAGAGCTTGAACTCCTCGTTCCGCACCAGCCCTTGCTCCGCCATCAGCTGCTTCACGCGCCGCAATTCAGCTGGCGTACGAACGAACGGGACCATCACGTAGAGGTTCGTGTACTCGGCCCGGACCTGCTTGATCGCGTCGAGTTCGAGCTTGAAGACATCCGGCTCGTGGATGTACCGGCTGGCGCCCCGGAAGCCGATCATCGGGTTCTCTTCGTTGGGTTCGTGGGCGGCGCCTCCGCGGAGGTTGGCGTATTCGTTCGTCTTGAAGTCGGTGAGCCGGTAGACAACCGGCCGCGGGGCGAACGCGCGGCAGAATTCGCGAATGCCCGCCGCCAGCTGGCGCGTGTACTCTTCGGGGCGGCCCTCCGCCATGAACTGGCGCGGGTGAACACCGATCTGGGCGACGATGAATTCGGCCCGCAGGAGGCCGACGCCATCGACGTGACGCGCCGCAACGCGCTCGGCCAGCTCGGGTTCGGCGAGGTTCACGTAAAGCTTCGTCGTCGTTTTCAGTGCGACGGCTTTCGAGTACTTCTCTTCCTGGGCTTTCGCCCAGGCCATCCGCACCTCCGCACGGCCCTCGTGGACGTTCCCTTTCGCGCCGTCCACGGTCACCTCGCGGCCGACCGCGAGCTTCGTTGTCGCCGACCCGACGCCGACCACGCAGGGGATCCCCAGTTCGCGGCTGACGATCGCCGCGTGGCAGGTGCGCCCGCCGCGTTCCGTGATGATCGCTGAAGCGCGTTTCATCGCCGGCACGAAGTCGGGTGTCGTCATCTCCGCGACGAGGACATCCCCCTGCTTCACGATGTCGATGTTGTGCGGGTCGTGGACGATCCGGACTGGCCCGAAGCCAACGCCCGGGCTGGCCGGCTGGCCCGAAAGGAGGATCGGGGCCGGCTCTTCGATACTGTCATCCACATCCTGGCCGCCCGCCCGGAGTGTCGTCACGGGACGCGCCTGCGTGAGGAAGAACTTGCCGTGCTCGTAGGCCCACTCAATGTCCTGGGGGCCTCCGTAGTGAGCCTCGACATCGCGGCCGATGCGCGCCAACTCGCGGATCTCGTCTGAGGTGAGCTTCTGCTGCTCCGCCAGTTCAACCGCGACCGGGATCCAGGCGTTCGCGCCCTCGTGCGCCCCATCTGATGTGGCCGACCGTGCGAACATCCGGTGTTGAGGGACGATCGTCGCATCGAGAATGCGCAGCGATTCCTTTTGCACCATGTAAAGGTCTGGCGAGATCTCGCCGGAGACGATGCCTTCGCCCAACCCGTAGACGGCCTCGATCACGATCTTCGTGGAATCCGAGGTGACCGGCTCCACTGTAAACATCACGCCCGACTTCTCGGATTGCACCATCCGCTGTACAGGCACCGCCAGGCCGACCTTCAGATGGTCATAGCCCGCTTCCTCGCGATAGAAGATGGCGCGCCCTTCATACAGGGAGGCCCAGCACGCCTGGACGGCGCGGACCACGTTCTCTTCTCCCATGACGTTCAGGAAGGTGCTCTGCTGGCCGGCGAAGCTTGCCTCCGGCAGATCTTCGGCGGTGGCGGAGGAGCGCACGGCGACCGCCCCTTCACCCAGTTCGCGGTAAGCGAGACGGATGTCCGCGGCGATGTCGGCTGGCATCTGCGCGTCGATGATGCGCTGGCGAATGCGGGCCGCCCGTTCGTTCAGTTGCGTTGAATCGTGGACGTTCAGCCCGAAGAGGTCCTTCTTCATGGCCGGTTCAAGGCCGTTCTTGGCGATGAAGTGGAAGTACGTATCGGCTGTCACCACGAAACCCGGGGGGACGGGGATACCGGCTCGGGTGAGCTCACCGAGGTTGGCGCCTTTGCCACCAACGAGGCCGAGGTCGTCGCGTCCAACCTCCGCGAACCAAACAACAGACCGGCTCATGCTAATCACGTGCGCTATACCTCCGAGGCACCAGATAGGTTCAGCCGATGGCTTCCGGGATTATACCCGATCCTTGGGACGCGGAAGAAACGCCTGACGTAACGTTGATCATTCGACGGTTACCGTCTTCGCGAGGTTCCGCGGCTGGTCGACATCGCAGCCGCGGTGGACGGCGACATAGTACGAAAGGCACTGGAGGGGGACGCTCGCGACGATCGGTTCGAGGAGTGGCGCGACATCTGGGAGGGCGATGCTGTGCTGCGCCAACTTCGCCACTTCGCGGTCGCCATCAGTGATGATCGCGAGCACTTCGCCACCCCGTGCCTGGATCTGTTCGATGTTCGAGACGATCTTCGCGTGGAGGGCGTGGCGCGTCGCCACCGCTACCGTCGGGAACGCCCCATCGATCAGGGCGATCGGCCCGTGCTTCATCTCGCCCGCGGCATAGCCCTCGGCGTGGATGTAGCTGATCTCCTTCATTTTCAATGCCCCCTCCATCGCCACCGGGAACGCCAGTCCCCGTCCGAGGAAGAGCATGTGCTCGGCCCGCGCGAAGTGGCTGGCGAGGCTGATGTAGGGCTTCGGGTCAGCCAGCACGCGTGCAACGGCGTCTGGCAGCTTCGCGAGGTCGCCGATGCGCGCCGTCAGCTCGTCGTCGCTGACCGTTCCGCGAGCCCTGCCGAGCCCGAGGGCGAGGGCATAGAGCGCGGCCATCGCCGTCACAAAGCACTTGGTGCTGGCCACGCAGCGTTCAAGGCCGGCCCGCGTGTAGACGGCGCCATCGGCGACCCGCACCGTCTGCGCCCCCTCCGTGTTGCAGATCGTGACCTGGAGTGCTCTCGCCGCCCTTGCGATCGTCATGGCTTCCAGGACATCGACGGTCTCGCCGGACTGGCTGACGGAGACGACGAGCGTCTCGCGGTCGAGGATCGGGTTGCGGTAGCGAAACTCGCTGGCGTTGTCGGCTTCGGCGGGTACGCCGGCGAGCTCTTCGAAGTAACGCCGGCCAACCATGGCCGCATGCAGCGATGTCCCCATCCCCAGCAGAACCACGCGGCGGATTCGCGCCAGCTCGGGTGCGGCCGCCCCGAGGTCATCGAGGTGCAGCTCCGGCGGGTCGAAGGTGACGAGGCTTCGGATCGTGTCGGAAAGCGCCTCTGGCTGCTCCATCATCTCCTTGA